>JBNMNW010000239.1:0-9305 GCA_051278165.1 Planctomycetota bacterium | reverse complement strand
ACCGTCGTGCTCGTCGACGTGACGTATTGCTTTGCGGCTGGTGAGAAGGCGACGAACGACACGCCGGGCATGGTCGTTACCCCAGGACGCAGCGCCAGCACGTCGAGCACGAACCGACGCGCGCCATCGATGCGGCGCTCGACGACACCTTGCACGTAGAAGCCATCGATCATTGGTGGGCGCAACGCCGCGTAGCGTTCGTGGTTGCCGTCGCCGCGAATCGTCACTTCCACTGGGAAGGCTTCGCCGACGTGTATTTGCTCGCCGCCACTGGTTGCGTGAATCGCAAACTCACCCACCGCGCCGCTCCACGCTGGCGGGGCGTCTCCGGGCAGCGCTTCGACCTGCAGTTGGCCAGCGGCCGACATGACGGTGCTCTGCTGTTGGTCCACTGCCTCGCGGCCGCGCAGTAAATTCTCACGGAACTCGTTGGCGTAGGCGAAGCGCACCCGGACCGGAGCGATTGTGGATTGCCCCGCGCTGAGCGGCAGCCAACGACACCGCAGCTGCACGCGCGCGTAGGAACGGCCGTCGCGAGTCACTGGCGGCAGGGCCACGCCATCAAGGATGCGATCTCCGACGGCGACCCGCATGTGGTTCGCTTCGTTGGTGGCCGCAACAAATGTTACCGCCCGCTCCGGGGCAGCGAGCACCCATGGCACGTCGACATGAAACGGCACATCGACTTGCTGACGGAACAGCGAGACGCCGTGATCCGTAAACCATGCCTCGTCGTAACCGAACGTGATCGCGACCTCGACGGGCTGCGACGCGTATGCCTGATTTGGGCAGTCGACCTCGACAAACACGCGCGCCTCTTCTTGCGCTGGCGACGCCGCCAACAACAAAACGGCGGCGAGTGCCACCCGGGTCCATGCAGCCAATTGCTTCATTCGTAATTCCATCACCAATCGCGATCCCCTGACGTCGAGCCGGTGCGCGAACGCTGTTGACGCCCTGTCACCTTCTGGCGCTGCTGGTCGCGAACGCGCTGCTGTAGTTCGGTGAGCTCCTTCGCGGTCAGCTCCGCGACCGCGATCTCGGGGATCACGACTTCGGGAGCCTGGTCTTGATTTTTTGGTGGCTGGTCCGGCTCGGGCTTCGGCGCGTCTTCCTTCTTAGCATCCGGCGCCGTCGCCGCAGCTCGATCCGCTTCGATCTCGGCGCGACGGCGAATCGTGCGCTCTAGGTTGCGCACGGCTTCAGGCCAATCTGGTTTGAGACTCACGGCTCGACGGAACTGCAGCTCGGCACCTTGCACGGCGCGCGATGCCATGCCCCACGCCATTGGTTCTGCGTCGACCAGCTTGGCGGCCACGAGGGCACGTTCGGCGTGTTGGCTGGATGCCAAACCGAGCACGAACGCCGCCTCTGGCCCCCATTGTTCGTCGTCGGCAAGCGGCGCAATGAGTTCTTCGGCGTCTCGGCTATGCAGAAGACGCAGCGCACACAATGACGCGTTAAGCCGCACTTCGGGCGCCGCCTCGTCGCCGCGCACCGCGAGTTCTGCCTGCAGCGAAGCCAATGCTGCGCCGAACTTGCCGGCGCGATAATCAGCAACTGCTGCGGCCAACACGTCGGCAGCCGATGATTTGGCCTGGCCTTGCTGCGTTACATCAACCAACCCAGCATCACCCTGCAATGACGCCCCCTGCGCCGACAACAGCAGCGCACCGGGCAGCAACATCGCGAACACGTAGGACCACTTCATCGACGTCGCTCCGGCAGGCACATGCGCAGCATCATCAGCAACAGCCCAGCAAGCAAGGGCCACGTGAAGCGCTGCACCACATCGGTATCGGACGCAGCAAGTTGACGTTCGGCAGCGTATGGCACGAGCGTGTCGCGCCACAGATCGACCAGGGCCGATGGCTTGGCATCGTGGCGGAACGTGCCCGAACCGGCGGCGGCAATCGCAGCGAGGCTGTCGACATCGAGACGGGTGATCACATCTTGGCCGGTGCGGTCCTGCAAGAACACCTGCTCGCCGCCCTGATCGATCACAATCTTGCTGCCGGCGGTCGTGCCATAGCCAATGCAGTGCACGCGATGACCATTTTGGCAAGCGATGGCGGCGGCAAGCTCGGCGGTGCCGGCGAAGTCTTCGCCGTCGGTCAACAGCAACACATCACCTTGCGTGCCGACGCGTTCGAGACGCTCGGCAGCTGCATCGATCGCGGCACCGAGATTCGTGCCGCCAGCGCCCGATGCGATCGCGCCGGGCGCCAACTCATCAAGCAACCACTGGATGGCTTCGCGATCGGCGGTTAGCGGAGCGATCGCCTGCACGTCGCCAGCGAACGCTAGCAGCGCGTAGCGCGAGCCAATGCCGAGCTCCAGCAGATTGCGAACCTGCTGCTGCATGGCGGCGAAGCGCGTTGGGTTGCCATCGCCGGCGGCCATGGAGCGCGAGACATCGACGCACAAGACGACGTCGGGAGCCAGCTGGGCTTCGCGGCCCGGCTGTACCGGGCGCAACATTGCGAACGCGATGGTCACCACGGCCAAGCCCGCGAGGGCCGCACGGGTGCGCCCGAAGCTGCGAGTGCCGCAAAGATCGTGTTCGCGGCGACCGAGCTCTGCTCGGATTTGACGATAACTACGGCGTGCCAGCCAATGCCCGAACACTAAGAACGCTGGCAGCAGCAACAAAGCTGGCCACCAGGACGGCGGCTGCAGGGCCCAAACGTTCATGACATCACCGCCATGCGACTGTTGCGGACCACGTGTGCGATGGCGAGCAACGCGAGGGCGAACCAAGTTGGCACGGCAAACCACTCGATCACGCGAACGCCGGGCTCGGCGAACTGCACTGCTTCGAGTCGATCGATTTCGGCGTAGACCGATCGCAGCGTTGCGGTGTCGGCGGCGGGGAAGAAGCGACCGCCGCTGATCTTGGCGAGCTGCTGCACCGCAGTCGTATCCAACGCGCGCCACGTGCCGTCCGCACCAAGCTCACCGCGACCGAGCGCGATGGCGTGCACGCGGATGTCGTGATCACGGCACCATTGGCCCGCATGTAGCGGCGCGATCTGGTCAGGGGCACCGGCCGTCGCGACGTTCTCTTCGCCATCAGTCAGTAGCACGATGACTTTGCCGACGGTCGCAGAGCGTTGCAGCAAGTTTGCCGCCATGCCCACCGCCGCGCCAATTGCCGTCGCGTCTTCTGGACCTTCGGCAGCCACCAACTGCACAGCATCGAGCAGTTCGGCGACGGCTGAGTGATCGGCAGTCGGCGGACAGACCAGGTCGGCAAAGCGCGCAAAGGTGATGATGCCGAGGCGATCATCGACGCGACCGCGAAGAAACTCGGCGGCCAGTTGCTTGCCAACCGTCAGTCTGGTTTGCACCGGATCGAGATCGAGTGCAGCCATCGACGAGGAACGATCAAAGCAGAGTAAGACGTCGCGACCAAGACGCGCCGGTGGTTCGGACTCGACCACGACGGGTCGCGCCAGCGCCAACAGCAACGCCATCAGCCCCGCCAGTTGCAGGCAACCCGGCAGCCACTGCAGTCGTTGGCGCCACGTCACTGGCAACGGGGTCTGCGCCGACGCGGCCACCGACGTGGTTGCGAGTGCCACGCGAAGTCGATGGCGATAACGAATCACCACCACAGCAACCACCAACAGACTGAGCGCGAACCACCACGGCTGCCGCCATTGCAGGCCAATTTCGACCACAGCAATCATTGCGCTGTTCCTGCGATCGGCGCGACTGCGGCGGGCGTCACGGCGGCGCCAGTTGCCGCTACGAATGCGACCGCATGATCCTTGGCGTGCTGATGATTTTGGTTGCTGCCGTAGAGGCCGCCAAACAACGCAAGATCGCACGTTGCCAGGCAAAGCCGCAGCGTTGGCTGCGCATTGGTTAGTGCTAGCACCAACTCTTCACTGGTTCGCATCTCAGCCGGAACGCGGAACCTAGCGTGGCAGTGCCGACGCACGATCGCTTTCAGCTGTTGGTAATAAGGTTGGTAGCCGGCGCTAACGGGCGGCTGCAGATCACGCAGCGCGGCGAGTGCATCCCACGGCGGTGCCTTCTCAGTGACAACGGCTGGCACCGGAGCCGGCGCCGATCGCAAGAACCGCGACCAGCAGAAGACGCCAATGACGCCGACGCCGAGCAAACCAAACAGCAGCCACGACGAGTCCTGTTCTGGCTCGAGCAGCCAACCTTCGCTGGGCCACTCAAGCTCGCCCGCTGGCTCCGACAACGACGTCACGACCGTCAACTTGTAGGCAGGGTCGAGCGATAGTGTGACCTCGCCCACTTGGTAGCATCGAGCCTCAAAGCGCCAACGCTCGCCGGCGCCGGTCGGGGTGCGATCGAGCAGTTCGACGACCAACGGCAGCAACCGACCGGCATCGAAGTCCGCGGCAGCGGTGACCGTCAATTCGAAGGCTTCGCCGAAGACGATCGGCTCGCTGCCTAAGGCCACTTGTTGGGCGGGCAGATGGCACGCCAATACTAGCAAGAGCAAGAGGCGCGTCATCGACCTGCCTCCCGCCGCCGACGGCGACTGAAGAACGTCACCAGCGGTTGCGCCAACTGCTTGATGTCGGCGACCGCCGAAACCTCCACGTCGACGCCATCGACGCGCGCACGGCCAAGCAACTCATCATGCGTTTCACGCCACGTCGCGACGCGCGCAAACCACGCTTGGCGGAACGGTTCGCTGGCGAAGTCACACAATTGTTCTTTGCCAGTGCTCGGATCCACGGCACGCAGCAACCGCCGCGGCGGAGCCACCAACTCGCGCGGCAACAAGCGCACCGCGACGACATCGTGGTGACGACTGCTAAGCCGCAGCGCCTGCTCGTAACCGGGCGTCAAGAAGTCTGACAAGACGAACACCACCGAACGGCGACGGACGCGCGCGTTGACGGTCGTGATCAGGTCCCCGAGGTTGGCGCCGGGACCACACGGGCTCTCGATGCAATCACGTAGCACGCGCAGCACATGGCCGCCACCAGACTGCGGCACCACAAACCGTGGTGCAGCTGCCCCACCGGCCACCATGCCAACACGATCATGGTTGTCGATCGCCATCATGCCGAGCATCGCGCAGTAGCGAGCGGCCGCTTGCCGCAGCGACCACGCGCCAAGCCCGTTGGCCATCGATGGCGACAGATCGAGCACGAACACCAAGGTGCGTTCGCGTTCTTCAACGAAGCGCTTGATGAATGGCCGGCCGACGCGCGCGGTGACGTTCCAGTCGACCGAACGCAGGTCGTCACCTTCGACGAATTCTCGTACGTCGGAAAACTCGACACCCATGCCGCGAAAGCTAGATCGGTAGCCGCCCGACAAAACATCCGTCAACATGCGCGCAGCACGGACCTCGACCGAACGCACTTCGGCGAGCACATCACCGACTCGTTCTTGAGGCTGAGACGCAGGTTGCGTCGATTGACCGGGGCGTAACCACGACATTCTTTGGGCCGCAGGCTACGCCATCCAGGGACCTCGTGCACCGGCCGTCATGCACTGAAGGCGTCCCATGGTGTCTGCCGATAAGGACGAAGCCGTCGCATTCCGGCGACCGTCGCAGGCCTGCGACCACCAACCCTGATGACCAGAATCCTCGTAGCCGATCCCGATCCGCACGCCCAACAAAGTCTTGAGGCGTTGCTCTCTGAACGCGGCTACGAGTTTGGCGCGGCCAACGACCTGCCGGCGGCCATGGAACCCGTGTATGACGGCCAGATCGACCTGATCCTCGCCGACCTGTCGCTGCCCGGTGGCGGCGGCATGGAACTGCTGAAAAAGGTGCGCACCGGACACCCGGAAACCGCGGTCGTGCTATTGAGCGCGTTTGGCTCGGTGCAGGACGCGGTCAAGGCCATGCAGATGGGCGCCGCCGACTTCCTTGGCAAGCCGTTCGCCAAGGATCAGGTGCTGCTCGCCGTCGATCGCGCACTTGAAAAATCAGCGCTGCAGCGTGAGAACCAACAGCTGAAACTAGCCCTCGATGACCGCTTGCGGCTCGACAATGTGATCGGCTCCGACCCGCGCATGCAGGGGATCTTTAAAACCGTACAAGCGGTGGCCGACACCCGCACCACGGTGCTGATCACCGGTGAGTCCGGCACCGGCAAGACGCTGCTGGCACGCGCACTGCATCAGCTGAGTGATCGCAAGAGCGGGCCCTTCGTTGAAGTCAATTGTGGCGCGCTGCCAGAGAGCCTGCTGGAGTCGGAACTATTCGGCCACGTCAAGGGCTCGTTCACCGGCGCCATCCGCGATAAAATTGGCAAGTTTGAAGCGGCTACCGGCGGCACGATTTTCCTCGACGAAATTGGCACCTCGACCCCAGCGTTTCAAGTCAAGCTGCTGCGGGTCTTGCAGGATCGACTGATCGAGCGGGTCGGCGACACCAAGACCTTGCCCGTCGATGTACGAATCGTATTGGCGACCAACAAGGACCTCGAACAGGCGGTCGCCGACGGCGAGTTTCGCGAGGATCTCTACTATCGGATTAACGTCGTTTGTGTCGAAATGCCGCCACTTCGCCAACGGCCACTCGACATCCAACCGCTAGCCGAACACTTCCTGCACCGGTTCCGTCAAGAACATGGCCGCAACGCGAGCGCATTCACCGATTCGGCGGTCGCGGCACTGATTCAGGCACCGTGGCCGGGCAACGTGCGGCAGCTGGAGAACGTCGTCGAACGCGCCGTCGTTTTGTGCCACGGGAGCGTCATCGACCGCAGCGACTTGCCGGCCACCATGGCGGTGCCAAGCGGCGCCGTTGGCATGCCAGTTGATGCACATGATGTCGGTCCACCGTTGCCGCTAAAGGAAGCGTTGCTCGAACCCGAGAGGCGAATCATCGAGCAGGCACTGACCTTCTGCGACGGGAATCGAGAACGTGCCGCGGCCGTACTCGGCATCAACCGCAGCACGTTGTTCCACAAGCTGAAGAAGCTCGGCATCCGCTGATGGTCACAACCACCACAAACGAGTTATAACGGAGTCACGGCATGTTCAAAAAGAGCCTCCTTACTCTGTTGTTCTGCGGGCTACTGACCCTGGCAGGAATCGTTGCGTACGCACTCCTTGGTTGGCACGGCCCCGAAGACACCATTCGCGAGACCAAAGCCAAACTTGCGGCAGGGCTGTATGCCGAAGTCATCTCGGATCTCGACCAAGCCGAGCTCGGACACAGCCTCGCGCACAACCAGGCTCTCATGGTGCAACTGTGGCGACTGCGTCAAACAGCGCACTCGAAGCTTGGCAATCCCGCTGGCGCACTGAAGGACGTTCGCGAGCTGCTTAGCCACGGCCTAGAGAATGATGTCGACCTGCTGCTTGACCAAATCAGGCTATTGGCGAGTGACAAGCAAGGGGACATGGCTCTGCTTGAGTCACAGAAGTTCCTCAAGAGTCACCCCAATCACAACCGCGGACTCGAACTCGCCGGCGAAGCGGGCCAAACGGCTTACCAACCGCTGCTGAAAGAACTGCTGCAAGCGCTGGAGCGCGCGCTCGGCACGAGCAAACACAAACGAGCGCACGCCATCCTGCTGACCTATCTGTATAGCCCCACTGGCGACGCCAAGGTCAAGCGTGCTGGGGTCCAGCTCGAAGCACTGTTCGGCCGGGAACCACGCCTGTTGCTGCAGTGGCCGAACATTTGGTCAAAGGCCCAACAACTGCGTGTGCGCATCCAAGAAGCACTCGGGTATTTCCAATCGAGCCTCGACCTCGGCGGCGAACCAGTCGCCGCATTCCGGGCGGTCGCAATCGCGCTGGAACAATCCGGCCGTCTCGACGACTTACTGTTCGATTGCGAAATCCAACGCCGCATGTTCGATCACGCCTACGTCACCGAGAGCGGTGTGCTGGCGAGTTGGATTCGCATCCAAAACAACTTGCCGAAAGCGGCGATCGCAACCAGCGAACGCTGGATGCCAACGGATCAAATCCAAACGCTTTGGGCGAATGATCAACTCAGCGACAAGTCAGAACAACTCGCACTGACACGTGCGCTGGCATCATGGCAACTGCGCGATACGACGGAATTACGCGCGGCAAGCCAAGTCATCACCGAGCTGCGCAAGACCGATTACCTCGCAAGATTGGCATTGCACCTATCGATGGCTACGCGCCGCATGATGAGCAGCAAGCCGGATCCACAGCAAATTGAAATCAGCCTGCGCAATGTGATCAACGCGGCCATTACGGTGCCGCCACCACTCAACCGCCCCGACTTCGTAGCAGAGTTCGCACCGCTACTGATCGACAGCCTGATCAACCGCGGCGCCAGCGAGGAAGAAACCCTTGAGGCACTGGCGCTTTGGCGCGACGGGCGGCCCGACACGATGGCACCCCAACTTCGCACGGCCCGCTACCTGCTTAAGCTGGGACGTACTGCGGCCGCGTTGGCTACCATCGCAGACGCCGCCACCATCGACCCTGAGCACCCTGAGCTGTTCCCGCTGCAACTAACCATCGCGCGCAGTGCCATTGATAACTCGCAACAGGATGGCGTCAGCCTGCTGACGCAGTGCATCGAGTCGCGCCGCACGCTTCCCGATGTACGCGATCCAATTGGCTTTGTGTTGTGCGCCGAAGCCGCGCTAGCGACCAAGGACCGTCGCTTCGCGGGCATTGCCCTGGCATGCGCCCGCAGCGCCATCGGCACCTTTCCGCGCGCGGACATTCCGCGGCAATACGAGCTGCAGGCACTCCTACTTCTTAAACAATACGAAGAAGCATCGCGCACCGCCACGGTGACAATCCGGGCCATCGACCCAAACCCGACTACCTTGTCGCTGGCCATCCAAGCCAAGAAGCTCGCAGGCGAACCGATCCGTGATCTGCTGAGACTCGCGATTCCGCGCATCGGAAAAAACGCGCTGATGCAGCTCGAGTTGCTGCGCCTGGCTCTGCAGGACGCACCGTCCACATCCGATCGATTCATCAGTGACGATCTGATTGCCACGGGAGCATCCGTCGCAGCCCGCATACTCGCCATGCGTTCTTACTGTGCGGCTGGCCGTCTCGATGAGGCACAAGCACAGCTCGCGGCATGCGGCCCAGCGAGCAATGCAGAAGACCATGCCGCCCTGACTGCTGTGTTCGCCGACTGGTTACTGCGCAAATCAGAGACCACCGACGACGCCAAACTACTGGCAATGCTGCAGACATATCGCGCCGACCTGCAACTGGCGACTGGTAGCCAGCACGCGATGCTGCAAGTCGCGGCGCAACTGGCGAAGACGCATCCAAACACGGCCTTTGATGCACTGAACTCATCACTACCAGCCGCGCTACCAGAAGAGCGCAACGGCGCCTTC
>JBNMNW010000238.1:0-9310 GCA_051278165.1 Planctomycetota bacterium | reverse complement strand
TGCGTCCGTGCCAAGCCCTCGACGCTGTCCTTGAGTTGCTGTGCAAGGGCTTCGAGGTCGATGGGCGGGCGGTCCGGCGGGTCGATCTGTATCGCGTCGCGGCCGCACAGGGTGACGGCTTGGGCGGGTTCGTTCGTCAGCGCGGGGTAGGTGCCACCGGCGCAAACGACACAGTCCTCGGCGGGGCGATCAGCAACTGGTAGCACGCTGTAGTTGCCGCGGAACACATCGCAGGTGAACACGCCCTTGGTCGGCGTTTGGCCGATTAGCAATTTGAGAGCTTCGGCCGATTGGAATGCGGTCACTGCGGCGATCGCTGGCGCAATGATGCCGGTGGTCTCGCAGTTGCCGACGTCGCTTTGTGCCGGCGCCGTCGGCCACAGGCAGCGAAGGCATGCAGAGTCCTTGGTGACGACCATGCTTGCGCCTTCGGTCCCGACTGCGCCGGCGTAGATCCACGGTATGCCCTGTTGGCGGCACCAGTCGTTGATCAGGTAACGCGTTGGGAAGTTGTCGGTGCCATCGAGCACCAGGTCTGGCCGGTCTGGCAGGTTTGCCAAGAAGTCGGCAGAGCAATCGGCGGTGTGGCCAATCACTTTGATGGAACTGTTGATGGCGAGCAGTCGATCACGGGCAGCGATCGCTTTGGGCAATTCCTGCGCAGCGTCTTGCTCGGTGAACAAGACCTGGCGCTGCAAATTGGACCACTCGACAATGTCGCGGTCGACGAGGTGCAGCGTGCCAACGCCGGCGCGTGCCAGCGTGTCGGCGAGGTGCGTGCCAAGGGCGCCGCAGCCAACGATCAATACCGTCGAATTGCTGAGCTTGGTTTGGCCGAGTTCCCCGATGCCGGCGACGCGTGACTGCCTGCTATAACGGTTTTGGCTGCTATAACGGTCGGGCGCCATGCGAGGTCCGTGTCGCCCAGCCGACCAATGGCCGCCAGGCGATTCGCTGCTAGGCGAAGAAGTCCTGGTTGATCTTGGTGAACTTCGACCACTCTCCGGGCAGGTCTTCTTCCGCGAAGATCGCCGTTACCGGGCAAGCATCGACGCACAACGTGCAATCGATGCAGTCCGCCGGGTTGATGAAGAGTTGAGTGTCGTCTTCATTGCCGTGGATGCAATCCACCGGGCAGACGTCGACGCAGGCCTTGTCCTTAACGTTGATGCAGGGTTCGGCGATTACGTGGGTCATGGGGTCTCAGGAGGGCTTCGAAGGGATCAGGCGAGCAGGGACGTTAGCGGCGGGGTGTGCCGTTGTCATCGTGCTCGCATGACCGAAATCAGATTTGGAAACTGTGACAGGAGCTTCTTTGGCAGTTCGCCTGGGAGGTCGACTGGGAGCGTCGACTCGCAAAAAGCTCAATTGAAGGAAACGTGGTGCGAGTGCAGGGACTTGAACCCTGATGAGTTTTACCTCGCGGGCACCTAAAGCCCGTGCGTCTGCCAATTCCGCCACACTCGCGTGCTATCAACCTAGCCCGAGTTAGCGATCTAGCCAAGCTCACTTTGAAACCACTTGCGAGTCTCGGTTCAGACCTTGGGATTCCAAGCCGATCTCTAAACCAGCACGGCGAGCCTCTGCGTAGAGGACACGTGTTCGCAGGACAACTCATGACACGCACCAAACTTCCTAGTTCTAGCTCGACCTCAACTGGTCTTCGGCCCCGTTTTGCGGTGTGTGCCGTGCTTGCCTTCGCAGCCTGCGGCGCTGGCTCGGGCGAGACTGGCGGCTCTGAGAACCCCGGTGGCGGCGGTGGCAGTGGCGGTAGTGGCGGCGGCGGTGGCGGTGATCCCGGTGGCGGTGGCGGTGCGGGTGGCCCTGGCGGCTCCGGCAATCCACTTGCGATTGTGCTCGATTTTTCAGTAGCGAATGACTCTGCGGAAGCGCGCACCGAAACCGTGCGCGCTTCCGTGCCGTTCCCGCAAGGCGGTTATCTGCCGAGCGATCTCGACAACATGGTGGTGAGTGGTCATCAGACTGCGTGGAAGCCACTGCAACTGTGGTCGGACGGGCGAGTCAAGGTGGCGCAGGCGCAGTTCACCGATGAGTTTGCGGCGGGGCAAACCAAGCAGTACACCGTCGCCCGCGACGAGCCGGCGTTGACCGGTGCGTTCACCCGTAATGCCTGGGTCGAACAGTTCTCGTCGCTCGAGTTTGGCGCCGAGGTTCGCGATACGTTCCAGGTTCCTTATCGCAGCTTCGCAACCGGCCCTGGCGAAGTGCTGAGCACGTCGCCGCTGGTTGAGACGCGCCGCCACCGCACCTACCACATGCCGGTGTCCGCGCCGGGCATTGGCCGCGACTACTTGAGCTCGACCTACTACGTTACCGAGTTCCGCGATATGCCGTTCGTGGTCGTTGACTGGGTGCTCGGCAACGACTACCTCGGCGCCGACAACGAGCCATCGGGTAATACGGACCCGAACCTGGTCGCGCTCGGCAACGCGGATGTGCGTGGCGCCTACTTCTTGTGCAAGGGCGCCACCGAGTGCATGCCGTACCGCAAGAACAGCGAAGCCATCCAATCGGCAGTCTCGATGTCTGGTGGCTACAATGGCTTCCGCGTCATGCAGGACACCTACCTGTGGGATGCCCAGACGCGTCGTTATCGTTTCATCCTGCGCTTCGAGCCCAGTGGCGCGTCGCAGGTCGACAAGGATCGTTGGCAAGATACGGCGACTGGCCTAATCGAGAAGCCGATCTTTGCGTTGGCTAGCCAGCAGGCTTGGGAACAAACTGCCGCGGCGGGCCTGCTCGGCGGTCCTGTTCCTGGTCCGAGCAACGCCAGCGCGTTGGCTTATGGCGCCTACGAAAGTTGGAACAACTACTCTTGGTTTGGCACCTGGGGCCGTCGTGGCGATGCGCTGGCGACCGCTACGACAGGCACGCCGCGCAACCACCCGCTGAGTCCCGAACTCGCGCACGCTATCCAGGGCCAGCACCATCGATTGCTCGAAGCACTCGAGCAGATGGCGTGGGCGCAAGCGATGCGTCCCTATCATCTGTGGGGCATTGAAGTTGGTGCCGAGGAGCAGATCCTGCTCTGGGATGGCACACCGATGCTGATCGTGCCCGGTGAACACCTCGGTCGAAAGCGCTTGCGCGACAACGATCCCTACCCATCGTATCGCACGCTGAGCACCGGCCAGTCGCGCGCTCATGGTTGGGAGCACTTTGATCATGAGCACTGGTCGACCGACCTGCTGTTCGACTACTGGACGATGAGTGGCGACGAGTGGGCCAAGGAAGAGTTGCGCAACCTCGGCCAGAGCCTGAAGGGCACGATGCGCATGACCTACTACTACACGCAAGACCTGCAGGCAGCGCGGGCAGAAGGATGGTGCATGCAGGGCTTCGCCCAGATCTATCAGGCCACGCAGGATGAGTCGCTGAAGACCTATGCGATGCGCCGCCTCAACGAGATCATTGAGCCGCAGCGTCACAAGGAGCACGCGAGCCGGGCGATGACGTTCCAGCCGAACTACGCGACGACGCAGTATCCGCTCAACAACGAGTTCTTCATGCCGTGGCAACACGGAGCCGTGATCTACGGCTTCCTGGGGGCCTACCGGGCGTTCGATGTGCCGTTGCTGCTGGAGATTGCTGAGGACGTGGTCGAGACCGTCGAATACTCGTGGGTCACGAGCATGAACCATCCGACGTTCGGGTTCATCAATCAGGGCCTGCGCTACTACGTGCCGGCGACCCACAACGGCACCCCGGTTCTTGCGGATAACTGGGACAACTTGTCGGTTGGCGCGCACTTTGGCGACTCGCCGCTCGGCGGCGCGCACACGTTCTTGACGGCCAGCCTGCACCTGCTCGCCGACTTCACGTCGGATGGCACGGTTCGTAGCAAGGCGCTGCAATATGGCGGATTGTTGCTTGGACCTGTCGCCGACGATGATCGGTGGAGCAAGTGGGTCTACTGCATGCCAAGCAACTACTTGGGCCAGTAGCTAGTAGGGCTTGAGCTGGTTGGGCTTGGGCGGCGAGATCCTGAGTCGTAGCAGTGCAGTGGCGGCAGTGAGACTTGCTGCAGCACGACCCGCTGCAGCACGACTGGCGGCGGCGCCCAATTACGGCGATGGAACGTCGCGGCCGCACTCGCACGAGTGCGTGCCGGCTGGCAGTTGGCCAGCCTTGTCTGCCCGCGCGACGAGTTTGCCGCAGGCGCAGACTAAGCCGGTGATGCGCGCTGGATTGCCGACGACCAGCGCGTGACTTGGCACGTCGCGGGTGACGACACTGCCCATACCGACCATGCAGAACGCGCCGAGGCTCAGTCCTGGTGCAATGGTGCAGTTCGCACCGATCGTGGCACCGCGGCCAACGGTCGTCGCCAGCGTGGCTTCGTCGGGATCGCTCGAACGCAGCGTGGCTACGTCCGGGTCGGTCGCGCGCGGCAGCAAGTCATTAGTGAAGACCGTGTGCGCGGCGATCATCACGCCGTCGTGCAGCGTGACACCGGCGCACAGGTAGACGTTCGCGTTGATCTTGCACAGATTGCCGACGACGACGTCGTAGGCGATGTAGGTCTTCTCGCCGACGATGCAGTCGCTGCCGATGTTGGCGCCGTGACGAATGTGCGCGCCATCCCAGACCCTAGTCCGGTCGCCGATGCGAACGTTTTGCTCGACGATGGCGGTGGGGTGGATGCGCACGGAGTCGTTCATGACAAGCTCGTGGTTCAGACCGGGATCGTGACCCAGCGTTCTTGTTGCGCCGACTGATAGGCGCAATCAATGACGACCACGGAGGCCATCGCGTCGGTGTCGCCGATCACGGCTGCGGTGTCGCCACTGATGCACAAAACGAAGTTCTCCAACTGCGCTTGGAACGCGGCGATCTTGTCGTAGCCGCTACCGAACGCCTGCCACTCGCCATCCGTAGTTTTCCAGCGCGATCCCCGCCACCCGATTTCGAGCGTGCCCTTGGTGCCGTGCAGGCGCACGTAGGCGTCCGTTTCCTTGCGAATGCTCCACGATAAGTCGATGGATCCCAGTGCCCCGCTTTGGCTTTGGAACAGCATGCGGGCCGTGTCTTCGACTTGCAGCGGTTGCACCCGTGTGCCGAATTGTGCCTGCACCTTGGCCAGTGGGCCAAGCAGGTAGCGGGCTAGGTCGACACTGTGGCAGCCGTTGTCAATCAAGACGCCACCGCCGCTGATCTCGGCTTGTGCGTTCCAGCGCTGAGTCATGTCGACGTGCGAGCAGAACACGTTCTCGTAGATGACAATGTCGCCGCAGACGTTCTCGTCGAGTAGCGCGCGTGCTTTGGTGACGTCGGCCGTGTAGCGAAACTTGCTACCCATCATCAGTCGGCGGCCCGCTGTTTCGGCGCATTGCAGCATGCGCTTGGCGGCGGCGACGGTCGGTGCCAGCGGCTTCTCGCAGAGCACGTGCATGCCGCGTTGCAGCAGCGCGCACGACAGAGACTCGTGCACGTTTGGCGGCGCCAGCACCAGCACCGCATCCACGTCGGGAAGGCTCTCGATGTCGGTGTGCTGCGTGATGGAGCCATCGTCACCGGCGATGCGGGCTCGAGCCGAGGCGTCGGGATCGACGACGGCAGAGAGGCGCGCATTGGGCATGCGTTGCAGCGCTTTGGCATAGGCATCCGCGATGCCGCCACAGCCTACGATTGCGAGTTGGCACTCAGCCATTGCTTAGGTTCTTGCTCAGGTTTGCGCTCAGTTCTCCGTGCGCCTTGGCGATCGCGTTGGCGACGGTCTCAACGTGGTGGGGGCGATAGCGTTCGTTGATCGGTAACACGACGACTTGCTCGAGACCCTGCACCGAACCTGGGTAGTCACCGCGGTCGAACAACGCGCCTTCCCGCTGGCCGCGAGGGTTGTTCTGGAGTGGCATCGAGCTGACCGGTGAGTTGCGCCACTCGCGAAACAGTTGGCACTCGAAGGCTGGCTTGACGACGTACCGAGGAGCACAGGCAATGCCTTCTGCACGCATGCGGCTGCCTAGTGCGACGGCCCCGCCTTCGATGACATTGGCGTCGACGCGGAACGCGAACTTCCAGTAGCTGTGCGTGCCGTTGCTTGGATCTTCCGGGCAGGTGATGCCTTCGAGATGCGATAGCCGCGAGTGCAGGTCGGCGGCGATCATGCGGCGGTGCGCGACGACTTCATCAAGCTTCGGGAGTTGCGCGCATGCGACCGCACCCTGCAGTTCGGTGATTCGGTAGTTGAGCGCCGGGAAGTAGTGGTCCGGGTTCTTGTCGCCGTAGCCCCACGCCTTGTTGACGAACAGGAACATGCGTCGCGCCGCGTCGTCATCGTCGGTGCAGACGATGCCGCCTTCCCCGGTCGTGATGTGCTTGCCTTGCTGCAGCGAGAAACAGCCGATCTTGCCAATCGTGCCAATCGCCGTGTCAGCCACCGAGTTGTCGGCGCCGTTCGCATAGGTTGCGCCAAATGCTTGCGCGGCGTCTTCGATCACCGGGATGCCGCGTTCGGCCGCGAGCGCCATGATCGGCTTCATCTCACATGGCCGACCAAACAAGTGGGTCACGATGATCGCCTTGGTGCGGTCGGTCAGTTGCGCCTTGATCGTTGCCGCGGTGACGTTGAGGGTCTCGGGATCGACGTCGGCGAAGACCGGCACAGCGCCTTCGTAGAAGATTGGGGTGAGTGCCCCCATGTCGGTGATCGAGGTCGTGATCACCTCGTCGCCGGCCGATAGGCCGACCGCTGCGATGGCGCAGTGCACGGCGGCCGAACCACTGGCACACGCGATCGCATGACGAGAACCGATCCACTCGGCGAACTCGCTCTCGAAGCGGCTGACGAACGTGCCGCGGGTTGAGTTGAGTGTGCCCGATCGCAGCGCTGCATTGAGCAAGCGGAGTTCGGATTCGTCGAAGGTGCGGCCGGTTGCGTTGGCTTCTGTCGGTAGCGTGCCCGGAGGTAGCGTGCCTGGAGACAGCGTGCTCTTTGGCAGAATACCAGTCGACACGTCGATACTTGCGTCGCTGTCCTCGAGCCACGTAGTGATGGCCTGCAGCACGTTCGCGGCAGCATCGACAGTGGCTTCGGATTCGACCGCCGCTGCTTGCCGTTCAAACGCTTGAGGAATCGCTTGGCGAAGTTCGATGGCGCGATCGACGACCTGCACCGAACCGTTGAGTAGCAAGTCCCAGCGCGCGCCGGCGGGGGCCAGCACGATGCACGGGATGCCGGCGGCCGCGGCGAGTTCTTGGTAGCCGACGCTGTCAGTCACAATGACGCTGGCCGATCTCGCCTGGGTCAGTTGCTCGGTTGCGGGAATGCTGGAGTTGGCTTGTTGCAGCACGAGTCCGCAATTACCAGCCGCCTCTTCGCAGTGCACCAGCAGTTCTTCACCGTGGAACTCGGTCGTCTCACCGTGTTCGAGCGCCAGCCACACGAAGGGTGCGATCGGTGTCGGTGCTTTGGGCAGTTCGGAAAGAACTTGAGCCACGAGCGAACCAACAACCGCGATGCAGTCGTCGGCGAAGCCCTCGTTCAATAGCTGTTGGCGTTGCGTGTCGGTGCTGACGCAGAGAGCGTCAGCCGCGTGATCGGCGCGACGACGTTTGGCATCGCGAACATCACCAAGCCGCTCGCCTGCACCGAGGCGGATGACCTTGGCGCAACGTTCGTGGGCAGTCGCCGCGAGCGCCACCGCGAATGCGTCGTAGCCAGTGCTCAGTACGATGGGGCATTGCAGCCATTCATCGTTCAAGAACTCGCATGCCTGTAGCAGGCGCGAGTCGTCGTCGAAGTCACCGGCGATGACGGTGTCAGTGTCCGGCAAGCCGAGCGCCGCGGCTTGCTCGTATTCGGCGGTCGAGCCGAACCAGGCAATCCGTACTTCGTGTCCGGCGGCTAGAAGCGCGCGAACAACTGGAGCAGAAACGTTGGCCTCCTGGCAGGAGGCCAGACCGAGCAGTATGTGTGACACTTCCGTGAACTAGCCCGGACCCGGGCGCTGGTTGATGCGGACAGCTACGTGGCTTAGCAGATCGTTGATTGCCTTCTCGGCACGATTCACATTGGCAACGTTGTCGACGACGATCGATTTCTTAGAAGTCATCGGACTGAAAATCAGTCTGCCGCTACGCAGCAGCACGTATTCGGCAACGTCGTAGATCTCCTTGTTCATCTCGAGACCTTCGGTGGACCAGCGAGTGACGTCGCCGAGGTAGCCGTGGTGGTGCAAGATCTCACGCGCGTTCACTTCGTAGTAGTGGAAGCGGCTGTTGACGAACACGATCAGCAGCAAGAGGCCCATGCCGCCACTAAACCAACCGTAGAATTGGGCGTTGCACTCGATATCCATCTCACCGGCGACCTTGCCGACGTATTCACTGAGGTCGAGCCACAAGGTCAGCACGATCAGGAATGCCCCGCCGATGATCATCACGATCGTCCAGATCCGTGAGAAGTCGAACGCGAAGATCAGCAGGTTGAGCAACCAGATGACCATGAACGCGTTGCCGAGGATGCGCGGCTCGACGAGGTTGGTCCAGCTGAGCAGGAAGAAGATCGTCGCGACCACGAAGGTCGGGTAGAGGAATACAACCTTGGGCCACGGCCGGATGATCACGCTTTCGGCGGGACCCTGCGGTGCTGGGGTGACTTCGGGAGTTGGGGTTGCGGTCTCGGTCATGATCTTTGGGGTTGCGGTTTTGGGGTTCGGCGGGCCGTACCCCTACGAACACCGCGACCGAGGATTGTGGGGGCGTCGGCTTGTCGGCGCCAGAGCCTTGCGGCTCGTGTTTAGAATCTGTCCACAATCCTGGCGGGTCAACCTACGCAAACTCGCCCAAGTATTCATGAACGTGCGCCGCGTAGTTATCTTTCTGACCGTCATGCTGGCCTTGCTCAGCTGCAAGCGAAGCAGTTCCGGACAATTGGTGGTCGATGTGCCAGCTGTCATTGCCGCGGTCGTTCTGGGCGGCGGTGATATCCTGCTCAATCCGGTGGCGACAACCGCGTTGTTCGTGGGGGCGATCCAGCTACGCAATGAGGCTGTGGTTGGCGCCGTCAATGGCGACATGGAGTTTCGCGTCGATTGTCCAGCGGGCTGCACCGCTGATCAGTCCACGGTATTCCTTCGGCCGGGCGAGTCGGCTGCGGTGCAGATTTTCACCACCTTGGTGTTGGCGGCAACGATCAGCATCGACGTGTTCGCCCGCTACGTCGCCGGCACAGCCGAGCGAGCGTTCGCGATTGCCTGGCACAACGTGGGCTTCCAAAGTGCTGCGTTTCGAACCCTGGCTTTGATCTCTCTACCGGTGTTTGCCGTCTTGTGGGCGGCGAGTGCCG
>JBNMNW010000237.1:0-9347 GCA_051278165.1 Planctomycetota bacterium | reverse complement strand
GAAGAGTCGCTGTGATTCTCACAGTGCCCGGCTGAGGGCGCATGGGAGCTGGCGTGTTGCCGTAGCGATACTTTATGGAGCGGTTGGCCGGCCCTGCATCGTCAAAGATCGAGAGTGGAGCGGCACGGCGCCCATCCACACTTCGAATATCGTGTTGGTCTGCGGCAGCTTGCTTGACGACTTTGATTGTGCGTGGCGGCGTGACGGGTGCGGGTTCGGGGGTTGCCGGTTGCGTGATGGGGTCTGGTGCGCTGGGTTTCCGGGGGATCTCGCAACTAGCCAGGGCGAGCGTGGCAGCGATAGCGACACAGAGATATGAGGCTTTCATGGTGGTGTCGGGGGTCAGAAGCTTGCGACGAAGGATAGTTGGAAGCCGTTGATTTGGCCTACGAGCACGTGTGACTCAAGGCTAAGTCCCAAGTCCTCCGTCGGCTGCCAATTCAGTGCGATGCCAACGAAGGCGTACGCCAGCGCCGCATCGAACTCGACATTTCCTAGGGCTCCGAAATCCTGTAAACCGTCGAGAACACGAAGACCAATGCCTCCATAGGGAGATAGAGCGGCAAGCGCATCGGGCGACGCGCTGTACGCAGCGTTGAGGCTGACATCAGCAAATAGAGCGGTGAGATCAGATGATGCAGTTGACGAACTGGTCACATCACTGCTCAGAGCGCCTAGTTCAATAGAACTGCCAAGTATCCATTTATCTATCGATAGCAGTGGCAGGCTAGCGCGCATAGCAAAGTAGGCTCCGTTATCTGTGTCCGGCCCCGGTGAGCGGTCATCCTCGAAATCAGGGGCCGCGAGAACGCAACTCAAGACTACAGGGCCGACGTCAACTGAACCTTCCAGTCCGATCAGTCGCATCTTGACGTTGTCTTGGAACCGTACGGACTCTAGGGACGGCGGCAATGTGGCGCTATTACGGATGTCGACATCGAACTCGTTGAGGCTAACGAACGGGCGGACTTGCCAGCCCTCCCCGCCTCCGGGGACAGGGGTGTGGGCGACGCTCCAGTTCGTGCCATTCGCTTGATTCTCCTGGTCCTGAAAGCACGGTGGCGAGCGATCGAACGCTTCTCGTAGTCCTCGGTGTGACGTCGAGATGCACGATCCGGCAGAGAGAATGGCCAGTAAACTGGCTGTGCGTAATACGTGTATCATTCGTTCACTGCAGGGCTGGTCGCTGACTCACTAGCTCTTCGTCGTTCCTTTCGAGGTGCTAGCTATGCCGCTTGCGAGTCTGGTTTGCAAGGCAGCACTTGCCGATGCAGTGTGGCGCTACGAAGATTGCGATTACGGATGGGGCAAGTTGCGTATGGCGGCGCACGTAAACGACCGCCGATGCAATGTGTTGATGCCAATGGATAAGGTGCCTGGCACCGTAATCGCGTGAACGCTACTTCGTGCCTTTGGTCTTTGCTCGCAGAACCCGCGGGCGCTGCGCTTCATAGGCGCGCTGGTTTTCGGCTGTAAACCTCTTGTCTGTCAGGGTGAACAAGAAGGCTACGACCTGGTCAACCTCGGCATCGCTTAGCTCAAGCACGATGATCTGCGGATCCTGCCACGTGTTCTTCGTGCCGCCTTGGTTGTAGTGATCGACTACGTCCCACAGCGTCTCGAGCGAACCGTCGTGCATGTAGGGCGCGGTTAGGCCGATGTTGCGCAGGGGGGCGGTGCGGAAGGCGCCGACTTGGTATTCGAGCTTGGTGATCAGGGCTCGGCCTAGTTCGCCGTACTTGCTGATCACTTTGGATGTGTCGATTGACGGGTCGCGGTCGCCGGCGCGCAGCTTTGGAAATGCTGCGCGGCCGAGGGCTTGGTGGTCGTGGGTTTCGAAGCCGATGCCGACGTTGTGAAAGTTGCCGTCCGAGAACAGTGGCTGACGAAGGCTGACCGGATGACACGCCGTGCAGTGCTTGCGGAACAGTTCGAAGCCGTTCTGTGCATCGTCGGAGATCGCATCTTCCTGGCCGGCTCGGTATTCGTCGAACGGCGAGTCGAGGAACACGAGCGTGCGTTGGAACGCGGCGAGGGCGCGCGCGATGTCCTCGAACTCTGGGGCGCGGCCGTAGGCCAGTTCGAATAGAGCTGCGTATTCTGGCACTTCGCGGACACGCGCGACGACAGCTGCGCGGTTGGGCATGCCCATCTCGGTAGGGTTCAGCATCGGGCCTGCAGCCTGTTCTTCGAGCGTTGCGGCGCGGCCATCCCAGAAGAAGCTGCGTTGCAAGCCGGCGTTCATGATCGTCGGCGCGTTGCGCGCGGCTGTCTGGCTATCGATCCCGATCGACTTTTTGCGGGCGTCGCCGAAGCCGTTCTTTGGGTCGTGGCAGGTGGCGCACGAGACGGTGCGGTCGCGCGACAGGCGTTTGTCGAAGAACAGCATTTGGCCTAAGCCGATGCGCGTGACGTCCGGCTTGTTGCCTTTGGGTGCCATGCCGAACTGGCTGCTGTAGTAGCTCCATTGATCGCCGGTCACTCCTGGCGGCGTGGCGTCCCAACCGTCTTTTGGCTTGAGGCGGTTGAGGATGCGCATCATCTCCGCCGTGCTCGTGGGCGAGTGGACCTCGGACTCCTGGGCGCTAACCGCAGTCATCAAGAGAGCGCTGAGCCACCATGTGCGAACCATGGATCGAACTGTAGCCGGCACGGAGTTGTCTGGCCACCAGGGCGGATTGCGATGTCGATCATCGCATCGAGGGCCGCGATCCGTGGGCAGCAGTTGCCGCCGGGCCCAGCACGTCGCCGATGGCCCTGGTGGCTTCGTCGTCGGCAACGTGGCGTCGTTTTCGGCGGGGGAGCAGGCCCCCGGCCGACGGCTAACAACGACCTATTTAACGGCGCACGCGGCTTTCGGATGTTTCCCGCGGACTCTCTCTACGCGCCGTGAACACAAGCGTTGGCGTGCGGTCGGAGCCGCACGCACGCTTGCTGGACACTACCAGCGGAAGGTTGAAGTGAAGCCGTTGTCGTCGCAGTAGGACGCCTGAATCATCGAGCCGATACCGAGGCGCTTCATGTCGGCGACTACGCCGCGAACGATCCCCATGGCCATTTCCATCTCTCCGTCGATTTGGCCGCTGGCTTTTATGGCAGCCATGGCGCCTTCGAGCATCGCGCCAATTGGACTGATGCCGATGCTGTTCCAGCCTGGAGCAAAACTGCCGGCGCGCTTGGTGAGCACCTCGGGGGTCGTCGCTTCACCGCTGGTGCGGGTGTCGATGATGTCGCGCAGGGTGCGGCTGGTGCTTTCGCCGCCGCCGATGCCGATCAGCAACAGGTTGTTGTTGATCGAGTATTCGATATCGACCATGCCCAGCAGCTTCATGCGGTGGACCTCGGCGTTTGCGTAGGTCTCCGTCTTGCGGCCAACGTGCATGCCACGCGACCGAATCATCGTGTCCATCGCGGCGTTGAACTTCGCGCCGTCGTTGAGCGCGATGCCGTAGACGGTGCCCGCGAGCATCGCCATCGGGTTGTCTTCCATCTCGTCCGGGTCGATGTTCTTCATCGCGTCGGGATCTTGGACCATGAGGATCTCATTGCCGATGTTGTCGAACAGATCCTTCTTGAAGTCGACCTTGGTGGCATCGGTGAACATCCCCATCGCGTCATCAAACGTCATCGGCGCGAAGTCTTTGGCGAGGCCCCAGACATCTTTGACCGTCGCGAACACCGCGTTGAGGTCCATGGCTGTGACCGAGAATGATTCGCTGTTTGGCGGAATCGCACCGAGCAACTTCGGCTGTTGGTTGCCCTTGGCGAGCATGCCGAAGAGACCGCGATTGTTCTTCTTCATGCCGATGTGCATTTCACCGGCGACCCGCTGGCCGTCGGGCTTGATGCTCAGGGTCATGTTCTCAAGCGCGCTGAGGCCTATCAGACCCATCATTTCAGCAGGATCAAAGGGTGCGCCTTCGGCGTCCGCTTCCATCATCGTGCTCATCAGGCGGCCGATCTCGGCATGCACGAACAGCGGCGCAGTGTCCTGAACCGCGAAGCGCGCGTCGCTGGCGATCAGCTTGACGGCGTCCTTGTCCAGCTTGGTGCCACCGATCATGACGATGTGACCATCGATCAGCATCGGCATGGCAACGTCAGGCATGCCGCCGCCGTTGTCCATGCGACGCATCAGCAAGTCGCCAACAATCAGGTCCTTGAGTTCGCCCTTGGGCGCGGACTTGTCGATGAAGGAATCGAGTTCCTTGGCGACGGCGCCGAGATCAAAGCTGCCATCCGGAGTCAGTGCGACGACGAAGCTCATCGGCGGGGTTTCCCCGTAATCCATCGCGTCGATGAAGCCATCCCAATCGATTTGCACGGAGATGACGATGTCGCCCATCCACGTTTTGAGCATGCCTTCTGCCAGTTCGGCGTTGAACAGGCCGCTATCACGCAGCATCCCCATGCCCATTTCCAAGCGTTGACCAATCATGCCGACGAACGGGGCGAGCGACTGGGCTTCGCCAAGCTTCGCGACCTGCGTTTGGCCGAACTGCTTGCGCCACTTGGCCGGCGACGCGATGCGCACGACGAACGACGAGTTCTCAGGGATAAAGCGGTTGGCGGTGGGCTTCGAAGCCGTCTGTGCCGGGAGGAAAGTTGTCAGGGCCGCGCCGAGCGCGGCGAACGTCATCGTTCGCGTCATAGTCATAAAGTTACTCACTTGTCTTGCGGGTAGATCAGGATGCGGTCGTGTGCGATCAGGACTAGATCGCACAAACCGTCGCCGTCGAGGTCGCCAGTAGCCAACGCACGCGGTTCGCTGTCGGGACTTTCGCTTGGGCGCGTTTCAAAAACTGGGATTGCCAGGGCACGGGTCAGCCCATTTTTGCCGCCAGCGAGAATCTGTACACCTGGGAGGCGGCGGTCGACCATGGCCAGGTCCGGGATGCCGTCGCCGTCAAAGTCGCCGGTCTTGCCAAACCAATAATAGGTGCGCTCCGTCGGCGGTTCGTGCGTCGCGATCGGGCGCAGTGACGGGCCAGTGTCAAACGAGACGCGCAGCATGCCGCGCGCCCCGATCAGCAGAGCGGCACCCTTGTGGGGCACGAGGTTGGTGAAGCCAAGCGGCGGCACTTCGGCGCTCGCGTCCGGTTGGCCCGGCTTGGTGCGCAGCAGCTTGTTGCTCTTCTTATCGAAGAACATCCACTGGTCGTCACCGAGTTCGCACGCGAGCGACAGCTCGGTGACGCCATCGGGGCCGTTGTTCTGGTTGAGCACGCGCACCTGGTTCTTGGCATCGAATCGGAAGCGGCGCACGAAGCGATCACGAACGGCGATCAGTGCTGGCTTGCCTTCGTGTTGGCCGAGCATCAAGGATCCGTCGGCCATCTTCGCGGTGAAGCCGGCGGTCACTTCCTCGCCTTCCTTGTTCGGATCGTCGCCGGTGATCGTCAGCGCGCGCAAGCCGTCACTTGGCACGACGAACGAGACCTCCATGCCTTCGGTGTCGCCGACGTCGGCGGCGATCATGCGCACCGGGTCCGCGGACAAGCGACCGACTTTGACCAGCGTCTTTGGCTCAGTGTCCTTTTTGACGAGCAGCAAGTTGGCCGAGCGACGCTTGTCGCGGGTCAACGCGAGCACGCCTCCGGTCGGCGATACAGTGACGGCGACCGGCAGGTCGCTCGAGGGAAGCTGCTCTGGGAATTGGTTCAGCGGCAAGGCACCGGAGCACCATGCGACGACTTCTTCTTCCAGGCTCGCCATCACCAGGTCGTTCTTGCCGTCCTGGTCGACATCGCCAATCGCGACCGACGTGACGCCTGAAAGTGATGGCACTTGGCTGCGCACGAATGTGCCGTTCTGCCACGCATAGACCACCATTTGGGCGTTTTGGCTGGGGAACAGCACTACGTCATCATCGCCGTCGTTGTCGACATCGCCGACTGCGAACGGCGGCGTCTTGGTGCTGTCGCCTTCGCCGAAGGCCCACCACAGCGGTGCCGCTAGGTCGCCGTGATCCTGGTAGCGATGCATCGCGACGCGGCGCGTAGCGCCTTCGACCGTTGCGATCACCGGCGTGCCGTCGGCGAGCTTGCCGCTGAACAACGATTGCAATTGATCGACCGTCGCAATCCGCCAAGCACCGAACGTGCCGTCGCCATTGCCAAGGCGCATGCGCAGGTTCATGCGACCGCCGGAAGCGATGCAGGTCATGTCGAGGTTCTTGTCGCCGTCGAGATCGACAAGGTTGACGTAGTCGAGGTTGTCCTCGGTCGGCTCGACTGGCAGCAGCGTTGGCGTGCTCGCGACATTCGTCACCACGCGCATCTTGTTGCCGGCCAACGCGACGATGTCTTGCTTGCCATCGTTGTTGAGGTCGCCAGCCACGAGCGTGAGGCCACGCGTGCCGAGGCCGAGATCGATCGGCTTGGTGGCTTCGCTGCCGTCTTTGTTGCGCAACGATATGATGCCGCGGCTGTTGACGATCAGCGCCTGCGCTTGACCGTTGCCGGCGAAGTCCGCGAGCTCGAAGGCCGAGATCTGGCCGCCGGTCGGAATTGTCGTGTTGGTTGTGGCGCCGTCGACGACGCCGACTGCTACCAGCCGGGCGCGGCGGCTATCAAAGACCACGGCTTCCAAGCGTCCGTCGCCGTTGATGTCACCGATTCTGAGCGAGTTGATGCCAAACCCAACTTTGTGCACGAGCGGCCCAGTGAATCCGAATCGGGCACGAAGCGCGACGGGGATCGGTGGGGGGGTGCTCTGCGCTGTAGCGAGTGTGGCGAGAAGGGCCGGAATGGCGAAGCTCTTGCTGTTCATCCGGTCGGTAATCTATTGTTCACACAATGCTGCTGGCAACTCTGACACTGCTCTTCTCTCTACAAGATCCCGCGCCCACCGCTCCGTCGGTGCCGGCCATCAAGCCAGGCGGCCAGAAAATCGAGGTGCTTGACCTCGGTAATGGTTGCAAGCTTCAGGGGCGCGTGCTGCGCGCCACCGAGCAAATGGTGCTGCTGGACCTCGGCTTCGATGTCGTGCGTGTGCCGCTCGCTTCGGTGCTTCGCCGCGAAACCGTTGACGGCCAGCGCACTGGCCGCATCGTTCGCCAGAAGCTCTGGTCAAAGGCCGAGTTGCCGCAGCTGTCGGTTGCCGAAGGTTCGAAGATGATGGGTGAGGCGGTCGTCAAGGTTGAGACCGGCGGTGGCCTCGGCTCGGGCTTCATTACGCACGCCGACGGTTGGTTGGTGACCAACTTCCACGTCGTCGAAGGCGAGGTCGAAGTCGACGTTGTGGTCTACTCGGCTACCAATGGTGGCTTCGAGCCGCGCACCATTCGCAAGGCCAAGGTGGCAGCGATCAATCCGGCCATGGATTTGGCGCTGGTCAAGATGGAGCCGCCAGCGGACCTGCAGCTCAAGACGGTGTTCTTAGGCGCGAGCGATGAAATGAACGTCGGCGATGCGGTCTACGCGATTGGCGCGCCGATTGGTCTCGATCGAACCGTGTCGAGTGGCATCGTCAGTGTCACCAATCGCACGTTTGAAGGTCGTTGCCACTTCCAGATCACGACGCCGATCAACCCCGGTAACTCCGGCGGTCCGTTGTTCAACTTGCGCGGCGAAGTCGTCGGCGTGAACAGTTCGGGCTACACCGGCATGCAGGGTTTGAACTTCGCGATTCCTTCGAAATACGTCATCGACTTCCTCAACAACCGCGACGCGTTTGCACTCGATTCGACCCGCAGTGAGAACGGCGTGCACTACATGCCGGCGCCGCGCAAGATCAAGCTCGGTAAGGGGCCTGCTACTCAAGGCAAGGTCAAGAAGCTCAGCAAGCCCGGCAAGAAGGCGCCGAAGTAACTTCTGGGCAGGGGCTCGAAGGCGGCTGCGCAAAGGCTTTCGATCCTGCCACAATAGCGCCTACAGAGTTTGCGGCGCGGCTTCTTGAATGTCGTCGAGCACCGATTGAACCTGGTTCGGACGCGCCGCGCGCTCGCGGTTGACGTGCAGCACGAACTCGACGTTCCTCGGGCGCGGCGATGGTCGAGTCGGGCTCGTTCGGTAGCGCCTGTAGCTGCGGCAATGAACCGTCAGCGCACCGTGTTCGCCGGCATCGCGCAGCAATCGATCGAGCGGGATCCAGCCGTCGGTGCTGTAGCTGATCAATAGGTGGCGCGCGTCCATCGATGCCATCAACTGCTGCATCGCGTCGGCGGCGCCGTGCCGTTTGTTGAAGCGGCTGCGACGCTCGCGCCAGTCCGGTCGGATCGCTGCCTTGAAGCCGCGTTGCGTGGCGGGCGGCAGATCCGGTTGGTCCCACTGCACAAGCGAATTGAGCACGTGGTAGTTGCTCGCGTAGGGATGCTGGTTGTAGGGCGGATCGAGGTAGGCGACGTCAGGGCGTTCGGCGATCGCGCCGCGCAAATCAAACGCATCGAGCGACATGACCTGGTGCTCGCGTTGGCTGCTGCAAAACTGCAGTGGCAACATCTGTAGGTCGGCGAGAATGCGATGCAGGGCGGTGCCGTTCTTGCCACCCCAGCCGGCGTGGAAACCCTTGAATACGCCGCTGGTGTTGGCGAGCCAGCACGCTTGGTAGAGCAGTGGCGCCAGCAGGCAGTGCGCATCGTGCTCACTGCACGAGCGGTCGTCGACCCAGTTGCTGATTTGCTGCCGGATCGCATCGAAGCGTTGGCCGCTTGCACGACGATAGAACATGCGTTCACGCAGGGGGTCCGCGTTATCGTCATCGTTGGGGCACAACGTGCGCGTGACCCAGCCCTCAACGCCAGGCAAGGCGTTGAGGGTCGCGAGCGCCTGGCGGTAGCCGCCGAGCTTCGGCATCGCGGGTTCTGCGTGGTGCAGTAGCGCCGCTGCGTTGACGGTGCGTGCGTAGGGCTCCCAATCGTTGGCGATGACGGCGAAGCCGAGGTGCTTGGCGAAGCGCGAGACGACGCCGCTACCGGCGAACGCATCGACGAACGTTGCGTCTTCCGGCCGAACGCCAGTGCCGTCCAGCGCGCGACCAATCAGGTCGAGCAGGTGCCGCTTGTTGCCGAGGTATGGCAGCAATTGGTGGAAGACGTATTCCTTCGTCGACCGTGCGGCATGGAGGCGGAGTTCGTAACGCACAGCGTTCGTTCTAGCGGTTCTATGCCGTCCGAGCCCGTGGCGATCGTCAGACCACGAACGAAAGCGCTGCCGTGATGCCGTTCGCGAGCAGCCACGACATCCGGGTTGCCTGGCGATCGATCGGGCACTCCGCGACAAACACGCCGGTCTTGACCGGCAGCTGTCGAGGTCAGTTCCCGCGAACTTCAGAACCTGCGAGCTACGCAGGTCCCAGGACCTACTCCGGCCACATGATGTAGTCGGGGAGCGTCGGGCGTTCGACGC
>JBNMNW010000236.1:0-9388 GCA_051278165.1 Planctomycetota bacterium | reverse complement strand
CGGCTGTTACAGCATCGGCGCGCCCGCAGCACCTTTGACGAGTAACCCTTAGCGATGGCTCGACACGGCAACGCACACCTGACGCGACGACATCCATGGGCGGAGGGATACGCCTGCAACCACGCTCACCTTGGCGCTCGAGTAAGCGGTTAAGGTGCACCGTGCATGAATGCCGCTAGCAGTCTCCAGCACTCGGCCTGCTAAGACTCAATCAGCTGGCGCCCAATCGGGCGGCTTCGATAGGCCGGTGTTCGGCGCCTTGCCTTCCATCCGGTGCGCGACAAACTCGGCGACCGTCTTGTGCTGGAGGTAGGGGTTCGTGCCTCGCTGCTGCGCCAAAGCGGCGCTAGCGGTCGGCCCGTAGTCGTGTCCTGGATACATGACCGTGTCCCCCGGCAGTTTGTCGAGCAAGCCCTGCAAGGTTTGATGCATCTGCTCTGGATCCCCGCCAACGAAGTCGCAGCGGCCGCAGCCGTCGACGAACAGCGTGTCGCCGGTGACGATGGCGTCGCGCAATCGATAGCTACAGGAACCGGGCGTGTGCCCGGGCGTGTGCATCATGGTCACGTCAACGTGCTTGCCGATACGCAGCGTGTCCCCAGGTGAGGACGGCACGAGGTTCTCGCAGCTGTAGCCGGAGAACTCAACCTCGGGGCGCAACATGTGCACGGGCACGTCTAGCGTCTCGAGCAGCTTCTCAACGCGATTGACGTGATCGTAATGGCTGTGCGTGCACAGGATGTGCGTGATCTCCAGGTCGAGGCGTTGCGCCTCCTGCAAGATCGACGGTGCATGCCAGGCCGGGTCGACGACGGCGCACGTTTTGGTGGCCTCGTCGGCGAGCAGGTAGATGAAGTTATCCCACGGCCCGAGCGGCAGGGTGTGAATCGTGAGTCCTTCGCTGGGCATCTCGTTTGGCATCTCGTTGGGTAACTCGTCTGGTCTCTCGTTCGGCATGCGGATCTCGCGAGGGCTAGTCGAAGGTGATGACGGTTCGGATCGACTCGCCACTGTGCATCAGCGAGAACGCGTCGTTGATCTTCTCGAGCGGCATGGTGTGCGTGATCAGGTCGTCGATGTTGATCTTGCCGTCCATATACCAGTCAACGATCTTAGGAACGTCGGTGCGACCCTTGGCGCCACCAAAGGCTGAGCCCTTCCAGACGCGACCAGTCACCAACTGGAACGGTCGCGTCGAAATCTCTTCGCCGGCTCCAGCGACGCCGATGATGATGCTCTCGCCCCAACCCTTGTGACAGCATTCCAAGGCTGCGCGCATCAATTCAACCTTGCCGATGCATTCGAATGAGTAGTCGGCGCCGCCCTTAGTCAGGTCGACCAAGTAGGGCACGAGGTCGCCTTCGACCTCAGTAGGATTGACGAAGTGGGTCATGCCGAACTTCTCGGCGAGGGCCTTCTTGCTCGGGTTGATGTCGACCCCAACGATCATGTTGGCGCCAGCGATGCGCGCGCCTTGGATGACGTTGAGGCCAATGCCGCCGAGGCCGAACACGACGACGTTGTCACCAGGCTTGACCTTGGCCGTATTGATCACCGCGCCGATGCCCGTCGTCACCCCGCAGCCGATGTAGCAGATCTTGTCGAACGGAGCGTCTTCGCGAACCTTGGCGACCGCGATCTCGGGCACGACCGTGTGGCGCGCGAAGGTCGACGTGCCCATGTAGTGAAACAGTGGCTCGCCGCCGATTGAAAAGCGGCTGGTGCCATCCGGCATCATGCCCGCGCCTTGGGTGAGTCGAATGGCCTGGCACAGGTTGGTCTTGCCACTGGTGCAGTAGCTGCACTGGCGACACTCCGGCACATACAGCGGGATGACGTGATCGCCCTTCTTGAGCGAGGTGACGCCTGGTCCAACATCGACCACCACGCCGGCTCCTTCGTGGCCGAGGATGGCGGGGAAGAGACCTTCAGGGTCCTCGCCCGAGAGGGTAAAGGCGTCGGTGTGACAGACGCCCGTTGCTTTGATTTCGATCAGGACTTCGCCTGCGCGCGGTCCGTCGAGGTCCACCTCTTCGATGCTCAGATCTTGACCGGCGCTGTAGGCGATGGCTGCATGCGTCTTCATGGCTGCGATCCTAGCCTCCGGCTTGGGCGGGCTGCCATTGTACAAGCGCGAAAAACCACAAGGCTGGCGCGCTGCGATCATGGTCGATTATGGAATCGCGGCCGGACCTGCGCGCCGTTGAGAGCGGTCTCGCCTATGCGTTCCGAGCAGGGGTCTCAAGCAGCACGTAGCCGTGCGCGACTTGGTGAGCACCACCGACGCGCAAGCTTGCTGCGTCAATGCTGCGGCCACCTCGTGGCCAGCGCGGAGCACGAACCTACGCGCCTCTTCGTCTAGCATCATCGTCGAGCCAGCCGTCACACCAGTCCGAGCCTAGCCCTGAGATTCGCGGATCTTCTTGGCGGCTTCCTTCGAGTAAGTCACACCGGACTTATCGAAAAGTGTCTCCAGCTCGCCCGACATGGTCATCTCGCTGATGATGTCGCAACCGCCCACAAACTCGCCCTTGACGTAGAGCTGCGGGATCGTCGGCCAGTCGGAGTAATCCTTGACGCCCTGACGGATGGCGGGGTCGGCCAGCACGTCGACATCTTTGAACTCGACGCCCATGGCTGAGAGCACGCCGACGACATGGTTGGAGAAGCCGCATTGCGGCATCGCCTTGATCCCCTTCATGAAGAGGACAACGTCGTTGGCGGTCACGATTTCTTTGATCTGTTCTTCGGCACTCATAGTCGGATTCTCATCGGTCTGGCTGTTTCGCCGCAAAGGGCTCACTGGGTTCCACTGGACGTGATCGGTGACCATCATCGCATGACCTCTCTAGTTCAAGGGACACGCCCCACTTCTCTAGGTCCTACTGCTGATAGCCCCACTGCACAGGGCCGCCACCACAGGAACATCGGGGGGAAAGGGTCGCGGGCGTTCAGTTGGGCGCTTTGGTGGTCAATTGCAATGCGTGCAGGTCGCCCTGCTCGCCGTCCATCTTGCCCTTGAGGGAGGCGTAGACCGCACGCTGCTGCTGCACCCGGCTCAGATCACGAAAGCTTTCATCCACGACCTCGGCGGAGAAGTGGTTTCCGTCGCCCGCAAGGTCGGTGATGGTAATGTTGGCATCGGGAAACGTCTCGCGGATGAGCGTTTCGATATCTTTGGCGAGCATGGGCATTCGGTGGGCTCCTTATGAGCGGTAGACGGGAAGTAGTCCACGTTGGGCGGAAGCACAACTGAAACCAGATGCCAGAGGCCGCGCGCCGCGGCAGAGGGTGTCGGAGTGTGATCCGCCATGCAAGGCCTGTGCTAGCAGGAAACTGGCTCGCACGGCAGCAGCAGGGGCTACGCCGGCTGCCTGAACGCCGAGGACATCCGCGAAATCCCCGACAATTCCCCCCGAGGTTCTCTTGGCTCACCACCTTCTGTGGCTGGCTCAGCCGATGCCGGCGCGAATCATCGGGCATGCAACCGAGAACCTAGCCTCAGGTATCTGACCTCACTGCGCCGGTCAGCCTACGCGCGTCAGTTGCGGAGGCAGAACGTGGCCGGCAGCGTCAACTCGAGCCCGTTGCTCGTAAGCACGACACCCTGCAAGGTCCAAGCGCTGGCGACCGGAACCGTAAGCGGCACCGTTACGTTGAGGTAGTGCCGGCCAGTGGTGTCTAGCACCACCGGATACGTGGCCACATTCGTTGGGTCGATCCACAGCATACCGAGCTGTGAGGGTCGCGGGATGGCCACCGTGCTGCGCAACGCGGCGAGGGAACGGCCGCCAGCTTGATTGCCGCCGGCGTTCACTCCGAACATGCAATGCTAGATCGCGACGACGCTGTCGGTGGCAGAGACTGCCGGCGACCCGTGCGTTGCCACGTCGTGCAGCGTGACCGCGTCGGAACGCAATCCTTCAATCGAAGTAGCTGGCCAGATGCTGGTCGCGCTGGTGTTGGTCTTCAGGTGGTCAATGTGCACGCGGCCGCCGCAGTCGACGATGCGCAGATCGAACGAACTGTTGGCGATGAAGCCCCGGAAGGTGACTGGGGACGCGGCACACGACCTATTCCTCAGGGCAGATAGATGCGGCCGATCGCCGTACTCGGCAACTGCAGGCGCACGGCCGTAGCTGGCGTAACAGCCAATTGCAAATCGCGGCCTCAACGCCCCACTAGAACCCGGATCCAGGCTGGGTCAGAAAGAATGCCTCATCCTCGGTTGTCGTGCGCCCGAGCACCGCGTTGCGGTGTGGGTATCGCCCGAAGCGCTCGATGATCACGGTGTGCTTCGCCATGAAGTCGACGTTGCCCGCAAACGCCCCGCCGAGTTCCCCAAGCTTCTCGGTGGCCTCGGCGTAAAGGGCTGCAAACACCTTGGCGCCAACCTCGTGATCAGCGAGCTGCTCCGAGTGCATCAGGGGCATGGCTGCGAACACCCTGAGGCTCAGCGGGATCGAGCTCAAGACACCCGACGCGATGGCGCGAAGGCAAACGCCGCGGGCCAAGCCATCCGTCGCCCAGGAGTGCGGGGTCCCGCGGTAGATGTTGCGAGGCACTTGGTCGAGCAACACGATCAGCCCGGTGACCGCGACAGGATCCGTCTCCCAGCCTGCAAACTCACCGCGCGCGGCTGCATGGTGGTCCGCTTCAAACGTGTTGCGGATTTCGGCGTCAACCACAGGGTCCTTCCGCCACCAGAGCGCCTTCTGGTGGTCGCCTTCGCGTCGGCCTGCGAGGTCGTCGCGGCTCCCGAACCAGTAGTCGATGATGGCTTCAGCGCGTGTGTGCATAGGTGACCCAGTCGTGATTGCGTGAGCGCCATTCAAAGTTTGGCTCGGACCAGTTCGAGCCCTACCCAGCCACAATCCCAAGCCAACGACACGCCGTCAAGTGACTCGCGTCGAAGAGCATTGCTGGGCGGCCTCACAGCGACCGCCGATCGACCATCAGGCCGCACTACTTAGTCAGTTCTTCCAGCATGCGGGTGGCGTTGCTGTTGCGCGGATCCAGCTTGATCGAACGGCGGTAGCTCACGATTGCCTGCTGCCGCTTACCGGCCGCCATGTAGGCTTCCCCGAGGCTATCGAACGCATTGCTTGACGCTGGGTATACGACGACGTTGTGCGCGAACGCGGCAATCGCAATCTCGGCATCACCGCGCTTCAAGTATGCGTAGCCAAGTTCGTTGACGTCAAACTCGAGCCACAGCTCGCTATCGGTCGCGAGTCTCAGGCAACTCGTGACCGCCTCGCAAGCCGCCGGCCATTGCTTGTTCTTGGCGACGGCATCGATGGCGGCGAGCCGCTCTTGGAGCTCGCGAAACTGTTGCGTCACGTTGGCCACACGCGACTCGCGATGCGCGGCCGCAGCTGGCTTGGCTCGTTGCATCGCTGCTGTCAGCGCGTCCGCCGCGGCGCACGCAACATCCGGGGCAATGCCGGAACCTTCCCAATTGCTCATGGTGACCGGATTGATCGCGCGCCCCACTGGCACGAACAGCTCGAACCGTTGATCGATCGGCATCCGGCGGCAGGGATTGGCGCCGCCGCGCGTGGTCTCACCGATGATCGTGGCGCGCTTTCGCGTCTTGAGATTGTAGGTGAACTCCTCGGCACCCGAGAACGTGTTCCGGCTCATTCACCTCTTGGCACGGCAGCGAACAGGCGGTCAGAGTTACGGCCGTGATGGCGATGCGGGCGAACATGTAGTTGGGCATTGGCGCAAGCCACTGGCAGTTGACGAAGCGGGCAGGGGATACACAGCTGCTTACCAGAGGCCGTGCCGAGCTTCCGTCGGACGTTTGTAAAGACGGGCCGGGCTTGGGCTGAGCGACGACTCCTCAAACTGCCGTTTGCTCCCGATAGATTCGGCCCAGAGACACGGCACAGCTACATGGCACACCAACCTGGCACACTCTGCCCGGCCATTGGTTACGGAAGCCTAGACCGCACCCTGCGAACAGCTGCTCGGGCCTTGTCGCCAGCCAGTAATCTGCAATGAATGCGTCCACCCGCCGCCCGATCCTGTTCTGATTGACAGGAATGCTGCCCGAGCGGCCACCTGACGCCCGCCCCTCACACTGACCGTGCCGCTGCTGCCCCGCCAATACGGCCGGGCCTCAGACCGACCGCCTCGGTGCAAGCTCTCTACTCTCATGCAAGCCACTCGCTCTGTCGGTCTTCTCATCTTCGTCGTGCTCGTCATTGCCGGCGCAATCGGCTGGCAGCTACTAGGCACCGCCCCACAGCCACAGTTGCCAAGCAGCGACACGACCAGCCAAGCTGGCGACCAAGCGGACGCCGATGCCGAAACGGCGCCCCACCAGAGTTCGGAGGAGGACGCGCAAGCAACTGTCGAGGCGGCCTCGACGCGTGAAGCCGTCGAAGCTCCGGATCCCTCTGCATCAGATTTGGCGTCGATCGTTGGCCAGGTCGTGGGACCAGCTGGTCAAGGCATCGCAGACATCGAGATCACCTGCAAGCGTGGCTTCGACTTCCGCGAAACCTTCGCCGACAGCGACCTAGACGACGCCAACCCATTCGATCCGAAGACGTTGACGAAACGCCTGGCAGGCAGCGAGAGCAAGCGCGCAGTCACCCGCACCGAAGCAGATGGTAGTTTCCGGATTCGATCCGAGGGAACCTCCAAGATGGTCCAGCTTCGAGTCGCAGCACGCGGTCACCTGCTGATCGAACGCAACGTGCAACGGCCAACCGCGAGCGACACGGATGTTGGCGTGCTGACACTCGAACTCGGTGCCGTGGTTGCCGGTCGCGTTGTCAACATCTCAGGCAAAGCCGTCGCCGGCGCCCGCGTCACCCGCACCGATCCAGAGACCAACGATGCGATGGCAGGCCTTGAGTTCGCTTGGCCCGGCAGTGACGCATGGGCAACGGCTCAAGGTGGCGACAGCAGCATTACTGACCAAGACGGACGATTCGAGCTGGCACACGTTGCCGCCGGCAAGTACTCGCTGCGCGCCAGCCACCAGGACTACCCAACTGCGACTCGCTCGGAACTATCGGCAGCCAAGGGTCACACGCTCGCCGACATCCTGATCACGATGCCGCGCAGCGCGACGATCCGGGGCATCGTCACCGACCTGCCAAAGGACCACACCGGCGTGGTCGTCATGGCATCGAAAAAGCAACCGGCTGCCAGCGGCGCAACCGGCGGACTGATCGGCATGCTCGGCAACACGAGCGAACTACTCGGCGACATGGGCTTCGCATATGGCGAGAGCCAGTGTGAGATCACTAGCGATGGCAAGTTCGTGTTGAAAGGCCTCAAAGCCGACAGCACCTACCGCGTCTGGGTTTCGCAACAAGGCCGTGGTTTCGCGGGCACCGGCGTCTGCAGTCAACGCGTCGACGCGAACACTGACAGCGCCGCCGTCACGCTCCGCTACGAGCAAGGCGTCAACGTCACGTTCGTGGTTGTGGACGCCAAGTCCGGCGCGCCGGTCGAGAGCCTTTGGGTGCGTGACCAGCTACTCGGCGGCGGTGGCATGGGCGACATGCTTGCGCTCGCCCCAAGCACCGCTCGCCAGAAGGCCTACCCGGATGGTTCGGTCACGGTCGCGAACCTGCGCCCGAAGGACAAGCAGAAGCTGCAGCTGACGATCCAAGCTGTTGGCTATGGCAGCTTTGAGCAGAAGAACATCGAACTACCGGAGACCGGCAGCCTAGATCTCGGCACGGTGCGGCTGGAGCCACAGCCAACGATCCAGGTAACCGTCTTGAACGCCTACCACGGCAAGCCAATCCAGGGCGCAAAGGTCCAACTGACTGACGAGCTAGGCACCGCACGAATGGGTGCAATGGCCTTCATGGGCGTAAATGGCGTCGGCCCGCAAACTGGCCGCACGGACCATGAAGGTAGGTGCACGCTCAACGCAATCACCGATCAGTCTGCCGAGCTCTCGGTCAAACGGAAGGGCTTCGCCCCAGCATCCGTGTCGGTGTCTAGTTCCGGCAGCGAGCGAAGCGAACACACCGTGCGTCTGATCGAAGGCGGCTCGGTCGCCGTCACCGTGCTGGACCCCGATCAGAACCCCGTGCAGGGCGTCAGCGTCGAACATCAAACTCCCGAGAACAGCACCGACCGCCGCAAGACGGACGCCAACGGCATCGCCCGATTCCCCAACCTGACCGAAGACCTGCACGAGTTCCGCATTGGCACGGCACGCGCAGGAGGAATCTTCGCGGCGGCCCTCGCCAATCGAGGCGGCAACGAATCGGGGGCACCATGGCAACGCGTCGACGTGCTCGACCAAGAAACTGCTGAGCTCACGCTTCGCAAAAGCCCCTCGGCAACGCTGACCGGCATCGTTCGCGAAAACGGCATACCGCTAGAAAACGCGACCGTGACCTTCCAGAAAGGCCAAGCCAATGACGGCGACAGCCCGCTCAATGCCGAAGCCTTGAGTTCGATGATGGGACTGATGAACCGCGGCGGCAGCAGCAGCAACAAGTCCGACGAGGAAGGCCTATACAGCCTGCAGGATTTGCCGTCAGGCAATCACCGGGTGCGCATCACTCACAAAGATCGCGCCATGCAGGACACGGTGATGGTCACGCTTCAAGACGGCCAAAACCGTTTCGACATCGAGCTCACCATGACCACGCTGCTTGGCGTCGTCCGTGACTCAGATGGCACCCCCGTTGTTGGCGCCGAAGTGACCGTGTCGCAGCAGAGCAGCAACGGCGCCGAAGCCCAACAAGTCAGCCGCATGATGGCGGGCATGATGGGCGGTATGGGACTCGGAGGCTCAAAGTCGAAAACCAATGCGCAGGGCGAGTTCGAGCTACGCGGAGTCGCTTTCAACGTCGACCTTACGGTGCGAGTAACCGCCAAATCCCTATCTCCCGCCACCGCCTCCGCCACCGTCGCACTAGGCCAAACCAAGGGCCCGATCCAGATCACGATGCAGGCCGCGGGACGCATCGAAATCACCATTGCCAAGGCACAGATGTTTGCCGCCGTGCAGGCCAAGTTTGTCGGCGATGGCGCCGAAGGTGTCGAGCCCGTCATGCAGGTCGTGCGCGGCAAAAAGGGAGCCCTCGAAGGATTGAAGCCCGGCAACTGGGAACTCTCCTACCTGTCGATGCAGAACCGCAATCCGGACGATGCCCCGAAGATCACGGTCACCGTGGTCGCCGGCCAGACCGCCACCGCCGAGTTCTAAGGCGTAGACGTAAACTGATCCCCTGATTGTTGGTGGAGCATTGAGGGATGTCTCTGGCGCTAGTTGTCTGGCGAACAATTAGTGATGATAGTCGTAGCGAAACGTCTGCCGTGAGAACGTCTTGCGGCACTCGAGACATCGGAATCGCTGCTCGCGTTGCTCGCGGCATCGAGCTGGAAAAGAGCCTCATCG
>JBNMNW010000235.1:0-9450 GCA_051278165.1 Planctomycetota bacterium | reverse complement strand
GGTCGCCTGATCGCAATCGATGTGAAGACGCGCAAGGTGCTGGCAACGGTGACGCCTCTGGCAGTTCGCCAGTAAGGAACCAGCTGCCAGGGCATCCCGGCAAGGCGGCCACCAGCCAGACGGCCACCAGTAGGCGGCCGCCGATATCCGGCAGCTGATCTGGGCTAGTTAAACCCGACGACCAACTTCAGGCCGTTGGAGACAGCCATGCCGAACGCGTTGATGCCGGGCGTCAACGTAGCTGACTGGCAGAACGCTTCGAAGCCGGCCAGCGCCGGATTGTTGGGCAGCGGCCATTGCACGATCCCGGAGTTTCCGACCTGCGCCCACAGCACCGACACGTCGATCGTTTGGTAGAGCTGGCAACCGGGCAAGCCTAGGAACGTCAGGCTGACTGCCGGAAGCTGTGTCGTCGACAAGATCGCCAACCCGAAGTAGGTGCCGGCCGGAATCTCGGTCGTCACCAGGTCGAACGTCGTGCCAAGCACAGGTCGCCCCGACACGTCAAACCTCAACTCGGGTTGCAGCGTCGTGCAGACACCCACACCCGAACCTGCAGCAGCCGCAAGGTTGCTACTGCCGGGATCGTTGCTCGTCGTCCGCGAGAAGCCGGTCAGGTAGTCGCCGGCGACGGTGATGTTCTGGTAGATGAAGTGCACATCGCCATTGGCCCAGAACTGCGCCTGAAACGTCGACGCGCCACTGTTGAAGAAGTTCGGCACCGCCACCCAAGTCACGACCGCGCGTTGCGAGGTGCTGTCGAACCAAACCGAACCACCGGCTCCGGGGTTGAGATCGTGCCAAAGCGGCGCCCACATCGTCTGCGCCAAGAAGTCGTCCGGGTCCGGCACCAAGTTGCTCGTTCCGGTGAAGAACCCGCTAGAGATCCAACCGTTACTGCAGACGCGCAGCGACGAGGTCGAGCCGCCGGGATAGGCCAACGTGAAGGCAAGGTTCTTGACGACTTCGGTATTGTCGGCCATACCGAGGTTCTGGCCAGCGGCCGGGATCCAAGTGCCTTGACCAGGCTGCAACACGTAGTCCGCGCCAACGTGCTCAAACGTGATGCTACTGTTGGCCAAACTGAACGTTGGGTACTCGTAGATCGCATCGACACAGGTCGAGCCATCACAACCGAAACCAATCGACTCAACTTCGGCGAAGAAGCCAGACGGCGCGGCTTGCCCCGGACCACCGACACACACCAAACCGTAGTCGGCGTCAACCGCAGGCGTCTCGACGTGATTGTCCATGACGACCGACCTCGCGAACACTTGCACATACCAGTCGCCGGCGACCGGGTTCTGGACAAACACGTTCTCGACCGAGTTGATCAAGTCCTCGCTGCCACCGAGCACCGACCAGACACCGGCCTGCAAGCCAGCGTTGCCCCAGTACTCCGTGCCGTTCGGAGCCCTAACGCGCAGCGACAAGTTGTTGACCAGATGCTGAGCCGCTGAAGGGTTTCCGGCCGGCTCATTCCAGTGCAAGCAAACGCGCAGTTCCGGTTCATTGGGAGCGACGGTGATTTGCCACGCATCCGCCGCACCCGGCGACAGCACGCTCGTCTCATCGACAATGAACGTCTTGCCGCGGTTGTCCCACATGTTCTGCAGGCTCGGGAACCCACCCCAACCCTGGTGCTCGCGCCGATTGTCGGTGCTGGTGCTGCTGAAGCTGTATTGGTTGCCGTTGACGATCTGTAGCGCCTTCAGGGTAGTGAAATGCGGTCGGTTCTCATGCACGGTGCCACCGGGAAGTCGCAGCGCGTTGCCAAACGGGCCGACACCCGGCGTCCCGGTATCGTCGGTAAACATCTGGATCGCGAGCACGTTGTGCCCGGCAACGATTGGCGTCGCGCCAGACGTGCCGCCAAAGCTCGAAGTCCAATTGCCGCTGGAGTAGCCAGCAGCTCCGGTCAGGTCCGACGTGCCGGTGTTGTCGTAGTAGGCCGTCATGTCGGGCTTGATGCGCCCATCGCTTGCCGGGCCGATACTGGCGCCGCCGTTTTGCCAAGAGTCGTTAAGCGGGTTCGCATCATCATTGTGGTTAACACCACCGATCGAGAACACGTTCTTCGCCCATGCCTGCGGCCGTGAATCCTGGTTACCCGCATTGGACTGACTCTGAGTCCACGTCAGGTTGTGATCGAACACGATGTCATCCGACTCGGCCGAGCTCGCGGTGTAGAAGAACGTGCGCCCACCACCCCACGATGCGGAAGAGTGGCTGACGTTGTGGACGTTGACGAGGTCACTGAACACCTGCCAACGCGACGCCGTCACCGTATTGTACTCGGTGAAGAACTTGCCGCAGTCCGGCGCCATGCCGCGCACCGCGGGGTTGCTGGTGCCATTGCCCCAGACAATGCCGCCCGTTGCGTGGCCGTGCTGTTCGGCACCACCGGCACTCTGCACGTTGATCGCACCACCGGTAAAGTCCGGGTGCGTCGCTTCAATGCCTTCGTAGACGTGCGCATTCACGCCCGCACCGGTGTAGCCAGCCTGCGCTTCAACATAGTTGCCGCCGCCCTGAATGCGGGCGTTGTCCATATCGACATCGGGAGCGCTCCAGGCATCGATCCACAGCACCTCGTCGCAGCCAGCGACGAGCAACAACTGCGGACCAGTCAGCGTCGCATCGATGAGGATGCTGCCGAAGTGTAGGTCCTCAACGCGCCCGCCAACGGCAGCGATCTTCGCCAGCAACATCGGCTTGTCCGCGTGCTTGTCGGCGACCACGATGTTGTAGCGGACCGGCGCCTCGCTCTCGTAGACACGCTTGGCCAGCAGCTCCGGATCGATTCGATAGGAAACTTCATAGCTGCCCACCCACCTCACCGTCGCAATGCTCAGCGCGTTCGCTGCTGTCGCCGGTTGCATGCGCACGACATAGGCATTGTCCGGCAAGTAGCCGATCACCTGACCTCCGAGCGTGGCGATGGCATCGCGATCCGCTTGCGACGGCGTCTGGTGGAACTGCAGGATCCACAAGCCCTGCTCGTTCGTGCTGCGCAGTAACTCCGAAGTCTCGGGCTTACTCAGCAACGGGTCGAACGAGCCGACCCGAAGTTTGATCTGCGGCGCTGCTGGCTGCACCTGGGCAGCAATAGGAACGGCGAATGCGCAGGCGAGAAAGACGGGTCGGACAATTTGCATTTGCATGGCGTTGGCCGCGGGGCAGGGTCAGGGGTCGCGGAGTCACGAACTAGTCTAAACCACTCTCCCCGCCATGCGCCCCCCCACCCATGAACAAGAGCTGCCCACAGGTGCGACATTCAGGGCATCATTGCCACCAAGGCCCAACTGCAGTAGTCGTCAGTTGTGGCGCTCCAAACGACTCATTGGCGCCTGAGCGCAACCGACGGGAAGGCGCGCCAGGTGCTGGCAGCGGTGACGCCTGATGGCTATTCGCCAGCAAGGGACCAGCTGCCAGGGGCATCCCAGCAAGGCGGCCACCAGCCAGACGGTCACCAGCCAGACGGCTACCAGTAGGCGGCCGCCGATATCCGGCAGCTGATCCGGGCTAGTTAAACCCGACGACCAACTTCAGGCCGTTGGAGACAGCCATGCCGAACGCGTTGATGCCGGGCGTCAACGTTGCTGACTGGCAGAACGTTTCGAAGCCGGCCAGCACCGGATTGTTCGGCAGCGGCCATTGCACGATCCCGGAGTTGCCGACCTGCGCCCAAAGCACCGACACGTCGATCGTTTGGTAGAGCTGGCAACCGGGCAAGCCTAGGAACGTCAGGCTGACTGCCGGAAGCTGCGTCGTCGACAGGATCGCCAACCCGAAGTAGGTGCCGACCGGAATCTCGGTCGTCACCAGGTCGAACGTCGTGCCAAGCACTGGTCGCGCCGACACGTCAAACTTCAACTCGGGTTGCAGCGTCGTGCAGACACCCACACCCGAACCTGCAGCAGACGCAAGGTTGCTACTGCCGGGATCGTTGCTCGTCGACCGCGAGAAGCCGGTCACGTAGTCGCCGGCGATGGTCATGTTTTGGTAGATGAAGTGAACATCACCATTGGCCCAGAACTGCACCTGGAACGTCGACGCGCCACTGTTGAAGAAGTTCGGCACCGTCACCCAAGTCACGACCGCGCGTTGCGAGGTGCTGTCGAACCAAACCGAACCACCGGCTCCCGGGTTGAGATCGTGCCAAAGCGGCGCCCACATCGTCTGCGCCAAGAAGTCGTCCGGGTCCGGCACCAAGTTGCTCGTCCCCGTAAACAACCCGCTAGAGATCCAACCGTTGCTGCAGACGCGCAGCGACGAGGTCGAGCCACCGGGGTAGGCCAACGTGAAGGCAAGGTTCTTGACGACTTCGGTGTTGTCGGCCATGCCTAGGTTCTGGCCAGCGGCCGGGATCCAATTGCCTTGACCGGGTTGCAACACGTAGTCCACGCCAACGTGCTCAAACGTGATGCTACTGTTGGCCAAACTGAACGTCGGGTACTCGTAGATCGCATCAACGCAGGTCGAGCCATCGCAACCGAAACCAATCGACTCAGCTTCGCCGAAGACGCCAGGGGGCGCGACTTGGCCCACGCCGCCAACGCAAACCAGACCGTAGTCAGCATCGACTGCCTGAGTCTCAACGTGGTTGTCCGCGACGATGGACGTCCCAAGCACTTGCACATACCAGTTGCCGGCAGCCGGGTTCTGGATGAACACGTTCTCGATCGAGTTGATCGAGTCTTCACTACCGCCAGCCTGCGACCACGGTCCGTCTTCAAGACCGATGTTGCCCCAGTATTCGGTTCCGTTCGGAGCCAGCACGCGCAGCGACAGGTTGTTGATGAGGTCGGCAGCGGCCGACGGGTTCGCAGCCGGCTCATTCCAGTTGAGGCTGATCTTCAGCTCCGCTTCGCTGGGTGCAACGGTGATCTGGTAGCTGTGCACGGCACCTTGCTGCATCACTTCCGTCTCATCAATGAGGAACGTCTTGCCGCGCCTGTCCCACAAGTCTTGCAAGTTAGGGAAGCCCCAACCTTGATGTTCGCGGCGCAAATCGTTGCTAGCCGACGTGAACGCGTATTGGCGCGCGGCGGTAACCATCAGTGACTTCAACGTCGTGAAGTGCGGACGGTTCTGGTGCGCCGTGCCACCTGGAACGCGCAATGCGTTGCCGAACTTGCCGATGCCGGGCGTGCCAGCGTCATCGGTGAACATCTGGATCGCGATGACGTTGTGACCGCCAACGATCGGGCCAGCACCCGACGTGCCATTAAAGCCGCCCGTCCAACTCATGCCGCTGTAGCCAGCAGCGCCGGTCCGGTCCGAGGTGCCAATGAAATCGAAGTACGCGCACAGCGTTGGCTTGATGCGACCATCCGAAGCGGGACCAATGCTGGCGCTACCAGCCAACCACGAATCGTTGGCCGGGTTCGCGTCGTCGCCGTGAGCCACGCCGCCGATCGAGAACACGTTCTTGCCCCACGCGAAGCCATCCGACATCTGCGTGCCGTCATTCGCCTGGCTCTGCGTCCACGCGATGTCGTGATCGAACACCGCCTCGTCAGCTTCCGCCGAGTACGAGTTGTAGTTCAGGGTGATGCCCCAACCCCAAGATCCCGATGTATGACTGACATCGTGAACGTTGACTAGGTCACTAAACACCTGCCAACGTGACGCTGCAGCTGGCGGTAGCTCGACCTCGGTATAGAACTTGCCCGAATCCGGCGCCATGCCTCGAACCGCGGGGTTGCTGTTGCCATTGCCCCACATGATGCCGCCGGTCGCATGACCGTGATCCGTAGGGTTACCAGCGCTCAGCACGTTGGTCGCGCCGCCAGTAAAGTCCAGGTGCGCCGCCTCGACGCCTTCGTAAATATGTGAGTTGACCCCAGTGCCGGTGTAGCCCGCCTGGCCTTCGACATAGTTGCCACCGCCCTGGATGCGGGCGTTGTCCATGTAGAACTTCAGCTCGCCAGCCGGATCGACCCACAGGACTTCGTTGAAGCCTGCGACGAGCAACATTTGCGGCCCAGTCAGCGTCGCTTCGATGACGCTACTGCCAAAGTTCTCAGCCACGACCTGACCGCCTGCCGCCGTGATCTTCATCACCAGCGTCGGCTTGTCGTTGTTCCGGTCGGCCACCACGATCCTGTAGTTCGCCGGCTTGTCACTGGCGTATGCCTTGGCCAGCAGCAGGGCTGGGTCCATGCGATATGGCACTTCGTAGCTGCCGACCCAGCGCACGGTCTCAATGCTCATGGTGTTGGCCGCAGGACCAGCCGGCATGCGCACGACGTAGGCATTGTCCGGCAAGTAGCCAATCACCTGGCCGCCGAGTTCCGCCATCGCGTTGCGATCGGCTTGCGTGGGCGTCGTCTGAAACTGCACAATCCAGAGGCCGTTCTCATTCGTGCCGCGCAACAACGTGGGCACCTTTGGCTGGGCGACCAGTGGATCGAACGAGGCATATCGCAGCCGAATATCCGTTGCTTGACTCTGTTGCGGCACAGCTATCTGAGCGGCGATAGGAGCGATGAGAAGGCAGGCGAGTAGCGACGGATTAGGTAAGTTCTTAAGCATTGCGTGACCGGGAACAGGTCAGGTGAACACGAGAGGCGGCGAGACAGTCTAACGGCAGCGCGATCATGCTGGGGCCCCGACCGAGCAAATGTCGCTCATGCGCTGGGCCGCGCAACGACCGGAACCAACGCTGCCACGGCGCCCTAACGAACTTGCGGAACGGCAACGCGACCCTCAGAACGAGAGCCGGCAAGTTCTCCTGGCACGCTGACGCTGCCGGGCGGACGATTGGCCGCCGATGTTCGGCCTCGGCCAACCTGCTTTCGCCGCACCCAACACTTTGCCAGTTAGCGACTAACGCAAGCTCGCCAGCAGCTGCGCAATGGCGGCGTCAGGAGCGACGATCAGCAGCGGCTGCAGTTCATCGCCATACGACAATGGCCTGATCGTGACCGTGCGTGACGGGATCGTCGTCGGCGTAGCGAGCACGTGACGCAACGACCTTCATCGCGGCCTCGGTTCGCGTAGCCTGTCCGCATTCCTTGATGCAGGACTTCACAGACAACGGCTTCGTCGGCTTACCCGGTTTCTTCCAAGGCGAAGAACTGGCCGAGCTGCAACAGCACGTGGCGCGCTTCCTTGAAGACGTTCTGCCGAAGCTGCCGAGCGAGCACGTCTTCTATGAGGAGCGTGGCAACCAGGCGACGTTGAAGCAAATCCAGCAACTCGGCGAGCACGATGCGTGGTTTGCGCAACTGGCATCGCAGGGCCGCGTGCCGGAACTAGCCGAGCAACTGCTCGGTGCCCCAGCGATCCCGCGCAACATCCAATACTTCAACAAGCCGCCAGGCATCGGCAAGCCAACGCCACCGCATCAGGACGGCCACTACTTCATGCTCGATCCGTGCGAAGCCGTGACCATGTGGCTCGCACTCGATGACGTCGACGTGCAAAACGGCTGCGTGCGATACGCGCGCGGCTCTCATCGCCGCGGCATGCGCAAACACGCCAGCACCGGCACATTAGGGTTTAGCCGCGGCATCACCGACTACCCGCAGGCAGTCGATCGCGAGCACGAAGTCGCTTGCCCCGCCCACCCCGGCGACTTGCTTGTGCATCACGCGATGACGATTCACCGCGCCGACCGCAACCAGACCGCCGACCGGCAACGCCGGGCGCTGGGGTTTATCTTCTATAGCGATCAAGCGCGCGAAGATGCGGCGGCGCACGCCGCCTACCAGCGAGAGTTGGCGGCGCGACTGCGTAGTGATGGCCTGATTGAGTAGCGGTCTGGTTTGGTTGGGATCTGGTTTGGTTGGGATCTGGTTTGGTTGGGATCTGGGTGGGTTGGGATCTAGTGCAGCTAAGGCCGATGCCGGCTCTGGCTACTTGCCGCGCGGCACGTGCTGATCGATCATGATCACGTTGCCATCGGGATCGGCCATCACGAGGCTGTCGGGTCCAACGCCACCATCAGCGGCCCGCTTCGTCAACTTGATGCCAACGCCTTCCAGCTTCGTCTGGATGTCGCGCACGTCGACGAACTCCGCCAGAGCTTCCGCGTTGCCATCCCAGCCAGGATTGAAGGTCATGATGTTGGTCGGGAACATGCCTTGGAACAGACCGACCTTGGTCTCGCCATTGCGCAGAATCAGCCAACCGCCAGCTTGATCGCCACCGATCGCGACAAAGCCGAGCTTCTGATAGAAGGCTTTGGATACCGCGATGTCCTTGACGGCAAGGCTGACCGAGAAGTTCCCTAGCTGCAGGGTGGAACGAACGGACGTTGCGAAAGGCAGAGTCTGAACGGCGTCTTGGGTCCCGCAGGAAACTGCGCCGAAGGCGAGCACGAGAGTGGCTAGGTATCGCATGCCGTCCAGGGTCTCTACCACCGGCTCCCAGTCACGAGATTTTTGCACCGACTCCGCAAAGCAATGCATCTCTGGGGCGGGCGCGACCGCGATGATGTGCCCATGACCGACTCGGCTTTGACGACTGTTCGCGCCCTGTTCTCCAGCGAGCACAACGCCACTCTTTGCACGGCGCACGCCGCGATGGACGGCTGGCCGTTCGCATCCATTGCGCCCTATACCCTTACGCCACAAGGGGATGCACTGGTGTTCTTGTCAGACATCTCCGAGCACTCGAAGAACCTGATCGCTGACGACCGGGCGACATTGTTTGTTGCCGACCCAGCCGTTCGCGACCAGCCGCAGACCGGGGCGCGCCACGCCATGCTGGTCAAAGCCAGCCGCCCGCAAGGGGACGCAGCGACGCAAGTAGAGGCGCTCTACTTCGCGCGCTTCCCCGAGGCCGAACGCATGCGCTCGGCGCACGGCTTCGAGGTGTGGCTGCTTGAATGCCAACGCATCCGATGGATCGGGGGCTACGGATCGATGGGGTGGATTGAGCGCGATGAGTGGACTGCTGCGACGGACTGAGTGCGTGCGTGCATCGTGACAGCGGCAGTCTGGGAAGGCGTCGCGCGGTGCGATTCAACAGCTTCGTGAACGGCTCGCGCACTGCGTCGATTCACACTGCGTCGGTTCGCACTGCCTAGCTGCAGACCGGTCGCTGCAACAGATCGACGCGAATCGGTTGCTCGAACTGCACGCCATCCGCGCCCGCGTAGCTGGCGAACCGTTCCCGCACTTGCGCGTAGACCTCGTCGCTCAACACGTGGTTCGAGTGCGTCGTGCCAATGACCAGCCGCTCAAACTCTGCGAAGCTCGCGAAGTGAACTGGCGCCAAGAAGAACGTTTGCGAGACGGACGCAAACAGCCCAGCGCTCACCGCCGACGTGACTGCCGCAAACGCTTGCGAACGCACGTAGCTCTCGTCATGGAACAACCGCAGGCAGTGATTGAACGAGCCGCGGAACAACGGCTCCGACACATACGCGTGGCCACCGGGTCGCAGCACCCGCGCAATTTCCCGCATCGACGGATCCATCAGTTCGGCCGGCACATG
>JBNMNW010000234.1:0-9497 GCA_051278165.1 Planctomycetota bacterium | reverse complement strand
CATGCCAATCGGCGCAACCCACAACAGATCGTAGCCGAACACCGCACCGGCAAAGAGACTGCTCGCGGCCGTGCCGCTACCGAGCGTCATCGCGCTCTGCATGTAGCCGGGGCCAATGAACTTCAGGTAACCGCGCCAACGCTTCAACGCTGGCGCATGCTCGAGTTCGCGCAGCAGGTCCTTCTCCGCAGCAAGCTGCACCGGGTCCGGCGGCGTAGCCATGCGCAAGCCTTGCCGCACCTGGTCGAGATCGCCGCTTGGCTTACCGCTCGTGGAATCGCTCACTGTATTTCGTTGTTGCGTGCGTGGGTGCAGTTCGCTCAGCGCTCCGTCTAGGGCAGTCGGGCGCCGGGCGCGGATGATCATGCCGCTGCGATGTCGCATCGCCAAACCCGCAGCCCACCGCAGGCCGTTTAGTTTGGCGTAGCGCCGTCGCGCAGGGCTACGTGGCGCCGTCGCGCAGGGCTACGTAGCGCGGTCGCGCAGAGCTACTTGGCGCCGTCGCGCAGGGCCTTGACCCGCTTCGCTTCCGGCATCGCCTTGTAGAAGGGGTCGAGCGGGAAGCAGCCGCTGATCATGCCGTTGCGCGGCCCCGTCGTGCAGTCGCTAAACGTGCGGCAGATGCGCTTCCTCTGCACGGCCGTGCCGGCGATGACATCGCGCGGCAGATCGGGGTAGCTGAGCAACATGCGACCGAGGCCGACGAAGTCGACGTGGCCGTTGCGCACTTCATATTGCGCCACGTTGGCGAGCCACTCTTGCAGGTAGGTGTAGGCCGTGCCGACGAACTTCAGATTCGGCGCGGCCCGCTTGGCAGCACGAACGGCATCGAGGTGCACCTTGACGAACTGCAACGGATCGGCTGGCGGCTGGTAACCATCGCTCGGCGGGTACGCTGCGGGGCGCTGCAGGTGCGGATTGTAGTAGGGCGAACCGAGGGTGACGTTGACGAGTTCGATGCCGAGTTCTTCGTAACGCTTGAGCAACTGCAGCGGCTCGGCCAGGTCAAACTTGGTGGGATCCTGCTGGTCGACACCAAACCCATGCATGTAGGGCAACTCCCCGCTCATGCCACGGCCAAGACTCGTGGTCGGATCCTTCTCGAACGGGATCACGTCTGCGAACGACAAGCGCACGCCAATGTGCAAGCCGGGGCACTCGCTGCGGATGCCTGCGACAATGCGCTCAAACAACCTGGTTCGCCCCGCAAAGTCGCCGCCGTAGATGCCTTCGCGACCGCGCGCGGCAAGCAGTTCGTGCAACAGGTAGCCGTGGCACGTCTTCACGTCGACGAAGTCAAAACCAGCATTTTGCGCCAGCTTCGCGGCCTTGACGTAGTTGTCGCCAAGACCTTCCAGCTCGCCATCGGTCAACTGATGGGCATCGGCAGTGTGCGGGTATTTGATGCCTAGCTGCGGGTGTCGATGCGCGACCAACGGTGCGGGCGGGCCTTCTGGCCGCGAGAAGCGGCCGGAGTGCGTCAACTGCAACCCGACGAACTGTTCGCTCGGCTTCATGCCAGCTTCCGCTGAGCCGGCGCGCAACGCGACCAGCAGATTGGCCATCGTCTCGCCCGCATCGACCGCCGGATCGAGATAGAGCTGCCGTTCGTTCGCCCGGCCATCGCGCTGCACCGCGAACGCTTCGCCACCCCATACAAGCGACGCCCCCGAACGCCCGAAGTTCGTCCAGCGCCGTAGGGTCAGGTCCGTCGCGCGGCCGTCATCGGTGCCATCCCAACCTTCCATCGGGTGGCACGCAAAGCGATTGCCGAGGGTGCGACCGTGCACTTCGATCGGCTGCGCCAAGGCACCGCCGGCTGGCACGTCTTCGTCAATCTGCCACTCGGGATCGATCGTACGCAGGTGAGCTGAGAAGTCAGCAGCAGAACGGAAGTGGCCAGGGGCTTGGTAACGCACGCTCGAACTTTCTAGCTGGTCGCCGCCACTTGCAAGGATTGAGCGTAGTTGCTCATCGACTGGCCGTAGCCGACAGCCGACAGCACCGACGTGATATCGATCTTGCCAGCCACAATTCGCAACGCGACGCCGCCACCGTTAGCCGCTGAAAGCGGTCGATAGAGGTCTGAATGAGCCGCCAACGCGTTCGCCGCTACTTCGCCAGGCAGATGGTCCAGCCCACGGAAGTAGTGATGGCCATTGCGCTCGACATGCGGCAAACCAAGCACGGCTCCAGTCAACAGATCCTGCTGCAACGACAGCACGCCGACGTTGGTCAGGTCCTCCCCCGACTGAAAACGACCAGCCGCACTCTTGGCGATGCCAAAGTTGCACAGCGCGCGGAACACGCCCTTGCAGTTCTTGACGGACACGCCGCGATAGCCGAGTTCGAGCGCTCGCACGAACGACTGGGGAGTCGCGTCGGCTTCATCGAGAATCAGCGGCGCATATTTGGTGACACGCTCGATGCCGCGATGCCGACCCGGATCAAACGAGTGAGCGCGCGCCAACGGTTGCTCGATGAACGCGATGCGCGACACCAGTTTACGACCCTTCGGATCGGCGGCGACCGCGTCCAGAACGTCAGCCAGTTGCTCAATGTCCTGGTATTGCTCGTTGCCGTCGAGAGTCAATTCAGGCGACAGATCGCGCTCGGCAAAGAACGCGGCGAGGTCCAACAGCCGCGCCCGGTCCTGTTCGATGCCTGCACCGACCTTGACTTTGAACCAGGCCACGCCGTATTCGTCGATGTCCTGATCGAGGGCCTCGGGCAAGCCGTCATTCACGCGATCCGCAGGATCCACATCGGCAATTCGCAAGCGATCGAGCATGCCCACGGTATGCCGCACGGTGACGTGCGACCGAGGCTTCGGCAAGTCCGCCTGCCACTGCCAATCGGCCAACTGCGCATGCACCTCACCCGGACGGAACCCGAACACATCGGCGCGCAGGGCCTCGGCGAACGGCATCCCAACAAGGCGACAGCTCGCATCAAGCAGCGCCCGCTCGACCATGGCGACGCCATAGCCACGCACTAACAAGTCAGGCTGATCGATCGGCTGCGACTCGATGCGTTCGGCCAATACCTGGCGCCACAGGCCAAATACAGTGTTTGCCGGCAGCGACGAATAGCACGCTGCCGCGGCCTCGGCCGAAGCCACCAGCTCATCCGCGTCTTGCTGCGGGGTGGCGACGGTGTCCTTGCGAAACCAGCGCGGTATCAGCAAGTCGGAAGACCACCCAGTCGCCTCAAGGCCCTCGGAATCACGCGCCGTCACCCGGCACGTCAACCGCTCGGTCGAGTGCAGCGTGACGCCACCAAAACGGAACGGCAATCGCGTCTGGCACGCATCGCGCGCGAATGCCACTTCGACTACCTGCAGGTTGGTCTCCACAACGCGAGTTTGGCGCCCGCGGACCGCCAAGTCAAAGTCGCTATTGGTGCTCGGGCGCGAGAGTAGCCTCCTCATGCCCGCTCCTGTCGAGCACCAGTGACCGTTCTTATGCGAGCATCTGGCGCATGACCTTGCCATGCACATCGGTCAGTCGGTAATCCCGTCCCTGAAAACGGAACGTCAACCGTTCGTGGTCAATGCCCATCAAGTGCAGCAACGTCGCATGCACGTCGTGCAGGTGCATCGGATCCTCGGCAACCGTGTAGCCCAGGTCATCGGTCTTGCCGATCGTCAGGCCCGGCTTCACGCCACCGCCGGCAAACCACATGGTGAACGCACGCGGATTGTGATCGCGACCGAGAACCTTGGTGCTGCGCACTTCGCGCATTGGCGTGCGGCCGAACTCTCCGCCCCACACCACCAACGTGTCTTCGAGCATGCCGCGCTGAGCCAAATCGAGCACCAACGCTGCGGCCGCTTGGTCCGTCTGCGCGCACATATTGGGCAAGCCGTGCATCAAGTCATCACTCTTGTTAGAGCCATGGTGATCCCAACCGCGGTGGATGACCTGCACGTGGCGCGCGCCGCGCTCCAACAGGCGTCGCGCTAGCAGACAGTTGTTGGCAAACGAGCGCTTGCCCGGTTTGCTGCCATACATCTGGTGCACGTAGTCCGGCTCGCTCTGCAAATCGGCCAACTCCGGGGCGCTATCCTGCATGCGATACGCTAGCTGGTAGGCGGCCGTTCGCGCCGCGATCTCGGGGTCCCCAATCACCGCCTGACGCTGGCTGTTCAATTCAGACAGAAGGTCGATGCCGCGCTTGCGGGCGATGCGATCCATCGTCTTCGGATCGGTCACACACGGCACAAGGTCGCCACGCGTGCGCAGTTCGACACCTCCCAACGTTGACGGCAGGAAGCCATTGGCCCAGCACGCCGAGCCGCCGCCCGGATCGATCTTGCCCGAGACCAACACGCAGTATCCCGGCAGATTCTTCGTATCGGATCCCAGCCCATGCAGAAGCCAACTGCCAAGGCTTGGTCGCCCAACTAAATGGTGGCCGGTGTTGGCAAAGACCTGCGCCGGGCCATGGTTGAACGGATTCGTGTGCACCGACTTCACGAAGGTCAAACGATCGGCAATCGCGGCGGTGTGCGGCAGCAGTTCGCTAATCTCGGCGCCGGATTCGCCGTAGTTGCGGAAGGAAAAAGGTGAGCCAAGCAGCTTTGGAATGCCCTTCAAGAAGGCGAAGCGCTGCCCCTTGAGCAAATCATCGGGCACTGGCTTGCCATCGAACTTGCGTAGCACCTGCTTGTCGTCAAAGAGGTCGAGTGACGACGGGGCACCGGCCATGAACAACTGCACGATGCGCTTGGCGCGCGGTGCATGATGCGGTGTGCCCTGCGGTGTGCCCTGCGGCATGCCTTGCAGGCCGGCAAAGCCAGATGCAGGCAACACGCGCGCTCCGAGAGCCGCACCAGCAGCGGCAATCACATCTCGTCGACTGGGTTGGAAGATACTCATCCGCGGCACAACGTTTCATCGAGGTTCAACAGAACAATCGCCATGCGTTGCCACGCCCGCGGTTCGGGCTCGGCAGCCAACGCCTTTTGCAGTGCATCAAGTTCACTTGCTGTCGGCATGCGCGAGGTGCACGCCCGGAAGCCCAGCGCGAGCTTCGCACCGCGGTCACCTTCGCAAGCTCGCATGCGTTGCGCCAGCGCGTCCGCCGCCGCCAACGCCGTCGGATCGTTGAGACCAACCAGCGCCTGCATCGGGGTATTGCTACGCTCCCGCCGCACCTGACAAACTTCTCGCGACGACGCGTCAAAGGCCTTGAACGCGACAAACGGAGCTGTTCGCCGCCAATACGTGTAGAGGCCGCGGCGCCAACGGTCCTCACCCTTGCTAGTCGGCCAGCGCATGTTGACCTTGTTGGTCGGGATCACCCCACTGGTGTCGGCCTGCAGCGGATAAACACTCGGACCGCCAACCTTGCGCGACAACAAACCCGCCGCCACCAGCCACGTATCGCGAACGCGTTCGGCATCGAGCCGGAAGCGCGTGCTACGGCCATAGAAGCGATTGCTCGGATCCAAACGCAACTGCTCCGCGGTCGCCACGGCGCTGCGCTGGTAGGTGTTCGACATCACGATCGTGCGGATCAACGTCTTCTGGCTCCAGCCGAGCCGAACAAACTCGGTCGCCAACCAATCCAGCACGTCGAGATGCAATGGCGGCTCCGACTGCAGGCCGAAGTCTTCCGGAGTATCGATCAGCGATTGCCCGACCAACTCCATCCAGATGCGGTTCGCGGCGACGCGCGCGGTCAATGGATTCTCGGCCGACACAAGCCAACGCGCCAAGGCCAACCGATCGCGCGGGGCATCCCCAACGACCTGTTCGAGGGTCGGCAAAAACGCCGCAGGCAAATGCGCCTCAATCTCATCACCAGGGCTATCAAAGGCGCCGCGCAGCCGCAGGTGCGTCACCGCCTTCGCGCCATGCCTCTCGCGCATCACCAGCGTTTTGCTGCCATCGGCGCGATTCAGGGTGACCTCGTCCTGCGTCTCGAAGAACGCGACCAAGCCGTAGAACTCACGTTGTGATACGGGGTCGTACTTGTGGTCGTGGCATTGCGCGCAATGGAACGTGCTGCCAAGCCATGTCGTGCCGGTCGTGCTCGCCCGATCCAGCAAGCGCTCCCACCGCGCCTCCTGTCGATCAACCCCGCCTTCGTTGTTGAGAGTCGTATTGCGATGGAACCCGGTCGCGATGCGCGTCGCCTCACTGGCGTCCGGCAACATGTCGCCAGCGAGCTGCTCGATGGTGAAACGATCAAAGGGCAAGTCGCGATTGAGCGCCTCAATCAGCCAATCGCGGTAGGGCCACGCGCTGCGACCACCGTCGAGATTGTGACCATTGGTGTCGCCATAGCGCGCGAGATCCAACCACGGCACAGCCCACCGTTCGCCGTAGTGCTGTGACGCGAGCAAGCGGTCGACGAGACGCTCGTAAGCATCTGGTCGCTGATCGGCGACGAATGCCTCGAGTTCGTCAAGCGTCGGCGGCAAACCAATCACGTCGAGGTAGAGGCGGCGCGCCAGCGAACTGCGATCGGCGGACTCATTCCCCTGCACACCTACACCCGACCACTTCTTGGCCAGCAAGACGTCGACAGCATGCCCGGCAACCGCGGCCACGTCGGCTCGCACCGGCTTGCGATAAGCCCAGTGTTGACTGGCAACTGCCGGCTCTGACTGAGGTAAAAGCGTGGCAGCCAAGGCCAGAACAACGAGCGAGGACATGGACTGATGATCGGGCCATATGCGATGCGATCAACCCCTATCGCGAACGGTCCTGCGGCACTGATGGCGCGTCACCAACTTGGCACGAACCGGGATCCGGCCGCCGTGGTCCATACCACAACGAAAGATTCTCGCGTTTGCGCACGCCGCGACGCCCCAGTGCGAGCAATCGCAGCAACTCACCCAACATGCGGAATCCCGAAAATGTGCGCAGCTTTCTAGAGGAGGTTTCGACCGGAGCCCGCACCACCACGAACCGCGCGCGATGTCCTCGCCATTGCTTGATGGTCTTCGCGTAGCGCTTCAGCGCACGGCTGAGTTCGATCTCTTCGCCGGCGAACAACTCAAGGTCGAAGCCACCGATGGCTTCAAACGCATCTCGAGTCGCAAACACGAAACACCCCGCGGCCAACTTCATCATGAAGTAGAGGCGCGTCATCAACGGCATCATCAAATGCGCATAAATCGGCATCGGGCGGTCAAAACGAACCATGGCCCCGCCGCCGATCGCGCCCTGGTTGGTGGCCGCGACCACACCTTCGACAACCTGCTTGGTGATCCGCGTATCGCCGTCGACGAACACAAACAGATCGCCATTGGCCACTTCGGCACCGGCATTGCGCGCGCCACCAATCTGCCGCAACTCAACCGACACGACGCGCGCACCAGCAGCCGCGGCGAGTTCTGCCGTGCGATCCGTCGACGCATCATCAACGACAATCACCTCAAACGCGTGCCCGTGCGCCGACCTAACGATCGATTCGACCGTGGCGACGATCGAGGCCTCTTCGTCATGAGCTGGAACGATGAAGGAAAGCATGGGTGTTCTAGAAGACTGCCACGATGGTAGTCGAAACATCTTCGCTACGCTTAGCCGATGCGAGAAGCGTGGACTGGCAGAACGTTTGCATTCGACTTCCCAGTCGAACGTATCACGGCATTCAAATCGCGGATCCGAGGCGCTTCAAGCCGTATCACCACAGCGACCCGAGGGCTGACGGCCACCGCGCTAGCGGCACGCCAAGGGCAGAACTGGTCGATCCAGGAGCACGTCGGACACCTGTTCGAGTTGGACGCACTGCACCTACGGCGTCTCGGCGAGCTGGCGCGTGGTGAAGACGAACTGACGGCTGCCGACATGGAGAACCGTGCGACCTGGGACGCGAAGTTCAATGAGCAGCCGTTCGGTGAGGTATTGCTAGCCTTCGGCAACCGTCGCACCGAACTGCTGCAACAGCTGTCGTCACTCGACGGCGAGGCACTGGGCAAGGTCAGCCGACATCCGCGGCTAAAGACGCTGATGCGACCGGTAGACATCGCGTTCTTCACCGCCGAGCACGACGACAATCACATCTCGGCCATCGAAACAATCGCAGCGGCCTCACGGCTTACGCCGGCGCCCGCAACGCGTTCTGCATGGCATGACCTGCCTTACGACGTGCCGCTGGACTTGCTAGAACGCCACCGAATCATCGGTTCGGACGCGATGGTCTCGCACATCACACTACACAAGGGTTGCAACGTCCCCGTTCACTCGCATGCCAACGAACAGTTCTCCTGCGTGCTGTCCGGCAAGGTGCGATACACGCTGGCCAATGACGAAACGTGCATCTTGGCGGCCGGCGACGTGCTGCACTTGCCAGGCTTCGCGCCGCATGGAGCCGAAGCACTTGAGACCACCGTCTTGCTCGACATCTTCTCGCCGCCGAGTGAGTCAACGGGGATCGACAAATCGCAGTAGCAGCAGTGGCCGCCAAAGCTTGCGTTCGACCACTACGACATCCGCCGCGGCCTAGGCAGTCCGGTCAACGCCGCGGCCTTTGCCGGGCTCGTTGGCACCGCGCGAAACACCGGTGCTGTCAATCAGCTTCACGGCAGCTCGACCTTGCGCTTCCTGTTGATTGAGCACCTTCTTGAGCACGCTGATGCTCACGTCGCTCTTCACCTGAGCGTTGCTCTGCGCAGATGCGATTTCGGGGATACTCATACCAGTGCCATCGGCGCCAACAGCGTGCGCCTGGATCGTGCCGCGACGCAGCCGATGTCATTGAGCCTTGGAGACGTCCCAACAAGATGCTCTGATCAACGACGTGCCGACCCAAAGCACCACCATCCACGTGCCGTCGCCGTTCGAGTTCAGGCTTTGCTTGATGGGCCACGGCTGGATTGCGCTGTCGCCGCACAAGTTTGATGAAGCGACCGAACGGTGGCAAACCGTGCTGCGCATCGGCAACGTGGTGGTCGACGTGCTGGTGTTCGCACGCGACGCCGAGTCGCTACGCGTCGAAATTTCGGCCAAGACCAAACTGACCACCGCTCAGGTCGCAAGCGTGCGGCAACAGCTGCGACACATGATGCGGCTCGACGACGACCTGTCGGCGTTCTACACGGCCTGCAAATCCGAACCGCAACGCCACTGGGTCGCCGAGCGCGGCGGCGGCCGACTACTGCGTTCGGCACAGGTGTTCGAAGACCTGATGAAGCTGCTGTTCACCACGAACACGACCTGGTCTTCGACCGAACGGATGACGCGCAACCTGGTCGCGGCGCTCGGTTCTAAGGCGCCGAGCGGCAACCGTGCGTTCCCGACCGCGAAGCAGTGCCTACGCGACGAAGAGTTCTACCGCGAGGTCGTGCGCTGCGGCTATCGCGCCGGCGCGGCGATGCAACTCGCGCAGAGCTTTGTCGACCGCGAACTAACCAACGAGACGTTCTTGGCAGAGCAACCGTCGGAAGAACTGTGGGATCGACTCTGTGGCCTGCGCGGGTTCGGGCCCTATGCCGCCGGCCAGGCGATACGCTTGTGCGGTCACTACGATCGGCTCGCGATCGA
>JBNMNW010000233.1:0-9520 GCA_051278165.1 Planctomycetota bacterium | reverse complement strand
GCGCGATGCCGATTGGCCATGGCTTGCCCTGCTTCTTGCCAAGAATGCTCATGTCGCCGCCGACGTTGACGACCGCGTTGCGGATATCGTGCTGCATCAGCACCTTCATCGCCGCGTCGATACCGTAGCCCTTGGCGATGCCACCGAGCCCGATCCGGAATCCCGCCGGCAGCGCAACCGTCAGCTTCGCAGGCACGATCTCAATCCGGCGGTAGTCGACATGCGCGAGCGCTGCCTTGACCTGCTCGGCGGTCGGCACGCGCGGCGGCTGGCGCTTGAAGTCCCATAGCTTGCCGACGCCAGCGAACGAGATGTCGAACGCACCGTCGGTCAGCTCGCCAACCGCTTGACCACGACCAATCATGGCGGCCAGCTCGAGCGGCAACACTTGCGGCCCTTTGCCCGCGTTGTCATTGAGGGTCGACAGCGGCGAGGCCCGCCAATCCGTCATCAGGTCTTCGACACGCTGCAACTCCTTGACGGCCGCTGCGAGCGCTGCATCGAGCTTGACCGCATCGGTGCCAATCGCAGCCAAGCGATACTCGGTGCCCATCACGCCGCCCTTGACAGTTCGCTCTAGCGGCTTCGCGGCAGCCTGCTTCGAAACTGGTTGCCCAAGACCTTGAGCAGCAGGATCTTTAGCAGCTGGATCTTGAGCGGCAGCTATCGCCGTCGACGCAAGCACGAAGAAGGCTGTGAGGATCAGGCGCACCATGCCGCTGACGCTACTTCATCGACGCCAAGTTCTCAGGCATGTGACTGCCTTTGAACCGAAGTTGACCGGCCGAATCGACCACGATGATCGTCGGCGTCTTGGTCACGCCAAACCGCTTCGCCAAAGCGAGGTCTTGGTCGCGAACCTGCGGATAGCTCAAGCCAAGTTCGTCGATGCTTTTGAGGTAGAGCGCCTCATCGACGGATCCATCCGGCCCGGACACGACGCCGTAGAACGACATCGAGTCAGCCAGGTCAACCGATGCGGCGACCGCGGCTGGCGCTTCCTCGCGACAAGCAGCGCACCATGGCTGCCAGAAGACGAACGTCGCGGCCTTATCACGCAGCACGTGGGACGTCCCGGCATCATCTACGAACTGCATGCCGGCGTGATTGCTCGCAGCAGGCGCGACACCACCAGCACCCGGTGCTGCACAGGATGCCGCGAACAACAGCGCGCCGATTGCGACGGCGCGACCTAGAAACTTGTCGACCATCCGATGCTCCCAAACATGTAATTGAGACCGTCACTTCGTGTCGTGTAATCGAACGTGACGTCCCAACGGCTCGCAGACGACGTGAAGTAGTCGAAGCGGAAACCTAAGTTGTGCGATGAGAAATCACCGAGGTCTGCGTCTTGCGTGCGGAACTCCGGCAGCGCCGCTGTGGTGGCCTGCGAAAAGCTCTCCTGGTAGTCATCCGCAGCAGTCTGCGAGTAGAAGCGATAGCCGACGCGAGCACGCAGCTTGTCCTGCACCAACCAGAAGTAGGAAGCAGGCTCAAAGGTGAAACTCGTCACGCCCCAGTCATCGCCATACAGGCGACCGCCCAGTTCTAGCGCGAGCCGTTCGCCATACAGACGTCGCAGTCGACCGTGCAAGGACAGTCGTGCGCGGCTGCTGGGCAGCTCTTCAAAGCCGGTCGTATTACGATCCGTCTGCAACGCAGTGCTGGCCAAGTAGGCCTGCGGCGTAATCGCGCCACCACCATCTGCGACGACCCCGTTGTAGGGCGTCTCAAGGAAGCCACTTTGCAGCGTCAGGTTGACGCCCATCTCCGCGTGAAGGCGCGGCGTCATCACCTGGTACCAGTTTCCAGCCAGGTTGAGCGCGGTCCGGGTGTCGCTGCCTTCGGAGTCATCTCCATCGAAGCGAATGATGTCGAGACTGTCGAAGTAGGCACTTCCGGAGAACTTCAACGTCGTGCTGTCGCCGTCGTAGTCCCTGGCATAGCTACCGCCGAGTCCGAACGAGCGGTAGTCGTATTCGGCGCTGGCATGCGCGAAGGCACTGACCCGCGTATCTTCATCGAGCGCCCACGTGGCACCGCCATCAAGCCCGAAGTAGTAGTCGCCCGTCGCGCCGCTTTGCTGCGTCATCGGGTAACTGCTCAATCGCTCAATGGACGCGCTCGACACGTTGTCGTAGCTGAACTTGAAGAAGATGTTGGTCGAGTCCGAGATGTTGTAGTCGTAGAAAACCACCGGCTCGATGACCGTCAGCGACTCATCCAAGAACGGGTTGCCGTCACCAGAATCGCCGTTGTCGTAGTAGCCGAGACGAAAGCCATAGTGGCCCGTGCCGGCCCTGCCGAGACCACCCGTCACCGGTGCGGTTCCCGATCCGGGCGTTTGCCCACTCGACTGCCCATTGATTGGCTGCTGGCCACTCGGACCCTGCCCGTTCACCGGACGGCCGCTCGATTGCGCCTGCAACACCGTCGCACCAGCGACGGCGATCCACAGGACCAAGAACCTGGCTAGTTGGTGCATCCGCAACCTCCACCAGCCTTGGAACCAATGCCGCCGGTCGTCGCCTCGCGCGAGTAGATAACCTTCTGCATGAAGTTGTCGAACGACGGATCCGAGTCGAACTGCATCAACGCACTCGCCAAATGCTGCTTCTCGTAGAAGGCTACTGGCTGGCAAGATGTCGACAGCAATGCTGCGAGCAACACGGCAGCCAGTGCAGGTGCGCGAAGCCGTGAACGGGAGCAATCGGTGATTTCGGCCATGAGTCGCCCAGCTACTTACGAAGTTCGGTTTCCAGCACAGCCAGTCAAAGTCTGACTGCGCGATGTACCAATCGACGAAACTAGCTCTGCTCTGTGACCTAGTCTCATGACAATGCGTTCATCAACCTTGGAGTGACACCTTGAGGCTACCCAGCGCTGGCCGTTGCCTCGATGATCGCCGCATGTCCCAACACCAGGGTTTGCACGTGCTCGTAGTCGATGACGACCCCAAGCTGTTGGCGTTGATGCTGCAGGGGCTAACCGAATCTGGCCTCAAGCCGATCGGCGCCAAGAACGGCAACGAGGCGCGGCGACTGCTTGCAGAGCATTCGTTCGACCTCATGCTGCTCGACGTCATGATGCCTGGCAGCGATGGTCGCGACCTGCTCGCCGAACTTCGTGGCGCCGGCAATGACATTCCAGTCATCATGGTCACGGCGCGCGACACGACGGCAGAACGGGTCGAAGGGCTGAAGCTTGGCGCGGATGACTACGTAGTCAAACCATTCGCCTTCGCAGAACTCCTGGCCCGCATCGATGCGGTGATCCGACGCCGCGTAGGCACGATCACGCTCGGCTTCGGGCCGCTTAACATCTCGCCGTCCGACCGAACGGCCGACTGTCGTGGGCAATTCATCGACTTGTCGCCAAAGGAGTTCGATCTGCTCTCCGCTCTGGTTCGAGCGCGCGGTGAAACCCTGACACGCACCAACCTGCTGAAGACCGTCTGGCGAACAGAGCATGATCCGGGCACCAACGTCATCGATGTCGTCGTCGGCCGTCTTCGCCGCAAACTGGAAGCCCTCGCGGGACCAAAGATCACAGCAGTTCGCGGCCAGGGCTACCGCATGGAAGAATGAACGGCACACCTATTTCTGAACCAGTCTCTGAACCAGGCTCCGAACCAGTCTCCGATTCTATCTCCGCAGCTCTCTCTACGACGCCCCCCGCACCGTGGTCCATGCAGCGTCGCATCACGGGTCTGTTCTGCTTGCTGTCGGCAATCCCTGTGTGCGTAGCGATGGTGATCGGCGTCTTCTTCCTGAGCCAATCGGTGACGACCGAGCTCGAAGCACTGGTTCATGAGGAGCTTGAAGAAGCGCGTTCAGAGACCATCGCATTGCCGGATCCTGTGCAAGGGTTCGCAGCCGTCGCGGAAGAACTGGCCGGGTCACACCCGGAGTTCCCGATGGGTTGGCGACTGCACAAAACTTCTGACGGCAAACACCTCGGCGACTTTGGCAACCTGACATTGCTGCAAGCACCGCGATCCCTAACACCGAACCTGCCCGCCACGCATCCCGAAGTCGTATCTCTGGGATCAGGCTTGCTGACGGCCACAACGCGTCGATCCGGCGACCTCACCATCACGCTCGTTCTCGATGGCTCGCACCGCATCGCGAAGATCAACAACTACTGGTTGTTCGGCCTGGCGACGATTGCGTTGAGTGTGCTGCTCAGCATCATCGCCGCGCGCTTCCTCGCATGGCGCTTCCAATCCTTGCTCGACGCCATCGCAAACCGCCTCCGCAAGGGTGAGACCCGTAGCGAAACCATCACGTCCCTACCCAATGAACTAGCCCCCATCGCAGCCGAGCTCGAATCGATGCTCGACAATGTGCGCAAACGTGCCGCCGAGGCGAAGTTGTTCACGGCAGGACTGGCCCACGAACTGCGCTCACCGCTGCAGAACCTCATCGGCCAAGCGGAGGTCGCAATGCTGCGAGCGCGTAGCAACGAGGACTACCAAGCGCTGCTACAGCAACAGGTCGTCGAGCTGCACGAGTTCGCGCGATCGATCGACAACCTGCTGTATCTCTGTTCCAGCAACGAGCCAGTTCACGAACCGCCAACCGAGACGTTCTCTCTCGGTGACGAAGTTGATGTGCGGCTGCAGGCCGAGCGCCGCCACGCCGAATCCCAGCAAGTGCAACTCGACATCGAAGTCCATGGCGACACCAGGGTCTGCGCCGACCGCGAGGCGGTCATCCGGGCGCTCCGCAACCTGATCAACAACGCCGTAAAATGGTCCCAACCGGGCCAAGTGGTGCGCGTCAGGATTTTCGGCGACGCCAAGGAATTGCGCGTCGAAGTACACGACGAGGGACCAGGCATCCCGGTGGCCGAACGCGAGCGCGTCTTCACGCCGTTTGCCCAAGGCAGCGTTCCGAGCGGCCATCGGGCGGGGTTTGGACTCGGACTGGCAATGATCAAGGCGACGGCGGCGCAACACCACGGTTCGATCACAATCGACGACTCGCCAAGCGGTGGTGCGTTGCTCGCGCTAGTTTTGCCAAGGCAGCTGAGCGACTGACCGCCGCATTGCACGCTGCCTCCCCATGCGGCCTACTTCATCGCCATGCCGGGCAGCGGCTCGCCATTGGTCGTAAGCACTTGGAAGTGGTGCACGCGGTGCGGCCCGTCGTAGGACCAGACGACCTTCTTGTCGCGATCGACCTCCATTAGCTTGGCACCGCTCTTCGCCGCATACGCCGCGATCACCGTGTTGCCGTTGGGCAGTCGCTGCACACCGCACGCATCGTGGATGATGCCGCCGACGTCGTCGTTGGTGACCGACCAGACGATCTCGCCGTCCTTATCGACCTCGATCACCTTGTTGCCGTGCGTGCAACCGATGACGGTGTGGCCGTTGCCGAGACGAATCGCGGTGAATGGCCAGTTCTCCGCTTGGCGGCCACCGAGTGAATCGCGGTCGGTGCGGATGACCTCGACGACCTTGCCGTCCGGCTGGTAGCGCTTGACGGCATGCGCCAACAGGTGCGGCACAAGGTAATCACCATTTGGCAACTTGCGCGCCATGCGCGTCTGCATGTGGGCGTTGTCGGTATCTGGCTGCAGCACGATCTCAACCGCCACATCGCCCTTGCTCGTGATTTCGAGCAGCCGCGGCTTCGCACCGAGTTCGGTAACCAACGTGTTGCCGTTTGCCAAACGCTGCACCGTGCCGAGCTCGCGGTTGGGCTTCTGCAACTGGTAGCGCCACACCGGCTGCTTGTCGGCGCCGTATTCGACGGCCTCGCGCTGCCAGACGATCAGCACATGCCCGTTCTTGAGCACCCATCCATCGCGTGCCCCGGCCTTTTTTGCGGACCACTGGGTGTCGCCATGCTCATCGATGATCCCGGTAAAGCTCGGGCCCGCGACAAAGAACGCATGGCGAATCGGCCGCGGCTGTTGAGCAGGGTCTTGGCCGTGAGCTTGACTAGCGGGCACCGCATCGGCCATCGAGCCCAGGCATACGCAAACAAACGTGACGAGGGACGCCAGTGCCAACGGCAAACGGCAGAGCATAGGAAAGGAGTATCGCATCATCGTTCGGGCAACGCTGGAAGTAGACAGGCAACCACGTCACCATGACTGCCGGACGCGTGCGAGCGTCACTTTGCAAAGATTGAACCCCACGATGCCTGACCGCGAAATCCTGAACGTCGCCGAGTTCCTCGGTGACGGCATCTCGTCCGAACTATCCGAAAGCGTGCACAGGGTGGCCAAAGCGCTGCCCATGAACGTCTTATTCCACCCCATCGACCTGACCTTAGAGTCACGGCGCGACAACGCCGACGGGTGCTACGACAACGCCGTTGCGGCGATCAAGAAGCACGCGGTCGCGATGAAGTATCCGACCGTCACCGAGACCGAGAGCCCCAACAAGGTGCTGCGCGAACGCTGCACCTTCTCGGTGATCCATCGCCCAGTGGCAACTCTGCCAGGCGTGGAAACGCGACACCTTGGCAAGCTCGACCTGCACATCATCCGCATCGCGGTTGGCGGCACGTATGAAGATGCTGGTCGTCGCATCGGCGAAGAAGTGGCCGTGTCGATCCGTGTGATCGAACGCCGCCCCGCCAAGGAAGCAGCGCTCTATGCCTTCCGCCTTGGCCGCCGACTCGGCTGCGACGTTGTCAGCTCGAGTAAGTACACGATTCAACGCGCGACGGACGGCTTCTTTGAAGAGATCGTTCGCGGCGTCAGCAAGGACTTCGAAGACGTTGGCCACCAGAGCGAACTGTTCGACGCCTTGCTCTACAAGATGCTCAAGAATGCGGAGAACTACCGCATCGTCGTCACCCCGAACGAATATGGCGACTTTCTGTCGGACATGGCGTGCGGCATGATCGGCAGCATTGGCCTCGGAGCGAGCGCAAACTACTCATTCAACGAGAAGGGCGAGATCGAATTGGCGATGTTCGATCCCGCCGGTGGCACCGCGCCAGACATCGCAGGCAAAGGCATCTGCAATCCTTCGGCGGCGTTGCTCGCGTTCAGCATGCTGCTGACGCACGCCGGCTTCCGCGGGCTCGGCACCATGGTCGACGAAGCCGTGCGCGAGTGCATTGCGAATGGTGACTCGACCGGCGACCTCGGTGGCAAGTTGAACACGGCCGAGTTCACGGCCGCGGTCATCAAGCGCATGGGCCCGAAGTAGTCGCAACGCGCGGCACGCTAGCCGCGTAATGCACCGGCGCTGGCCGCGCCATCACACCAGCGCTAACCGCGCGGGCGGAACAGGCGGTCGACGAACGTGCTTTCTTTGTGCTTGTCGGCGACCTTGCGCGCCCAGCGCATCGCTTCGGCGACCGGCACCAGCACCGCACCTTCTGGAACAGGTAACCAAACGGCCTGTTCTTCGTGCTTGGCGATCAAGCCATCGAACTCCGCCGTCGTCTCAGCAGCGGCCAGCGACTCGAGCAGGCGCATGTCGACGAGCGCCGAGCCCCCGGTCGCATACTGCCGCCCGCGACCGAGCAAATCGTCGGTGCTGACCTCAAACAGATCGGCCAGCGCGACCAGGTCCTCGCCGGTCGGAAAGCGACTCCCGCTCTCCCAGCGCGACACGGCCGACTCATGGCAACCGAGACGCTTGGCAACGTGATCTTGGGTTAGTCCGCGGCGGGCCCGCAACTCACGGAGCCGCGCTGCCAAATGGCTGGCCAGTGGACGAGGCGCGTCAGCAGGACGCGAAGAGAATTGTTCAGGTGTTTCCGTCACGTGGTATGTGGCAGGTGGTGTTGCCGCCCGCTCTACGCATGCATTATGGCAAGTGGCCACAGACAACGAAAGTATGGCAAAACGCCCCAACGAAAGTGCCGATCTCTCGACTCATTGGCACGATGCGTGAAGATTAGGAAACTTGACACATAGTCACGAAGGAGTTCTTATTGGCATTCCACTGACACTGTCAGTCGAACCCTCACTCGAGACTCCATCATGCTTTCAGACCCATATTCACTCCTTCCAACCGCCTACCGGGCCGCCGTCGAGGTCGTGAAGAGCCCGATCATGGCCGAGGAAGCATCCGAGCGGGCCATCCACCAACTCACCCTTGCCATTCTGGAAGGTTCCCCGCCACGAAGCCCAAAAGCGTGGCTGAGAGTCGTGGCACGCCGGTCGGCATGTGCCCTGCTGCGCTCGGAATGGGCGCGAACCAGGTCCATGGACCTATCCGATGTCGCCGAGAAGCAGCCCGCCTACGTGGCGTCGGCCAGCCAGAGTTCTTGGGTCCGCGAGAGCTTGCAAACAGCGCTGACGCCCCGGCAACGCGACGCACTCGACGCGGCAATGACCTGCAATACGACCCGCGCGGCAGCCCGCACATGCGGCATGGAGCCACGTGATTTCCGCCGTTCGCTTGGCTCAATCTCGCGACGCGCCAAGGCGTTACTCGAAGATACGGCGATGACGGGGCTGGGGTTGCCGGGGTGCGAGCCGGGCATGGCGGTTTGAGCTCGCGACGCCGCACTGCCTTAACACCAAACTTGCCATGGGCACCCGCCTTGGCGCATAACCTTGTGACGTAATGCACACGCGCTCGGGCTGGCGCGGCGCGACCAAAACATGGATCCTGCTGTCATGTCGCGCATCGCCGTCGTCGTTCCCTTCGCCCTTCTCCTGCAATTGGCGTCAGGCCAAGAAAAGAACCCCGGCTATACCGACACGCCGGTGCTGCCCGATGGCTTTCGCGTGCATGACGCACACCGACCACGCCCAGCCGTTGTCGATCCGGGACCGGCAGCCAAGACGCCAAGCCAACCACCGAAGGACGCGACCGTGCTGTTTGGCGGCAGCGATCTCGATGCGTGGCAAGGCCGCAAGGGCAAAGCCGCTTGGCGAATCGTCGATGGCGTGATGGAAGTCAACTCCACCGGCGACATCCTTACCAAGCAAGAGTTCGGCGACTGCCAGCTGCACATCGAATGGAATGCGCCGCCACCGAAGGGCCACTCACAAGGTCGCGGCAACAGCGGCGTGTTCTTCTTCGGGCGCTACGAGGTGCAGATTCTCGACTCGTTTGAGAACCCAACCTACGCCGATGGCCAGGCCGCCTCGCTCTATGGCCAGAAGCCGCCACTGGTCAACGCAACACGTCCGCCCGGCCAGTGGAACGTCTACGACATCGTGTTCATCGCGCCGCGCTTTCTAAAGGACGGTTCGCTGAAGTCACCCGCCCGCTTGACCGTCGTGCACAACGGCATCGTCGTGCAACTTGACGAAGCACTGCTCGGCCCGACCGCGCACCGCTCGCTACCAAAGTACCAGGCGCACGGCGCAACCGGCGCCATCAAGCTACAGGACCACGGCAACCCAATGCGTTTCCGCAACATCTGGATCCGACCAATCAACCTCGAGCGACCCAAGGCAAAGACCCCCAACCAAGATCAAGGCCAGAAGGGCCAGCAAGGCCAGGGCCAGCCCAAGTAGCACCAACGTGAACTGTGCCCTGCGTACTGTACCCGGTTCAAACCACAACCTGCCCCTTCGGGGCAGGTTGTGG
>JBNMNW010000232.1:0-9536 GCA_051278165.1 Planctomycetota bacterium | reverse complement strand
CATGCGCTACAAGAGGATGCTTGGTGATCGACTGCATGCGCGTGAAGCGGATGGGCAGTCAGTCGAGGCTCGGCTCGCATGCAACATCCTCAACCGAATGACTGAACTCGGAATGCCGGCTTCGTACGCCGTTCGGATGTGAATTCGGGTGCTTGCGGCCACGGTCTTGCCGGTTTCTGATTCACGCACCAGCGCCGCGAACACCTTTGTGGTGACCCTGAATAGGGGGTGTTCTCGGCATACATGCGTTAGCCGGGTCCTTGCACAACGGTGCTTCTGGCTGGCACACTGGCGATTCATGCTCAACGACTCCCAGAGAGAACGCCTGCAGGGCTTGTTCGCTGAAGGGGTTCAGCTGGCGGTTGAAGAACGGGCCGCGTTCGTGGCCCGCGCGGGAGGCGATGATCCGGCGGTGCAGCGTGAACTCTCCGAACTGCTGCAGGTCGAGGCGGCACGCCTGCAGGACTTCCTGGACGAGCCAGCGATCGCCTTGCCGGACGCAGCCAAGCGCGACCTGTACCTGCCCTCATCGACTGCGGAAACGCCATCGCAGGCAACCGAACGTGCGCTGCCGGAGATCGATGGCTACGACCAGTTCGAGCTCATCGCCGACGGCGGCATGGGCACGGTCTTCAAGGCGCAGCAGCTGCGTCCCCTGCGCCGCACGGTCGCAATCAAGATCATTCGGTTCGGCATGGACTCCGACAGCGTGCTGGCGCGCTTTGAAGCGGAACGTCAGGCGCTGGCGATGATGAGTCATCCATACATCGCGGCGGTGTACGACGCCGGCACTGACGCGATGGGGCGGCCGTTTCTGGCGATGGAGTATGTAGCGGGTCTGCCGCTCGCCGAGTTCTGTGCCTCGGAGCAGCTGTCGTTTCAAGGCTGCCTCGAGCTGTTCGTCAAGGTCTGCAACGCGATCGACCACGCTCACCGGCGCGGCGTGCTGCATCGCGATCTGAAGCCGTCGAATGTGTTGGTCTGCGACAGCGATGGAACAGTTGTGCCCAAGGTCATCGACTTCGGCATCGCCAAGGCTTTGCAGGGGCAAATAGGGGATCACTCCATCCACACCGTGCAGGGTAGCTTCCTCGGCACTCCCGAGTACATGAGCCCCGAACAGCTCGAAGGCGCCAATGACCGGATCGACACGCGTTCGGATGTCTACTCGCTCGGCGTCATGCTCTACGAGCTCATGGCCCGCGCTCGCCCGGTCGAGCCGGAGCGGTTCCGGGACGTTGGCATCGCGGAGCTGACCCGGATTGCGCGCGACGAAGTGCCGCCTAAACCCAGCACTAGGTTCCGCCAGATGCTCACTACCCGTGCCGAGCGGTCGCCGCAACTCGATGAGCAAACCCAGTGGCTACGTCGACTGCAGGGCGACCTGGACTGGATCGTCATGAAGGCGCTCGAGAAGGACCCTGATCGCCGCTACCGGTCGCCGCGCGAACTGGCCGCGGACATCGAGGACTTTCTGGCGCACCGACCCGTGACCGCGGGACCGCCCAGCAGCTTCTACCTGGCGCGCAAGTTCGCGCGCCGGCATCGCGGCCTCGTTATCGGGACTGCGTGCACGACGCTTGCGCTGGTGATCGGCCTCGCGTCTGCGATCAAGTTCGCGCTCGACGCCAAACAGCAGAGTGCGTTGGCCACCCAGCGTCAACTGGTGTCCGAACGCAGCGAGCTGCGCCTCGCTGGAGCACAACTGACCAGTGCCTGGATGGCGATGCGCGAGCATCGGCCCGCGCGCGCGGCCGACCTGCTGCGGCTCGTGCCGTGGCAACGCCTGGGCTTCGAGTGGGGAATGCTCTTGGCCAGCGCACCCAAATCCCTGCCCTGTTCGCAGTCGAGCCTCGACCAGGCCCGATTCGTCGAGTCCGGGGCGTCGCGTTGCATCGTGAGTCTTCTCGACGGACGGCTGCGGGCCTGGGACATGCGCGGCGCCCCGCTCGCCAACCCGATGCCGGACCGTGAGGTCATCCGCTTTGGTGACTCGCCAGGATCCTCCGTGCTGGTGGTGGCCACGCGACGGGGTGAAGTCTTCACGCTCGATCTATCAAGCGGCGCCAGAGTGCCATGGCAGTCGCCGACGGAGGACTTGCCCAAGCTGGTGGCGGTGTCATCCGATGGTCGCAGCGTGGCGTGGATCGACGATCGCGCGCTGCACGTCGGCGCGAACGGCAAGCCGACGACGACCACCCAACTCGACACCATCCATCCCGGATTCGATCGGACTCACTGGCTCGCCTTCGTTGGCACCACCGAGATATTGGTGATTGCGGCCGTTCGCGATGGCGACGAACCGTGGTCGATACGCTGGCGCCAACGAATCGTCACATGGGACGTCGCCGAGAATGCGCCTCTCGCGAGCAGGGAACTCGACTCGTCGGTCATGACGTACGCCGTCGATTCGCGCGGGCCAGCGCTCATTCTCTCAGCTCAGCACGAGTTCATCCGCTGCGATGCACGCACCCTGGCGACAACCGGCAAGTTCCCTGTGCCTGCTGGGGTCTTGTCGTCGCTCGCATTCTCGGGCAATGGTGCACGATTCGCTGCAACCTCCAAATCTACCGGAGTGCACATCTACGACACCCGCAACCAGGCACTGCTGATGGTGCTGGATGACGGCATTCCGCTAACGTCTGATGATGGCGGGGACGTGATGCTCTCGTCCGACGGTAGGCATGCATTGATAACGGGGCCGTTGCAGCGGAATACTTTGCTGATCGACGTCGCGCGGGTGCGCGGAGCGCCGTTGCGGGCTCTCACGGGCCATACCAGTTTCGTCTATCAGCTGGCGATCTCGAACGACGGCAGCGTGATCGCGTCGAGTGCACCGCTCGATCCTCACGTGCGCCTTTGGGATGCTTGCACCGGCGCGCTTCTGGCCAGGCTCAGTCGTGGTGCCGAAACCGTCAACTTCTGCGGGCATCTCGTCTTCGATGCCACCGACCGCCAGCTTGTTGCGACAGCCAGCAGATCAAATGGTGGCTTTGCCCTGCATCGATGGGACCTCGCGACGGGAGTGCACACCGCGACGCCGTTGTCGACCGCGCCGGAAGACGAAGCCACCTTGGCCGCGGTCTGCGAAGCCGCCGCAATGTCGGTTCGCACGCAGCCGACTTCGCTCAACTCGCGTGTCGTCTACCTGCCGGGAGCACGCACGTTCGCTGCGATCAGCGGCTCCGGGAGGCAAGGCGCACCCTTTCGCCTCGTCACCGCGGAGCCGGAGGCTAGCTCGTGGCAACGCAAGATCACCAATCGCACCTGTGTTGCCGTCGACAGAGAATCCAGATGGATTGCCACGGGCCATGCACTTGGCGTCGAGATCTTCGACGCGGCGACTGGATCGCTGGTCTCGGATGTTCCGCAGTTGCGCACGCTGCCGCAGTGCCTGGCCTTCTCTCCAGACGGGACGCGACTCGCGATCGGCTGCAACGACGGCCGGGTGGTACTGCTCGAGACCGATTACTTCGAGGTCGTGCTGCAGTTTGCCGCGGTAGATGCACCGACCCCGCAGCCTCCCCGGGATCGACCATCAGCCTACGTGAACGCGCTGGTATGGACGCCTGACGGTAGCAGCCTGATCACCGCTGGCGGTGACGGAGTGCTGCGCGTCTGGAGCACGTGGGAGGCGGAGCAGTGCGCGGAGGTTGCGGCCCTTCACGCCAGGCAGTTGCAGCACGCCGGCGACCGACTCCGCGAACAGTTGACCGCGACGACCGACCCGGGCACAGCCGTCGACGCACTGCTTGCGGCTCGAGACCTGTCGGCATCCGAACGGGCTGCCATCCGGATTGCCGCGATCACCCGCTGGGCCGACGCGACGCGAGGCAAAGACGAAGTCAAGTGAGCCGCATGCGGTTGCTGCGACGGCAACCGAATGCTGGCATGGATCCCGCGCCCGATGTCTGCCAGTCCGACGCGCACGAATCGGAGTGACGGAATGGTGCGTGGCGGGAATTATTGGTAGCCATGTCTGGCCGTAGCGGAAGTGGCGGATGGGGGATTGCAGGCCGCCATCGGCTGGTGATTCCGACTCCGCTTCTCGTCACGGCGTTGGTGCACGAATCGCAGGAGCGCTCGCGGAGATTGTCGATATGGGGGTTCCCCGATCCGCAACCAGCCATGCCGAGCACCAAGTCCCGAGTCCATCCCAAGTACAAGACGAAGTATCGCGTTGGCAATTGGTCGGACTACGACCGTTCCCTTGTCGAGCACGGCAACCTCACGATCTGGTTGTCGCCGGAGGCCATCTTGGGATGGAACGCCAAGCCTTCACGTTGTCGCGGAGGCCAGCGCAAGTACTCGGACTTGGCTATCGAGACGGCGCTCACATTGCGCCTGCTCTTCAATCTGCCGCTCCGCCAGGTCGAGGAGATCCTGTGTTCGCTGTTCGATCTGATGGGGCTCGTGCTCGACGCTCCAGATCACACAACGTTGTCGCGTCGTGGCAAGGTGTTGAAGGTGCCGTTACGTGTGCGGCAGAAGTCCGGCAGGATGGACTTGGTGATCGACAGCAGCGGTCTCGCCATTTTCGGCGAAGGTGAGTGGGCTGCAGTCAAACATGGTGGCAAGGGCGTTCGCGGCTGGCGGAAGCTGCATCTCGGTGTCGACGGAGATGGCGTGATCGTTGGCCAGCAACTGACGGATGCGAGTGTCGATGATGGCAACGTTGGCGTGGATCTTGTGGGCCGCGTGCCAGGCAAGATCCGTAGGGTCACCGGAGACGGTGCCTACGACAATCGCGCGCTATACGACGCTGCAACCTACCGAGGCGCGAAGGTCATTGTGCCGCCGGTCAGGACTGCGCAAGTCGGAGGTCGCGGATGTCGTGCGCGTAATCGGGTTGTCCGACGCATTCGCAAGGTAGGGCGACGTCAGTGGAAAAAGGAGTCTGGCGACCACCAGCAGGCCCGCGCCGAGAACACGTTCATGCGCTACAATAGGATGCTTGGTGATCGACTGCATGCGCGTGACGCGGATGGGCAGTCAGTCGAGGCTCGGCTCGCATGCAACATCCTCAACCGAATGACTGAACTCGGAATGCCGGCTTCGTACGCCGTTCGGATGTGAACTCGGGTGCTTGCGGCCACGGTCTTGCCGGTTTCTGATTCACGCACCAACGCGCCATGAAGTTGCCTTCCGGGTTCGGAGTGATGCCAGCGATCTCGACCATGCGCGTGGCGTGATGAATCACGACGAAGGCGTAGTGCGTATGGAGCCCGCGCTTTGTTCATCGGTCGACCGTCAAGAAGTCGGCGGCGAAGATGATGTCTGCATGTGACTTGAGCAGCGTGCGTCACGAAGTCGGCCGATCGGGGCTCGGTGCGATTCCGTTGTTCTTATGTGTCCTGGCGCGTCTTGTGTGGGGCTGTGTGGTGGCTTGCGATGCCATCTCGGGATCGTGTCCGGTGTGACGATCGTGGTGCGAAAGAGTCTCAGTGGGATGTTGCCGGTCATCTGGCCAAGTCATCGGCCTTCATGCTGCTGGCGTAACTCTTGCTGTCGAAGCGCGATCGAGCTTTCGCATAGCACGAGCTAACCCCACGACGCGTTACACGCGTAACACAGGACGCACACCACTATGTTACACTTAAGGCATAATGCCTTATGATACGGATCGTGGATTAACACGTTACATGAATTGCGAAGCGAATCACCCATGTGACGGGAACATTGGTCGCATCCCCAGCCGTGAATACTGAAACGAGCCTTCTAGACTCGGACCTTTGAGAAGGTCCGCCTAGCTCTCGTTCCACACGGTCGGGAGTTTCACCTCTTTGAGCCCGACGCCTCCACGGATCCCCTGCGGATCCCCTGCGTATCCCCATGAAGCACTCTTTGCTATTCGTTCCGATCTGCTCCTTGCTCTGCGCGACCGCTGTCCACGCCCAGTCTTGGTCCGACAACTTCGACTCTTACACCGCTGGCGCCCCGGTCGTCGGCAGTGGCGGCTGGGAGGAGTGGGGGGCCGGAGCGGGGGCCAACGTTGTCAGCACCCAGGCTTTGAGTGCGCCCAACTCAATCGACATCGTGGGCGCGTCCGACTTGGTCCACCAGTATCCGGGTGTCACCAGTGGCAAGTGGGTCTACCGGACGATGCAGTACATCCCGTCGAACACCACCGGGACGACCTACTTCATCCTGCTAAACACCTACAATTCTGCCCAGGCCATCTACAACTGGTCCGTACAGGTTGAGTTCGACCCCACCCTTGGCACCGTGACTGGCGACTTTGGTGCCTCGAACAACGGCACCGCTCAGCTAGTGACGGACGCCTGGGTTGAGATCAAGGTCTTCATTGACTTCGACAACGACTTGACCGAGTTCTTCTACAACGGCGAGCAGGTCGGCCCAGCATACTCGTGGACGGGCGGTGTCTTCGGTGGTGGGGGCGGTGCGCAGAGCCTCGGAGCAGTCGACCTCTACGCCAACTTGGCGAGCTCGGTCTACTACGACGACATGGAGCTCTATCCGTTCGTGTTTGAGACGTTCGGCTCAGGTTGCCCGGGAAGCCAGGGAGACATTGAATGGAATCTCACGCTTCCAGCGTCGCTGGTCACCGGCATCTTCGTGGCGGACATCGTCAACCTGCCAACAGCGTTGGCGGCCAACGTAATTAGCCTGAGCAAGGTTGCCCCGCCCGTGGACCTCACGTTCATCGGCATGACCAACTGCTGGGCTCGCGTGAACCCCGAAGTCATTCTGACCATGCCAACGGTCGCCGCTGGCACGTCTTACACGTCGACCATCGCGGTGACGTTCCCGAACGACCCACTGTTGTTGGGACTGAACGTCCATATGCAGGCTCTGGCGTTTGACCCAGGCATCAACCCGTTCGGCTTCGTGGCCTCCGGCGGCGTTACCTTCGTGATCAGCCCGTAGCCGCGCGTGGCCGTAGGGCTACCCCCGAGCCCCAGTAGTCGCGAGGGTGTGTCGGGTCGCCCAGGGAGCTCGCTCTCCCCGCGTTGCGGTCGGAATCCCGGTGTGGCCAACGCCACACCGGGACCACATGTTGCCGTCGGTGCCTCGTCGTCCTGCTCGCCTTCCGGCGAATGAGCAATCGGTCCGGAATGCGCTTCGAGCAGAGGTTGGTGACGATCCGCGTCCCGACTGCTCTGCCAATTGTTGGTTCGCCGACACTTGATCCACGCCCTCATGCCGAAACGCTTGAGGGCGTTGTCATGTACGGTGGGGTCGTACGGCTGCGAGGCGTGGCGGTGGTTGCGCGTGGCGGTTCTCGATGCGCGCTGTTGCCTCGCTCGGTATCAGACTGAGAGTAATTCAGGCGCAGAATGCTCTCCTACTCTGCGAGCACGCCTTTGGGTTAGGAGCCCGAAGTTCGCCGCCCATTTGAGGCTATCACTTTGGAGCTTCCTGCTCGACAACGCGGCCAAGGTGATCGGCTTCGAAGTCCTGCGCAGTGACCAAGGCTTGGACCTACGTGGCAACAAGTTGCAGCCGGGTGCCGGTGTGCAAGCTGTCTACAATACCTGCGCAAGAAGGTGTCGGCGATCGACGGCAATCGCTTCTTGACGCCTGTGCTCGCCGCTGCCGAAGCGCGATCCAGACTTCGGATAGCACGAGCGAGCCATATCCGTCACTGTCCGAGCGTGATGTGCAAGCCGCGATTCAGCGTGATTCCATTCGGTGTCGTCGCGTCGAGCGCAGCAGCTTGGAAGTAGAAGTCTTGGCCGAGCAAGGCGGGCGTAGTCGGTAGCGGCAACGCCATCCGAGCGTCGCCCAGTGCGTTTGACGCGAGTCAGATTGTCCAAGCGAGCGCCACCAACAGCGTGCAGCCAAGCACCGGCACGCTCGCGTCTGTGCTCGCCGACGGGCAAGGGTTAATGGTGGTAATCAGAGTGTTGATGGAGACGCCACGTCTAACGCAATTAGCATAAGTGTATATGCAAGTCTGGCGATCAGGGGTTCCGCTGCAGCCGGGCAGTTCGTCGCTTCTCACTCTGACATACGCTGCTCGCTTAGGATCTAACGCACTGATCCCCGCCGAATCGCTGCATGCTTGCTCACCGCGTTACACGATCGCCTGACGTCTACGATTCGCTATACGACCATGACTGACACGACCATGACCAACTCGACCCTGATGCCTCAACCTCACTGGATGCTTGCCGTCATCTCTCTACTCGTGTTCGCCATGTCCGCCGATTGCCAAGACCCGGCTGCCTCGGCCGTGCGTTGGAACACCAAGCAGCAAGCGGCCGTCGCAGAACTAGCTGAGCGGTGGTGGCGCGCCCGCCCTGCCACCAAATTCGAGGCATGGGATCCGCAAGTGCGCGCTGCGTTGGCTGCCGAGGCGGTTGCGCTGGGCGGCTTGCCCGAGGGTGTTATGGCGGCGGTCGTCGAGGTGTTGTGGGCGCCGGTGAACCGATTCGGTCCGGGTATTCCGAAGTCGGCTTCGGGCAAGCGGGCGGCCAAGCCCAAGCGCCCCAAGTGGCTGCCGAAGGAGCGCAAAAGCGTGCGGTCCAAGCGCCGCAAGAGCCACAATAAGGCGACGCTCGCTACGCCCTACGGGGAGGCGTGGTTCCACGCTGACGACGGCGGCGGCAAAGAGGGTGGGCTGGTGCTTGGCTTACACGGTGGTGGGCGCGACGCCGGCTCGGCGGATGAGCCGCGAGGCTCGTGGATTCTGCCGGGGTGCGTTGGCTTCTACCCGCAGGGGATTCGCCTGGTAGACGACACGTGGAACACCGTGCATAGCGAACGTTTCTTGCTGACCATGATCGAGATTGGCAAGGCGCACTACGACGTTGACCCCGATCGGGTCTACAGCATGGGGTTCAGCATGGGCGGGACCTGGTCGTGGTTCATGGCCGGCCGTCACGCTGACTTACTCGCTGGCGCGGCGCCCTGTGCCGGTGTTGTCATGGCTGACCCGAAGGCGCAGCTTGAGACCAAGGAAGAGGTTCGCGCGATCCAGCACGGCTTGATCCCCAATGTGCGCAACTTGGCGATGTACTACTACATTGGCCTTGCTGATCGGAATTGCATGCCGGGCACCTACTTGTTCGTTGCCGATCGACTCGACGAGCTGCGTGCCGCAGATCCAGGTGGTTACAACAACATCAAGTTCACGACCTATCCGGGTCTTGGCCACAGCCAACCGGCCGGCGAACCGAAAGCGCTGTTGGCGTCACTTGGCCAGCAGCGTCGGGTGACGTTTCCCGACAAGGTGGTGTGGGAATACGCGACCGACCCGTTCCCGCAGCGAGAGGCCGACGACGAGGTCGGCCGCTTGCCAAAGACCATGTTCTACTGGATTGGTTGCACTGAGGCGCGTGATCAGCAACGCATCACCGCGGTGCTCGACAAGAAGGCCAACGCGATCACGTTATCGCTCCGGAATTGCGCCGATGCAGGGAAGGGCATCACGCTCTTTCTCAACGACCAGATGATCGATGTGACACGGCCGGTTGTGGTCCGTGACCCGCAGGGCAAGGTGTTGTGGGAGGGTTCGCCGAAACCCGATCTGTGGACCGTGCTCGAGACGCTGGACGTGCGCGTCAACCGCA
>JBNMNW010000231.1:0-9631 GCA_051278165.1 Planctomycetota bacterium | reverse complement strand
GTGGTTCGCGAGTAGCGAACCAGCGGGCTGTCCCGAGGTGGTTCGCGAGTCGCGAACCAGCGCTCTGCTAACCCATACCCCGCTTCACCACTAGCAACCCAGCAACCCAGATCTCCCCCGCAGTTCCGTCAATCCGGTATGGTGCGTGCATGGCGATACGCGCAACAGCGCTCGTTCTGCTGATAGCGGCTACGGCATTGGCGCAGGCGCCACCAGGGTTTAAGACCTACGAGAACAAGCTCTCGAAGCTGACGTTCTGGTATCCGACGGCATACAAGGAAGTGCCGTTGCCGCCTACCGAGCAGGTGTTGGTGGCCAAGTTCGTGCTGAAGAAGACGCCGCGCGAACTGCGTAAACTTGACGAGCGAGTCGTCAACGCAGCCAACATGCAGGTCAGCATCTTCCTGTTTGATACGGTGACGGCACCGGTCACAGCAGGTGGCGAAGGCGGCGAAGAGCGCGGGCCTTCGACGGTGCGCGAAGCGATGGAGAATCGCAGTCGCGTGACCTCGTGGAAGCAATTCGAGAAGCGCCTTGGCTGGCCGGTGTCGGCGGATGCCAACAACAAAGACGCGTTCAAGATGGGGCCGCGACGGTTCACCAGCGAGCACTCAATGTTCGGTCGCCTCGTCAGGAAGCGGGTCGGCGGCAAAGTGTTTGGCGTCTACGGCCATACGATTGAGCCGCATAAGGCGAAGCTCAACAAGATCATCGACACGGTCGCTAAGAGTCTCAAACTGCGTGACCTCGGAGTCAGCACGGCCGCGGCGACGAGTCGTATCGACCGCATCTATCGCAAGAGCAAATACGGTTCGATTGAGTGGCGCAAGCAGATCCGCAGCCGGCTTGCGAAGGGCTGGAAGGCGGTGGATACCGACCACTATCTGATCGTTCACCACACCAAGAACAAGGGCCTGATCAAGAACATCGCGCGCGACATCGAAGCGATGCGCACGTTCTACATGGGCATGTTTCCGCCGTCGGGTGAGGTCGACAAGGTGTCGGTGCTGCGCCTGTGTGCGACCAAGGATGAATACCACCAATACGGCGGGCCACCGAACACGGGCGGCTATTGGCATCCGGGCAACGAGGAGTTGGTGCTGTTCGACTACTCGTACACGCAGAAGACGTTGACCGCGAACCAGAAGCAGGCGATGGGTGGGCGCAAGCTGTCGAGCAAGGACTCGATGCTGGTGCTGCGGCACGAGGCCTTCCACCAATACATCTTCTATGCGATCGGCGAGTTCTCACCGCACGACTGGTTCAACGAGGGCTACGGCGATTACTTCTCCGGCGCCGTGGTGCATCCAAACACCGGCCGCGTCCGCCACATCAATCCGAGTCCGTGGCGCATCCACCGAGCCAAGGACATGTGTGAGTTCGGCAAGGGCTTTTTGCCGCTCGAGAAGATCCTGAAGGCCGAGCGGGCCGTGTTCTACAACCGCTCGCGGGTGGGCGACTACTACGCCGGAGCGTGGTCGTTCGTCTACTTCCTCAAGGAGAGCAAGGAGGCGGCGGCACATCCGCAGTGGTCGAAGATGCTGTCGACCTACTTCAACGGGGTGAAGGACCACTATCAACGGGGGCTTGAAAAGGCTGGGCGTGAGAAGACTGGGGAAGAGCCCGATCTGCGCGATAAGCAGGTCGCCGGGTTCAATGCCCGTAAGAAGGCGCTGGCGGAGACCCTGGAGGGCATCGACGTGCCCAAATTAGAGGAGGCCTGGCGCCAGTGGGTCGTCGACATGGTGGATCCGTGGCCGAGCCTACGTAAGAAGCGCAAGAAGTAGGGCGGGCTTGGTGCGCTACCTCACCCTCCCGGCTAACCTGTCGCGCGCATGGCGACCAAGAACGGCATCGACCCCGCCAAAGGCCTTGGCTGGGGGACCTTCCTAGCCGGCTTCGTGCCGGGTCTACTGCAATACCAACTCGGCCAGAAGTCTAAGGCGGGCCTGGCCTTCCTGAGCTGCTTCGCATTGTTCTTCGCCGGTTGGATGATCGTCGGGGAACGGCTGTTCTATTGGGCGCTGTTTGCCGCCGACGACAAGGGTGGCCTTGCCAACGGCATGGTGCGCTTCGGCATGATGACATTGCCGGAGGTGATCAACCTGCCGGCCAATGTGCTCGGTTCGGTGCTCGCCTTTGACGGCACGCCGACTGGCCTGCGCAACCAACGCAACCCGCGCGACTTCGAGCACTTCGCCGCTTGGCTGACTGGCGCCTCGGGCATGCTCGCTGCGTTCTGGGCGGCTCAGGGGCACTGGCACCTGCGGTTGCGTCGCGATGAGAAGCACCTGGCGGAAGGCGCGAAGCCGGTCGCTAGCCCAGCATTGTGTGCCGGCCTGTCCTGGCTCGTGCCCGGCCTTGGCCACGCGAAGGCAGGGCAGAAGGACAAGGGCGTGCTGCTCTGCATTGCCGTCGCGACGGTATTTGCGTTCGGCTTGTTCTTCTCCGGCGGCCACGCCGTCGACCGCGCCCAATACTCCGTGTGGTGGATTGGCCAGAACCTGTTTGGTGGCGGCTCACTGTTCGCGTCGTTGGTGACCGGCCCGTGGCGCACTGGCGCGACGCCGATCGACCTCGACCTTGGCATCGTGCTTTGCACGGTCGCCGGCCTAATGAACTTGGTCGTCATGTGCGACGCTTATACCGTTGCGGAGCGTTCGCTGTTCCCGCTTGGTGGCGCGCCTGCTAACGATGATGACAGCGCTAGCTCAGGAAAAACGGCTGCAACAGAAGGCGCACCAACTCAGAGTGCTGCCGGCGAAGGTACTGCCGGGGAAGATACTGCCGGGGAGGCAACCGCATGAGCCTGCTATTCCGATTCGCCGTCTTCATTCCGGTGCTCTTCCTGATTGCCTGCGTGGTCGTCGGGCAGCAACACGCAACGGCTCGCGAAGTCATGCAAGCCGCCGCGGGTCGCACCGCGCGCTGGTTGATTTGGGCCGCGGTCCTGCTGCTGATGATGACGGTGGCAGATGTTGCGATCATTGGCTGGTAAGGGCGGCTGGTAAGGGCGGCTGGTAACGGCAGTAGAAGCGGGCGGGCCTAGCCCGTCACGCTCCGCCACAAGTCACCCGGCAACCGCTCGATCCAGCCGTTCTGCTCGAGCCCAAACAGCGCTCTCAGGAACGCAACGTCTTCGAGCGCGCATTCTCGCCGCAGCAAGTCCGTCGGTCGGGCACCGCCCGATAGCTGCGCCAGGATGGTCTGCTGCTCGGCACTCGATTCGAGATGCAGCGCCGTTTTCGGGCTGTGCATGACGAGCCCGAGCGATTGCAGCAGCGACTCCGGGCTCTCGACGATGCCGGCGCCCTCGGCGATTAGGCGGTGACAGCCTTGGCTGCGTTCGCTGTGCCACGGACCGGGAACCGCGAACACCTCGGTGCTGCAGTCGGCCGCGAATCGCGCCGTGTGCAACGCGCCCGAAGCGAGGCTGCCTTCGACGACCAACACGGCAGGCGGCCCGGCCGCTAGCAGTCGGTTGCGACGCACGAAGTGACCGCGTCGCGCCCGCCGTCCCGGAGGCAGTTCTGAGATCAGGCAGCCGCCATTCGCGACAATGCGGTTCGCCAGGTCCTCGTGTTCGGGCGGGTAAATGCAGTCGAGGCTGCCGGCCAGCACCGCCACCGTCGGCGTCTCCGCCGTCAGGCAAGCCTCGTGCGCAATGCCATCGATGCCTCGCGCCAGACCGCTCCACAAAACGGTGCCGCAGCGCGCCATCGCCGCGCATAGGTCCTTGGCGGAATCGATGCCGTAAGGCGTCGGCGTACGGCTGCCAACCGCTGCACAGGCTGGTTCGAACTGCATGACGCTGACATCACCTTTTGCGAACAACGCGAGCGGTGCCAACGGTTGCTCCGACAACCGCCGCGGCCAATCGTCGTCCCTTGGCGTGAGTATCCTCATTCCGAGGCTCGCCGCCTCCTGTCGCATCGCCTGAGCCTGTGCCTGCAGGTCGTGACGGCGGAGGCGCTGAGCAACTCGCGGCGGCACCACGGGCGGCTCCGGCGGCCGCAGCAACATCGCCTCCGGGTCGACATCAGGCAGCAGAAGGCCAGGAACGGGGGACTCGCCGAAGCCTTCGGCGATGGCCAACATTAGGTAGGCGTCTTGCACGCCTTAGCAGGGGGACAAAGTGGCTGCCGGTGGCAAGAATCTGCTGCAACGGAGCGGACGGCGACTGCTTGGCAGGCGGGATGCGGCCGACCGGTGTTACGTGTCGAGACGACGGTGCTAAACTCGCCCGTCAGGAGCTTCGCGACCCTAACGATCTCACCACCGTCTCTTCATGCCTCATCTTTCGATTCGCTCGCATCTAACAGTGCAATGTCTGGCTGCGTTTGCCGCACTGATCTGGTCGTGCGACTTGGTTGGTCAATGCACCAACCCTTGGCCGACCGTTCCTGGATCCGCCGGCGTCGAAGGCGAAGTTCACGAGACCTTGGTCTACGACCCCGACGGGGCTGGCCCGATTGGCGAACGTGTGTTGGTCTCCGGTCGGTTCACGGTGGCGGGAACGACAATGGCGGCCAACCTCGCGATCTATGACCCTGGTGCGCGGACCTGGTCTGCATTTGGTCCGGGACCGTATCCAGGCAACCTGGAGTTGGCCGGGGACCCTATTAGCGACCTCTACGTCGGCGGCTTCTTCACCGATATCGCCGGCGTTGCTGCGGCCAACGTCGCGCGCTTTGACGGCACCAACTGGACGCCTGTGGGGGGCGGTGTCGACAATTGGGTTTCGGATGTCCAAGTCTTGGCATCCGGCGACTTGGTGGTGGCTGGTGCGTTTACCAATGCCGGCGCGACGCCAGTCAACAGCATCGCCAAATGGGACGGGGCCAGCTGGTCCGCGCTCGGTGCGAATGCGATTGGGCTGGCGAGCTTCGTCTCGGTGGTGGAGCTGCCGAACGGGGACCTTTGCGCTTCTGCCGCGGTGTCTGGTGGCTCAGTTTTCCGGGGCGTGATGTGTTTCGATGGCACCAGTTGGGTGGCGCTTGGACCGAGCTATTTTTGGGCACCGCGGGCTCTCGTGGTGTCTCCAACTGGTGAACTCTTCGCCGGTGGCCAGGCCGTGTTTGGCGGTGCGCCAGTCGGGCGTTGGAACGGCTCAAGCTGGAGCCCGCTACCGAACCCTCCGTTCCAATTTGTGACCGACTTGCTCACCTTGCCGAACGGCATTCTGGTCGCAGCCGGCCGATCAGGATCAACGGCTCCTTCAACAGTGGCCACTTGGGACGGCTTCGTTTGGACGAGCCTTGGCGAGGCGTCCGGAGCGATCGAGAACCTCGCGGTGTTGGTGAGCGGTGATCTTATCGCCGGTGGTGACTTCTACTTCATGGACGATGTAGCGGCTGCCAACATCGCACGTTGGAGTGGCTCCTCGTGGTCCGCGGCCAGCAATGGCTTCTCGTCTCCGCTGTCGTGGCTGGCCTCGCGGCCTGACGGCAGCTTGTTCGCTGGTTTGGCCTTCGGGTGGCGAGACGCCGGCATGGTCTATCAGTGGAATGGCTCGTCTTGGATGTCCATCGGCGGCGGCTACCAGATCAGCATCTACAACAATCCAAGCCTGAAAGGCCTGTATGCCATGGCCGATGGCGAATTGATCAGCTGCGGCAGTTCCGATGCCAGTGCCTTGCCGTCGCCGGTCATGCAGAGTTGGGACGGCTCTTCGTGGACGACGATCGCAACGGCAACTAGCGGTTCTGTCGGTGTCGTGACCAAACTCGCAAACGGCGACCTGGTAGCCGCTGGCAGTTTCACCGCACTCGATGGCGTGCCCTTGCCCGGTATTGGTCGTTTCGATGGCGTGACGTGGTCGCCACTCGGTAACGGCTTGCCGCAGCAGGCCAAAGTGATCAGGGAGCTGCCGAACGGGGATCTGCTCGTGCTCGCGCTGTCGAGCGTGTTGCGTTGGAACGGCACAAACTGGATCCAGCTTGGGCTGTCGCCAGGTGGCACGGCACGCGCGTTGGTGATCGGAACCGACGGCCAGGCGATCCTTGCTGGCACGCTTCCGGGCGCCAATGTGCTGCGGTGGAACGGCTCGGTTTGGGCGCCACTTGGCAACGGTCCATCGGGGCCGGTGCAATCCTTGGCCGTGCATGCAAACGGCGATCTGATCGCAGGTCCCTTGATCGATGCCAACAACCCAGCGCGCCCCGTCGAACGTTGGGATGGCGTCAGTTGGACGCCGCTCGGTAGTGATGTGGATGGCACCGTGCTCGCCACCGAAGTCAGCGTCACCGGTGAAGTGCTGCTCGGCGGTAGCTTCACGATCGCGAACGGCAACGTGCGCAGCCGCTTTGCTCGCATTGCGACCTCGTGTCCGGCTACTTCGCAGCCACTCAGTTCCGGTTGCAACAACACCTTCTCGACCCCCGTGCTAGCGCCGGACGTCTTGCCATGGCTTGGTTCGACGAGTCGCAACACACTAAGCAACTTGAGCAACGCCTCGTTAGCCGTGGTGGTGACGGGACTCTCGCAGGTGTCGTTGCCGTTGTCTTCGGTCACGCCCACGGCCTCCTTTGGCTGCAACCTGCTGGTGTCCTCGGACGTGTTGCAGCTTGCGGTTCCGGATGCGGGGGTGGTGGTGACTGAGTTCGTGATCCCCAACGTGCCATCGCTGCTTGCAGCCAACTACCTGCAACAGGTGGTCACGGTGCATCTCGATGCTGCGGGCACCATCACCGACAGCAAGAGCTCTAACGCGCTGCTGCTGCAGGTTGGTGCCTTTTGATTCCCTTCAATAGTTTCGGCATGTCCCTTTCGAATCAAATGGTGCGCGCTGTTCAGATCATGCTCACGCATAGCTTGCAGGTGGCGGTGTTGTTGTCGGGCACGTTCTTGTCCGTCGCTTTCTCGTCTAGCGTGGCGATGTCTCAGTGTGCCATCACGCCGGTTGCCGGCGGCAACATGCCAGATGCCACCGGGGACGTGTTGGCGAGCTGTCTGTGGGACCCTGATGGCAGCGGCCCACAAGCCCCGGTGGTCGTTTTTGGTGGGGCATTTGAGGCGCTCGGCAATGCCTTGTCGTACGGCCTTGCGGTCTATGATCCGGTCACTCGGGAGTGCTCTGATCTTGGGGGCTTTAGTGGCTACGTGACGGCGCTATTGGTGGCGTCGAACAATGACCTGATCGTCGCAGGCCCGTTTGCAGGGGGCGTCGGCGGCAGTGCCGTCTTCGAGGTCTCTCGCTGGGACGGCACGACTTGGCAAACGCTGGGCAATGGCACCGGCTATCGGCCTGAATCGTTAGCGGAGATGCCCAACGGTGATCTCTTGGTGGGTGGCTTTGCCGGCGGCAACCAAGCCGTCACCCGTTGGGATGGGGTTTCGTGGACTGCCCTCGGTAGCGGGGTCGTAGGCAGAGTCTTGGCGATGGCGGTGATGCCGAATGGCGACCTCATTGCCGGCGGCAACCTCCTGATGTCAGGCGGTGTCAGTCTCGTTCGATGGGATGGAATCGCCTGGTCGGTCTTTGCTGGCAACATCAGCATCAGCAGCAGCTTTGGTGCCAGCGTGCGGGTTCTGAAGGTTCTGCCGAACGGTGATCTGCTGGCCGCAGGGCTGATGCAGGATGCGGGCGGTGTTTCCGCAAACGGCATCGCGCGCTGGGATGGCGCCACCTGGACGTCGTATGGCAGCGGCACGCTCGCGGCGATCTACTCGGTGGTTGTGGCGCCGAACGGGGACCTCCTGGTTGGCGGTGCGTTCGGCACGATCGGCAACGCCACGGCCATCAAGGTTGCTCGATGGGACGGTGCGGCCTGGCTTGCCATCGGCAATGGACTTGGTGTGCCACCTGGACCATTCGGCGGCGGCAACTCGGTGCGCGCGCTGCAGCGCTTGCCAAACGGTGACCTCGTTGCTGGTGGTTCGTTCGGCTCCGAGGGTGGCGATGCCGATCGCGTCGCGCGCTGGAACGGAACCGAGTGGGGGCAACTGCGTCCCGGCACTGGTGGCGCGGTGCTGGTCTCTACCGAACTTGCCAATGGCGACCTTGTGGTTGGCGGTGAGTTCACTCGCGTCGAGGGCGTCTCGGCCAATTACGTGGCCCGGCGAGTCAACGGCGTCTGGCAGCCTCTCGGCAGTGGTGCCGATGAGGCGGTCGAAGCACTGCTAGAGATGCCGAACGGCGATCTCTTGGTTGGTGGTCGATTCACCAACATCGGTGGCATCATGGCGAACCACATTGCGCGCTGGGACGGAACCGCGTGGCACGCGATCGGCGCTGGTCTGCCCGGCAGTGTGCATAGTCTTGCGATCGACAGCGGCGGGCAAATCCTTGCCGCCGGCCAGTTCGTCGACCATATCGCGGTCTGGGATGGTCTGGCCTGGAACGGCACGGGACTGTTCTGGTTCGGCCTGTTGGTGCCGCGCGCGTCGCTGCTGACGTTGCCGGATGGGAGCGTGCTCGCCACGGCCGCTTCATTGGGGGGAAGCTCCTACTTGCGTCGCTGGACCGGCTTCGGTTGGCAGCAGGAGTTTGCAGGGATCTATGTCGTCGGACCATTCGCGGCACATGCGAACGGTGACCTCGTCATCGCCTCTGGTTATTCCGTTTACTACTGGGATGGCACCTCGCTGAACCGGCTTGGGCTCTTCTTCGATGCCTTCGTCAATGCCGTGTTGATCCTGCCCAACGGCGACGTGCTCGCGGCAGGCGCCTTCACCAGCAACGAGGGAGTGCAAATGCGCGGCGTTGCTCGGTGGGATGGCGCGACTTGGTCCGAGGAAGGGGGCGGAACCGTTGGCTCCGTTGTCGGCTTGCGTTGGCAGGACGATGGCACGGTGGCGGTCGTCGGTGGCTTCACCAGCATCGGTGCCGTTGCGACCGCAAGCTTTGCGGAATTGACCACCAGTTGCCAGGCGACGGCAGTCACGCAAGGCGCTGGCTGCGTTGGTAGCGCTGGCCTCAATGTGCTGGCGGCGACGACGTTGCCTTGGCTTGGCGCGGGCTACCGGAGCGTCGCGACCGGGATGCCAGCGAACGGCATCGCGGTGCAGGTGCTCGGTCTCGGTGCGGCGTCGCAAACGATCGCGTCGATCGTACCACAAGGTGTCGCTGGCTGTGTGCTGTGGACCACGCCGGACATCTTGGACTTCGCAGTGCCGTCCGCGGGCGAGTTTGCTATGACGCTTAGCATCCCGTCGACGGCCAGCCTGATCGGCGCAACGTTCCGCCAACAGGTCGTGCCGTTAGAATTGGCTGCAGGTGGCGCGATCCTCGCGGTCACGGCAACGAACGCGCTCGAGCTCACGATCGGTAGCTTCTAGCTGCCGTTGTTCGCGACCTTGCGACCTCGCGGTAGGTACAAAGCAGCGGGCGGTGGCAAATGCCAACCGCCCGCTGCTTCTACAGGTCGAACCTGTTGTTGAGCTCCTACTTGGAGTCGCTCGACTTGTCGTCACTGTCCGACGTTGCGTCGGCTGCGGGCGTTGCCGCGGCCTTCTCGCCTTCCTCTTCCTTCTTCACGACCGGGCGCTTGACCATGTCGAACGCGACGTCGTCGCCGTCCAGGTTCGCCGTGATCGAGTAGGGCTCGCCGAGCTTGCCCTTCAGGATCTGCTCGGAGAGCGGGTCCTCAAGCAGCTTCTCGATGCCGCGCTTCAGTGGGCGGGCGCCGAA
>JBNMNW010000230.1:0-9759 GCA_051278165.1 Planctomycetota bacterium | reverse complement strand
GCCCGGTTCTCGGCAATCGAATCTGCGACGCGCGTGCCGACTCCCTTGATCGCACCAAGGCCATAGCGAATGGCGCCGTGTTCGACGCCGAAGTAGCGCATCGAGTGGTTGACGGATGGCGGCAAGATCTTCATGTCCGCGCGCCGGATGTCGTCGACGAACTCTTTGATCTTATCGCTGTTGCCTGACTCCGTCGTCAGGTTGGCGGCCATGAACTCTATCGGGTAGTGCGCCTTCAGCCACGCCGTCTGGTAGGTGACCAACGCGTACGCCGTTGAGTGCGACTTGTTGAAGCCGTAGCCAGCGAAATACTCCATCGTCTCGAACAGCTCCTTGGCGAACTTGGCTTTGTAGTTCTGTGCCTCGGCGCCCTTGATGAACATGTCTTTGAACTTGAGCATGACCTCGGGCTTCTTCTTGCCCATGGCCTTGCGCAGGTTGTCTGCCTCGGACATGGAGAAGCCCCCGATCAAGCCGGAGATCTGCATGACCTGCTCCTGATAGACAATGACGCCGTAGGTCGGCTCCAGGATCTTCCTGGTGTCTTCGTGCGGGAGCACCGTCTTCTCTTCGCCGTGCTTGCGGCGCACATACATGTCGACCATGCCGGAGCCAAGCGGACCCGGTCGATACAGCGCGAGCACAGCGATGACGTCTTCGAAGTTGTCTGGCTTCAGCCGCGTCAGCAGTTCGCGCATGCCGCTTGATTCAAGCTGGAACACACCCTGAGTATCGCCGCGCGTCATCAAGTCGTAGGTCGGCTGATCATCGAGTGGCAAGTTGTCTAGGTCGACATCGACACCGTGCACTTCCTTCACCAGTCGCGCACCTTCCTGCAGGATGGTCAGCGTCTTCAGTCCGAGGAAGTCCATCTTCAGCAGGCCGACCTCCTCGAGTTCGGTCATCTGCCACTGCGTGACGATGTCGTCGCCGCTCTTCGCAAGCGGCACGTATTCGCGCAGCGGCTTGTCGGAGATGACGACGCCGGCCGCGTGAATCGACGAGTGACGCGCGGATCCCTCGAGCTTTACGGCAAGTTCGAACAGACGCTTGTACTGCGGCGAACTGTCGCGAATCTCCTGTAGCTCGGTGTCGGTCTCCAATGCCGTGACCAGCGATGCCCCGGGGCCGGACGGCACCTTCTTGCACAGCTTGTCGATGTCGGCGACCGGGAAGTCGAGCACGCGGCCGACATCGCGCAGCACCCCGCGACTGGCCATCGTGCCGAACGTGATGATCTGGCAAACACAGTCATCGCCATACTTCTGCCGCACATACTCGATGACTTCTTCGCGCCGGTTGCCGCAGAAGTCGATGTCGATATCCGGCATCGACGCGCGGGCCGGATTCAGGAAGCGTTCGAACAGCAGCTCGTACTTCAGCGGACAAACGTCCGTGATGCGCAGGCAGTAGGAGACGATCGAACCAGCGGCTGAACCACGACCTGGTCCAACCGGGATCCCCATCTCCCTCGCTTTGGCGATGAAGTCCCACGTGATCAGGAAGTAGCTGACAAAGCCGAGCTTCTTGATGATGTCGACTTCGTAGTCGAGTCGATCCTGGATTTCCTTGGTGATCTCGCCATAGCGCTCGATCGCACCGTCGTGGCAAAGCTTGGCGAAGAAGTCGTCCGGCGCCGAACCATCGTCCGCCTTATAGACCGGCACGTGGTAGACACCGAACTCGATGTCGATGTTGCAGCGCTCGGCGATCTTGACGGTGTTCTCCAGCGCCTCAGGCCAGTCCTTGAACGCCCGAGCCATCTCTGCCCGCGACTTCAGGTAGAGCTCCTTCGAACCCATGCGGAAGCGCGATTGGTCGGCGACACTCTTGCCACTGCGGATGCAGAACATGATGTCCTGCGCCAGCCAGTCTTCTTGCTTGAGGTAGTAGACGTCGTTGGTCGCGACGCAAGGAATGTCGAGTTCGGCGCCTAGCTTGCGCATGCCTAGCGTCACCTTGCGCTGCGCTTCGTTGCCGGTATGCGCGACCTCGAGGTAGAAGTTCTCAGGCCCGAACAGATCGCGCATGCGCAGCGCGGCAGACTTGGCACCTTCCCAGTCGTTCTGTTGGATTGACATCGCGATCTGCGACGTCAATGTGCCCGACAGACAAATAATGCCTTCCCTGTGCTGCTCGATCAGTTCGTAATCGACACGCGGTCGGTAGCTGAAGCCCTCGAGGTAGGCCTTGCCCGACATCTTCTTCAAGTTGTCGAGGCCGATGTTGTTGGCTGCCAACAGCGTCAGGTCGAACGTCGGGTTGTCGGCGCCAGCGGTCTCCTTGTTGGTGCGTCCCGCGTAGTAGGTCGTCTGGCCGATGATGGGCTTGATGCCAGCCTTTTTGCACCGCTTGAACAGGTCCACCGCGCCGAACATGTTGCCGTTGTCGGTCAACGCGAGTGCCGTTTGGCCGTCTTCCTTCGCGGCAGCTACGAGTGGTCCGACCTTCTCGGGGGCCGACAGCAGGCTGTAGTGCGAGCGCACATGCAGGTGGACGAATGGAGGCGCTTCGGACATCGACTAGGCATGTTACGAGGCCGGCATGCAAGCTGCCACAGGTTGCCGTGGAAGCCGACGGTTCCCGTTCGTGTGTGCGCCTTGTCGAAAGTTGTTTCCACATACCGCGACCTGCCGCATGTCTGCGTTGCGCGGTCGGTTGCGTGCTGTTCTCGCGGATTTGTTGGCGTTCTCCACAAACCCATCACATGGAATTGGCGCGCAGAATTGCAGTCGCCCAATAGCGATCAGAGGCACGCCGACAAAGCGATCCGATATCGTCTTGATCATGGACAAACCGACTGGTGCGTTATCGATGGTGCTGGTGCCTGCCGTCATCTCTCTCGTGGTGACCGTGTTGCGTCTCGTTGGTGGACTGTTTGGGTGTCTTGGTGCCAAGTTGACCAAGGCCAAATCCTGACCGCGCTATGGCCGACGCTTGAGCCGGCGAGCATGCCATGCTCGTGCGCGGTGGCTCGCCTGCGACGAATCGGCTGACTGGCCGTGAACGTCGAGGCCCGCGTTACTCCGCGCCTGCGTGAGAAAGCGCTTAATTCGGTCGTCGTCGTGTGCCTTGGCAATGCTATCAATCTCTTCAGCAAGTTGCCGGCGCACACCTAGTTCTGGTTCGTTCTCACTCGTGTAGTAGAGGGCCTTCGCGAACTCCACTGCGATGTCGCTCGTATCGAACACCGCAAAGATGGTGCGAACCTGATCGGTTAGTTCCTGTCTGGCTCGCAGTGCCGGTTCTTCGATCACCGCGTTGACCAGTGCCTTGGTGTGTTCGTAGGCGATCGCCGGCGAGTCTTGCTGCATGCGGAGGGATTGCAGTTGTCCCCTGAGTTGCTTGCGCTTGCCCGCGTTGCCCTCATGGGTCGTGGCGCTGAAAAGAACCTTCGCTTGCTGAAGGGCAATTTCGGCGTCGTTGAAACGCGTTTGGATGGTGGCAATCTCGTCCACGATCTCTTGGTAGATGCTGACGTCTTTGACAAGGCAGCTCACTCCGAAAAGTACGAGGGCGTGTTCAAGGGCGATGTCGTCGCGATCATGAACGGTTCGGATGTCTCCGATTTGAACGGCTAGTGCCCGTCGCTGGTCGAAGTCTGGTTCATCTACCAATGCGCAGCGCAGCGCATATGCGTGGTGGTACGCGTTCGTCTCTGAGTCGTGACGACGCCGGATGGCATGGATGCGTTCGGCAATTCGTAGGCACTCACCGGGCCCGTCTTCCACTTGGGCGGTGTTGCCGAGGGCGATGATGTGGTGCCGCGCGATGTGGGGCGAGTCGTATTGCTCGTCGATCGTGCGGATCTCTTCGGTGATTCGGTGCAGCACGGCTGTATCCGGTTGAGCGACGGTTGCTTTGCTCAGAGCGATGGCGTGCGCGCGGGCGCATCGCTCTGAGTCGTGAACGGTGCGGATTTCGCCAATCTGGAATGCGATTCGCTGGCGGTGCTTTGACGAACCTTCTGCTTGGGCGGCTTTCGCCAACGTCCTGGCATGTGTCAGAGCCATGGCCGGGCTGTCGTGCTCAGAACGCAGGAACTGGATTTCGTCGGCTAGACGCTGGCGGGCCTCACGACTCGGGTCTGTTGCTGCCAGATTGTGCAAAGCCCTCGCGTGTGCGAGGGCGATATCGGTCGAGTCATGTACGGTTCGAATCGCACGGATTCTGTAGACCAGTAGTTCGCAAACGCTGGCGTCCATTTCGCCTGACGTGGCGTTGCTCAACGTCTTTGCGTGACTCAGGGCGATCTCGTAGGAATCGTGCGTGGTTCGGATCGCATCAATCTCGTCGGCGATTTGTTGGCGCGCGGCCGCGTCCGTCTCGGTGACGCTGAGACTGAACAGCGTTTCGGCGTGCTCGATTGCGATCTTCGGACAGTCATGCGTGGCGCGAATGGTCTGGATCTCGGTAGCAAGTTCTCGGCACACCGACGCGCTCGTTTCGACTACCGCTGTGTTGCATAGGGCGATGGCGTGTTCTAACGCGCTGTCCTGAGAGTCATGTAGCGTTCGGATCGCATCGATCTGCACCGTGAGCTGCCTGCACGTTGTTGCACTGGGTTCGACCGTAGTGGCGTTGCGCAGGGCGCGAATGTGCTGCTGCGCGATGGCGCTGGTGTCTCGTTGGTTGCGGATCGCGTTGATCTCATTGGTGGCTTGTCGGCAAACATCGGCACTCGCGTCGCTGCCGCTGACGTTGACCAAGGCATGCACATGAGCCAGGGCCAAGGCATCCGAATCATGATGCGTACGGATCGCCTCAATCTGACGTGCCAGCGCTAAGCAGGCCGTTGCGCGGTCTTCGTCTGCAGTGGCGTTGCGCAGCGCTGCCGCGTGTTGCAGCGCGATGTCACAGGTGTCGTGAATCGCTTGGATCGCCCGGATCTCCTTGATGACTGGCCGGGTGACCGAGCGCGTTGCCGAAATGATCGTGATGTTGACGAGTGCCTTTGCGTGCTCGAGGGCAATCTCCGGGGAGTCGAACCGTGTGCGCATCTCCCGGATCTGGTCTGCCAGATGACGACAGATGGGGGCCGACGACTCGTGCTTGGATGCTTCGACCAGCTCTTGCGCATGTTCGAGTGCGCTTTCTTCAGAGAAATACATCGCGTTCGGGGCGGCTCGACGGGATTGGCGGCTGCTCGCAGCGCTGTGGCTGACCAGCTGGCTAACTAGCCGCGCGCAACGCGCGAAGCATCGTCTTGCGGAGCGTTCGCAATTAAGCCAATGCGTTTGCCAGCCATCGCGAAGCGCTCGAGCACTTGCGTGATCTGGTCATCGGTGTGGCTGGCGATGTAGGACGTGCGGATCAGGTCGGAGCCGAGAGGCACGGCTGGTTGGGTCACCGCGTTGGTGAACAGCCCGCACTCAAACAGCGTGTTCCACAGCTTCATGACGCGCACTTGATCGCCGACGATCACGGGAACGATCGGGCTAGCCATTGTGCCAGCGGTGCGGAAGCCCATGTCACGGAGCCCGGTGCGAACTCGGTGGGCGATCTGCAGCACGCGCTTACGCATATCTGGTCGCGTTTCGATCAGCTCGAGAGCCGCCAGTGCCGCCGCCGCTGATGATGGCGTGATCGAGGCCGAGAACATTAGCGAACGGCTATTGTGCTTGATGTGATGGATGACCTTCGCCGATCCGGCGATGAAGCCGCCAAGGCTTGCGAAACTCTTCGAGAACGTGCCCATCACCAGGTCCGGATGGATGCCGCAGTGCTCGGCGGCGCCGCGGCCGTTCTCACCGAGAACGCCTATGCCGTGCGCTTCATCGACCATCAAGCGTGCACCATATTGGTCGGCCAGAGCCCGAATGTCCTGCAGCGGCGCGAGGTCGCCCATCATCGAGTAGAGGCCGTCGACCACAATCAGAACGGCGCGCTGCTGCTTTTGCGCGAGCTGCAGGTGCTGTTCGAGGTCCTCCATGTTGCTGTGCCGGAACTTGCGCGTGTCGGCAAAGCTCAGGCGGCAACCGTCGATGATCGACGCATGGTTCTCGCGGTCGCAGAGGATGACGTCACCCTTGCCACAGATCGCGGAGATCGCTCCGAGGTTCGCTTGGAAGCCGGTCGAGAAGCAGATGACGGCTTCTTGCCCCATGAACTTCGCCAGGCGTGATTCCAGTTCTTCGTGCAGCGCGAGCGTGCCGTTGAGGAATCGCGAGCCAGAACAGGATGTGCCGTAGCGCGTGATCGCGTCGCTCGCGGCCTTGCGCACCGCCGGGTGGTGGGTGAGGCCGAGGTAGTTGTTGCTACCGATCATGATCAGCGACTTGCCGCCGATCTCGACTTCCGTGCCTTCACTTCCCTCGAGAGGAATGAAGTATGGGTAGATGCCCTGGGCCTGCAGCTCCATGGCACGGCTGATTCCCTCACACTTTTCGAAGATGTCCAAGCTCTAACAGGATGGTAGATTGCGGAGGGCGAGCAGACAAAAGCTTTGTCTTACGCACAGCCTCTTCAGTATGTCCGACTCTAATTCAGAGCTTCGACTGATTCCGCCAGGATCGCTCCTTGTGACCGGTGCGACGGGGTTTCTGGGTGGCGTGCTAGTGAGACGGTTATTGGCAAACGGTTTGGGCGCAAGCCGGTTGCGATGCGTGGTTCGGGATCTGGATCGTGCCGAACATGGTGGCCTGCCGCGTGAGAGTTTGGTCGAAGGGGATCTAAGCCGTCATGATTGCGGTCCGCAGCTACGCACTGCGGCGGACGGCGCGGCCGTCGTCATTCATCTGGCCGGCTCGTTGAAGTCCTATGATCGGCGAGGCTTCGACGTTGTCAACGTGCACGGCACTCAACTCCTGGCCGATGCAGTCGTAGCCGCGGCCCCAGAAGCTCATTTTGTTCACGTGTCGTCCTTGGCGGCGGCCGGTCCGTCGATCGATGGGCACGGCACAGCCAATCTTGCGGATCGCTGCCGAACGGTCTCGAACTACGGTGAGAGCAAGCGGCGCGGCGAACTGGCCGTGGTCAGCAGTGGCTTGCCATACACAATTTTGAGGCCGCCGGTCGTGTATGGGCCCGGCGATGGCGCGACGCAGTTGTTGTTCCGGCAGGCGCTTTGGCCGATCACGGCGATGCCGCTCAAGGCGCGGCCATTGTCGGTGATCCATGCCGATGACGTTGCCGAAGCCGCGTGGTTGGCTCTGACCAAGCGGCCGCCCGGAGCGGTCTTGCCGTTGGATGGCCCGGAGCGAACGGACACCCATCAGTTGCTGCGCGCGATCGCCGCCTCGTGTGGCCGCAGCGCGCGACTCGTGCCGGTGCCGATGGCCATCGCGGCACTAGCGGCATCGGCAACCGATTTGTTGGCCCGGTTGCGCAACAAGCCTGGCTACTTCAACCGCGACAAGGTGCGCGAGATCGGTGCCGTTGGTTGGGTCGCAGACGGCGAGCCAGCGAAGCGCAGCCTCGGTTTCGAAGCGCGCGTGTCACTGGCGGTTGGGCTTGCGGCAGTGGCGCAAAGCGACGGCTTCGCGCGCCTGTAGCAACAGTTCTCAAGCTGCCCAGTGCTGACGAAATCCAGCCATGAAGTAGTTCTGAGCGCTACTTCAGCAACTGCATCAGCAACGCCTTCTGCACGTGCGCGCGGTTGGCTGCCTGGTCGTAGATGCGGGAACGATCGCCATCGAGCACGGCGTCCGTGGCCGCAACGTTGCGCCGCACGGGTAGCGGATGCATCAACAATGCGTTGTTCGTCGTCGCCATCAACGGCTCGTCGACGCGCCAGTCCTGCAGCGAACGCTTGACCATCGCTTCGCGTTCGGGATCGTCCCAATACTTCGTGCAACCCCAAGAACGCGCGTAGATCACCTCGGCACCCTTGGCGGCCTCATGATGGTCGTTGCTAACGCGAACGGATCCACCGGCGTCGATGGCCGCGGTCTTGCTGCGCGCCAGCACTTCGTCATCGACATCGAAGCCGAGCGGGTGGGCCAACGTGATGTCCATGCCCATCAGCGCCGCGAGTTGTAGCACCGAGTGGGTCGGGCCGAGCGACTTGGGCTCGGGGTGGTTGCACCATTGCAGCGTCAGCTTGCGGTTCTTGAGCGATACCAAATTTTCGCGCATCGTCAGCACATCGGCGAGCGCCTGGCACGGGTGTTCGAACGACGTCTCCAGATTGATGACTGGCACGGACGCGTGTTCGGCGTAGCTGCGCAGCAGTAGTTCTTGGCGATCTCGTTCCCACGTGCCGGTGCGAGCCGCGGAACGAATGCCGAGCGCATCGACGTAGCGCGAGAGTGTGCGCGCGGCGTCCTTGACGTGCTCCTCGGCGCGCCCATCCATGACCGCCTGCTCTTGCGGTTCGAGCTCGTAAAGGTCGTCGCTCGACAGGTTGATGCAGTGGCCGCCCAACTGCACCATGGCGACTTCGAAAGACACCCGAGTGCGCAGACTCGGCTGGAAGAACAACAACCCTAACGTCTTGCCGCCAAGCACTTGTCCCGGGCGCTTGCCCTTGACGCGCGTGGCGAGGTCGAGAAGGTCATCAAGTTCGTGTCGGGTCATTCCCGACGTGGATAAAAAGTCTCGCTTGCTCAAGGTTCCTCGCTGCGGTGGACTGACGACGATAGATGCCAATGACGTCCCCGACAAGTGAAGACGAACGCTGGATTGCGCGCTGCCTCGAACTTGCCCGCGAAGCAGCGGCCAATGACGAGGTGCCAGTCGGCGCGATTGTCGTGATCGACGGCGAGGTCGTCGGTGTCGGTCGCAACCGCGTCGAGGAACTTCGATCGCCTCTGGCGCATGCCGAGATGGAAGCCCTGCAAGCGGCGCTCGCCAAGATGGGGGAGAAGCGTCTCCCCGATGCCGAACTTTACTGCACGCTCGAGCCGTGCTTTTTGTGCGCTGGCGCGATCCTGCACACCCGGGTGCGTCGAGTCGTATTCGGCGCCCGCGATCCCAAGTTTGGCGCGGTTCGATCGCTCGGCAACGTGCTTGAAGACGTTCGTCTGAATCACCGCTGCGTCGTGCTAGAGGGCGTCCAGGCGGACGCGAGCGCCGAGTTGCTGCGTTCCTTCTTCCGCAAGAAGCGCTGAGGATTTGCGCCGCGCGCCCGCCAATAGTGGGCCGAATCGCGATTGCTTGCGGGCTGGCTGGCCTCGGTGTGGACGGCGTCTTACCGCAAGGATCGCAGGTGCCAGGACTTGGCTGTTGAATTACGGCCGCCGATCTGCACGATCCTCGCCTCATTCGTTGCAGCGCTCCTCAGTGTTGTGACCCTCGCGGAGAGGTGCCAGAGTGGCTGAATGGCCCGGTTTCGAAAACCGGTTAGGGCGTAAGTTCTACGGGGGTTCGAATCCCCCCCTCTCCGCCACTTTTCCTCCTTCTTGGGGGAAGAGTCTGTTCGGTCGGCGGGCGCGTCAGGGGCTGAAGTGGGGGCGCCAGGGCAGGCTTTTTGTCGCCGCCGACTCACGGATAAGACCCCATCTGTCTGCATCACACCACTAGTCGGCGACCAAGTCTTCCGGTCGCGAGACTGCCAGCACGCGATCTGTCCACTTGTCGAGTTGCTCAGTTGATCCCTTAAGAACGGTTTGCCGGACATCTTCGGCGACTGCGCCAAATCGCAACTCGAGCATGCGCAGGATCGTTTTGGCTTGGCCTTCTGCCTGACCTGCGGCCTGACCTGCGGCCTGACCTTCTGCCTGACCTTCTGCCTTGCCCTTCTGAAAGGTGTGTTCGAGCGTGCTCATGATGGTTGTGTCCGGGCGGTCCAGGATGTGTGCGAACAGTCGGCTCAGTTCG
>JBNMNW010000229.1:0-9775 GCA_051278165.1 Planctomycetota bacterium | reverse complement strand
GGGTGGGATCTGGCGTGCCAACGGTGGCGTCCGACTTGGTTGCAGCCGGTGGTCGCATTCGCGTTGGTGCTTGGTTTGACCTTGCGCGTCGAACCTGAAGATCTCGGCAACGCCCGCAACCCGGTCTCAGATACGCGGCACATGGCTGTGACGGAGTTTTTCTCGTCGGGGCATACGTGGGAGCAGGCACTCAAGATGTGTGGGGACTATCTGCAACCTCTGTTTGATGGTCTTGATGTCCGGATTGCGATTGCCGGCAGCCACGCGAGTCTCGCGTATCGGTCGCGTGTTCGGGTCGCGATCGAAGTCGCGGCAGGATTGACAGACGCACACATTGCTAGGACGCCATACAAGGTCCGCCGAAAGGTGGGGCACGGCAAGCCGAGAGACCCTGCGTATCTGGAGAAGCGCGGCGTCCACTTCCACCTTGAGCCCGACTACTTGATGGAAGACAAATGGCGCAAAATGACGTTCAACGTGCCACTGCCGTGCTCAATCGTCACTTGGGATCGCGAACTCATGCGCGAACTGTTGCGGCGCGATCCAGCGATCCAGTTCGTCGACTTCGAACAGCACCTCGATGCCTACATCGAAGCATTCCCGAACAAGCGCAAGGCTGAGGTCGCGAACGACCTCGCCAAGTTCCGTCGCTACTACTTCGACCACAACGAAGACTCCGTGCGACTCGCGAAGTTCGAAGCGTTCCTCAAGTGAAAGTCGAAACAAAGCGCACGTCGTTCTTTGGGTGGAACTGTTCGATCAGCATGGACGGCTGCCCGAGTGGTGACATGACCTTCGCGTGGATGGGGCGCAGCGGCACGATCGTCGTGGCTGGAGAGTCGTTCCACGTGCGCAGTCAGGGCTTGCTCACTCGCTCCTGGGATCTGTGGCAAGGCAGCAGCTTGTTGGCGTCGGCGAGCAAGCGAGCGTTGGGCTCGCAATTCGAGGTCGACCTCGATGGTGTGCGGTTCGAGTTGCAGCGCCCGTCCTTGTTTGGCCGCGGCTTTGTTGTGAAACAGGGCTCAGGAACGATCGGCAGCCTCGAACGCGGGGGCTGGTTCTCGCGCAATATGGTCGGGGATCTGCCGGATACGTGGGCGCCGGAGCAGCGTGCCTTCGTGATGTGGTTGGTGATGATGGTCTGGCGTCGTCGCGCCCGCAGTCGAAGCAGCTAGCAACCCCGGGGCGTGCCGCGAGTGAGGTGACGCCACAAGTCGTAATCGACTAGGCTCTCGGTGCTGCCAGGGGGTGTTTGCACGCATTGGCGAGGTCATTCGAACTCGTCGCGCTCGCAGCTACTTCGTGAGGCAATTAGGAGAACAGCATGAACTTCGGCAACTTCTTTCGGCACCTCTCACTCGTCTTCGCCAGCTACCTCGGCTTGCTGGGGATTCCGATGCCGCTGCCCGTGCCGCCGATGCCGGAGGATCCGGTGTTGATGCAGGTGGCTCCTGCCGATGCGGCGTTGTTCGTTGAGTGGTTTGGACGTGGTGAAGCTTCGGCGGACCCCAGCAATCGCACCGAACGACTAGCGGCCGAGCCCGAAGTCCACCGCGCGATCGCCAAGCTGGTCAGCAGTTGCCGTTCTGCGATCGAGCACCAGGCCGCTCGCAACCAGAACATCGCTTCGGCGTTGGTGATCTTCGACAAGTTGCTGACTCTTGCCGAGCGACCAGGCTGCATCTTTGTCACCGACGTCAAACCGCTTGGCGGTGGTCTAGTTGTGCAGGTTGGTGCGGATGCCAAGGAGTTCTCGGCTGCGATCAACAAGGCCTTGGCCGAACTGCTTCCCGAAGAGTCACCGCGAGCGAGCAAGGTGATCGCCGGTGTGACTTTCGATACCATGGCGCTGGGAGGCCGCATGCAGTTCGTTGCCTGGGCAGCGATCGATGACTACTTCGTGGTGACCATTGGCGAGGCGGCCAGCAAGCAGGTTGTTGCCGGCATTCGCGACCAACACGCGGGCCTCAACGGCAATGCCGCGGTTCAGAACCTGCTCGCCGGTTCGAAGGTTGATCGGCCGATGCTGCGCACGTTCGCCGCGATCGACAAGATCGTCGCGCAGGTGCCGTGGGCGGAGACGTTTTGGGGGCCGCTGGGCATTAGTCAGGCGACTGCCGCACTTGCCGAGTCTGGCCTTGAAGGTGATGGCTTTGTGTCGCGCACGCAGTTGGTGATCGCCAAACCGGCTGGCGTGCTTGGCAACCTGCGCGGTCGCCCGTTGTCGCAAGATGACCTGGCCCTGATTCCCGGCGATGCGACGACCGCGATCGCCCTTCGCCTGACTGAGGGAACGCTCGAACAGTCTGCGTTGCAGATCGCTGCATCGTTCACCGGCAGGGATCCGACGCAGCATTGGCAGCGCTTCATCGCGCAAGGCCAGAGCCAGATCGATGTCGATGTCAGCGCGGACTTGGTTGCGCACTTGGACGATTGTGTCGTCGCGTGGAACTCACCGCAGCAAGGGGGCCTCGGCTTCACGGCGGCCACCGTGTCGGTGCCGTTGCGCGATGCCAAGGCGTTCGGCGAGAACCTGGCGACGATGTGGAACACGCTCACCGAGCGAGCGCCGAATAAGGAAAAGGCGTTGGCGAAGGGCGACCGCATCCGCCGCTATGGCGGCTATCTCGACAGCTTCGTGCATGACGGCGTCAAGGCGTGGTGGATGGATCACATCAGTAGCGACATGCCGTTCGGAATCAGTTGGGCCAGCACCGACAAGCACGGCTTGGTGGCGATGCAGCCTCAGCCGTTGCGCTCGGCGATCGACGCTAGCAAGCTGCCGAACTTCGATTCTGCGTTGGTGCGCAAACGCGTGGTTGCGCGGCGTGGCGAAGCCACCGCGATGCTCTACTTCGACGCTGCTGGTCTGCTGCAGCAGGGCTATGGCGCGCTGCTGGTGGGCTTGCAGATGGTCAGTTACGAGTGGCACAGTGAGGGCTTCGCCTTCGACTTGTGCGATGTGCCCCGCCTCGAATCGCTGGTGCCGCATCTCGGTGCGGAACTGACGGTGCTAGAAGCAACGCCGGACGGCTTCCGCGTCACCCGTCGCGGCTCATTGCCGGTGTTCGATGCGCTGCTGATCAGTTGCGGCGCCGCCTGCATGTTGGCTCAGAACTAACTCAGGTCGACGCGCCGCCGTTTGGGCGCTCACCGTTTGACGCGCTTGCTCGCCGCTGCCAGGAATCGCGGGGCCGGATTGCGGCGCCATTCGCGCGTGCATGCGGCGACCAGCTTGATGGTGTGCTCATCGCCACTGGCCACTGCCAGCTTGGCCAGTTGCTCGGCGCTTGTCTGCTTGGGGTCGGCGTCAACGGTGGCGACCAGGTTGTCGCGTGAATAGCGCGCAAAGACCCCGGCATTGACCTGCCAGGTGAATGCCTGAACGTCGGCACGTTGCGTTGCCTTGACGAGCGGCAACATCTCGGCGATGGCGGCGGCGCCGGTGATCGCGTGCAGGAACTCGAACGAACCACTCCTGGTGTTGATGAACGTGCCCGCGAAGGTCGCCAGCAGATCGGTCATGAAGCTTGGCGTGCCAGCGGTCGGGTCGACCAGGTTGATCGCTGCTTCGAATGGCTGGAACCCAATCAGGTCCTTGAGCTCCGTGGTGATTAGTCCCCGGCTCTTCCGTAGTGCATCCGGCAGCCGCTCGAGTTCTTGCAGCGCGCGCGACGGAGCCCGCCGCGGAAGCTGGGGGCATATGGCGCGAGCAGCTCGAGAGCCTCGTGCATTTCGTCGCCGATGGGGGCCATGGCTGGCATGGCGAACGATAGGCGAGGCAGCTGGTAGCTGCTGGTGACAGCCGCGCCTAGGAATATGCGTCTCGAAATCATGACGTAGTCCTCAGGCTTGGTGTTGGGGGGAATAGGTATACATGGATCGCACCGGCGAGGTTGCCTAAAGAGCTTTGCCTCCCGGCAGTCGCTCGTTGCAGATTTGCACGCGCGGGCGATCCGACAGCTGCGAGTTGACGAAGCCGGTGCGGGTTCCCTCCGGCAATTCTCGGCGACCGCTAGCTACTTTTGGGGCGCTGTCGGCAAGCTATGCCTTCTTGCGGCGCAGAACGAGGATGCCGGCCGCGAGTAGTGACGCGATACCGCTCATGCCAATCATCACGATCGGGCTTTTGAAATACGACATCATGCCGTCCGACTCGTGGCCGTCGCCGTGCCCGTGTTCTTCGCCGTGACCATTGCCGTGACCATCATCCGCGTGGCCGTGTTCCTCGTGCGAACCGTGCGCATCATCGTGACCGCTTGGGTTGCCGCGCTCGGTATCTTGCGAAGCTCCGTGTGAGTCATCGTGCGCACCATGCGTGTGTCCATGCGAATCGCCGTGAGCATCGTCATGTGACTCACCATGCCCAGCCTTCGTTTCGCCGCCGGGTGCAGCCATGTCCATGGTTGGAAGGTTGTCGTGCGTACCGTGGTTGTCGGCCGCGTGCCCGTTAGCTGCATGCGCATCAATCCCGTGAGCGTCACTGCCATGCCCGCCGTCGCCGTGTGCTTGGCTGTCGGTATGCGGATCCGCGTGTGCATCCTCATGCGGGGCCTCATGCGTTTCGCCATGCGCATCCCCGTGCCCATCCGACTTCGCCGTCTGTTGCATCGCAGCCGCGGCCATCTTCAGCCACGCAAGGTCTCCGGTAGCGACATCATACGTCGTGCCAAGAGCGGAGAACTTGCCCTCCGCTTCCAGCGTGCGCAGCAGCGCACTGCGCGAGCGCGCCTCGGCAACCGTGCGGCGCACGTTGCGTTCGGTCGCTTCGCCAAGCACGTCGGTCGAGTGATGATTGCGCGCCGCGATCACCGATGGCTCGAGTCGGCGCAGTAGTTGGCGTTGGTGCGGCGTCAGCTGTTGCTGCTCCGGATTCTTCGCGGCGGCCGCGAGCGATTCGCAACGGCTGTGGCCCATGACGACCAGCAGCGACGCGCCCAATTTGCTCGCGGCGAACTCGATGCTGGCGAGCGTTTCGTCGGTCATGGTGTTGCCGGCGACGCGGATCACGAACAGTTCGCCGATGCCGGCATCAAAAATGTGCTCTGGCGACACCCGCGAATCCGAGTCGGTTAGCACGATCGCCAGCGGCTGTTGGCCGGCGGTCAGCTGCGCGCGCCGTTCCTTGGTCAGGTTCGGAAGCGGCCGCGAATCACCGAGGAAGCGGCGGTGGCCGGCGCGCAGCATTCGCAGCGCCACGTGCGGCGGCAGGCCCGGCGGCACGGTTCCGGCCAAGACTCGGCGGTGGCTGTTAGACTTTTTTGGCAGGGGGCGGTTGGGCAAAAACTCGACGTCGCCACCCGTTTGGTATCGCGCTGCGACCATGCGGAACTTGCCTACCGACGCGTAGCGCTGCAGCAGCGGGCTGCGGCTGATGCTCTCGGCGACGGTGAGGTGGGCGTGCTCCTCTTCGCACTTGCCCTGCAGGTTCATGCTGCCGACATCCAGGCTGCGGGCCTTGCGAACGGCCGGCTCAATGCGCTCGAGCAGCTTGATGATCGAGGGGCTAAGGTCGCTCTCGTGGCCAGGCTGGCTACTCTGCGTAATGGCAGCGGCGATCACGTCACATTGCTCGTGGCCGAGCACCACGCAGAGCTGCACGTTGAGGCGTTCCACCGCATCTTCGATCGTCGCGATGGCTTCGGCGCCGAGCACGTGGCCAGCCGTGCGCACTACGATCAGTTCGCCAAGCCCTGTGTTGAAAAGATGTTCTGGCGGGACTCGACTGTCGGCACAAGTCACGATGATCGCGAACGGGCTCTGACCGCGGGCTAGCGTGCGACGGATGCCAGGCCCGACCGGTTGCGGCACACTGCGGTCGCCGGCGAAGCGGATGTTGCCCTCCTTGAGGGCGCGCATGGCCTCATCGGGAGTCTGCTGGGCAGGCACGGCAGCACCCAGGGCTAGCGATAGGGTGGCGAGGAGCGTTGGAGCGGTGCGGAGCATGGTCAATGTCGTGGTTGCTGGTCCCGGCGTCGGGTTCTTGGCCAGTCATCGGCCCATGTGTGGCAAAACTGGTCGCTGTCCGGGTGAGGGCGCTGCTACGGCCTCCTCCGAACGGCTTGCTTTGGCTGCGCCGCATGCCGATATGCCGGCAACTTGGGGCGAGCGGGGTTTCTGCTCGGGTTGGCCCGTTGACCAATTCATGGCCAGCGCTAAACTTCTCGCCCCTAAACCGGCATCGATGCCGGTAACCCCAGGCGTCCGCGGCGACGTTGGGTCCATTTGGCCCCGCCGCGTTCTTGCCTCACTGTTTGACCGATGTCCACCCCTACGAAGCCTGCTATGTCCGACCAGAAGGAGTCCCTCGAAGAAACGCGTATCCGCCATACCCGCAACTTCGGTGTCATCGCCCACATTGATGCTGGCAAGACGACCTTCAGTGAGCGCGTCCTGTTCATCACCGGAAAGAACCACAAGATCGGTGAGGTTCACGATGGCGGCGCCACGATGGACTACATGCAGGAAGAGCGTGATCGCGGCATCACGATCACGTCGGCTGCGACGTCCTGTGATTGGGGCAAGTACAAGTTCAGCCTCATCGACACTCCCGGACACGTTGACTTCACGGTCGAAGTGGAGCGCTCGCTCCGCGTGCTCGACGGTGCCGTCGGTGTGTTCTGTGCCGTCGCCGGTGTGCAGCCGCAGTCCGAGACTGTTTGGCGTCAAGGCAACCGCTACAAGGTCCCGCGTATCGCGTTCGTCAACAAGATGGACCGCACCGGCGCGGACTTCTACAAGGCGATCGAGACCATGCGCGAGCGTCTGAACGCCAACGCCGTCGCGGTTGTCATGCCGATCGGTAAGGAAAAGAACTTCATTGGACTCATCGACCTGATCGAGATGAAGTCGTGCATCTGGGCCGACAACGACGCCCGTGAGATGACCGTCGGCGAGATCCCGGACGACCTCAAGGAAGAGGCTCAGCAGCGTCGCGAAACCATGGTCGAGGCAATGGCCGAGTTCCATGACGATGTGCTTGAGAAGTTCCTCGAAGGCAAGGAGATCTCGAACGAAGAGATCAAGATGGCGATCCGCAAGGGCACGCTCGAGCTGAAGGTCACGCCGGTCTTCTGTGGCTCGGCCTTTAAGGACAAGGGTGTGCAGAACGTTCTCGACGCTATCGTCGACTACCTTCCCAGCCCGCTCGACGTCCCGCCGATCGAAGGCATCGACCCCGAAACCGACGAGAAGGTCTCCTTCAAGCTGCGTTCGGACGAGCCGTTCGCGTCGCTCGTGTTCAAGACGATCAGTGACCCGAATGGCGACTTGACCTTCATCCGGATCTACTCGGGTCAGATGAAGCAGGGCGAGAAATACTACAACGGTCGTACTCGTCGCTTCGAGCGCATCGGCCGCCTGATGCGCATGCACGCGATGACCCGTGAGCCGATCGACATTGCCGAAGCTGGCGACATCGTGGCCGTGGTCGGCATCAAGGATGCGATCACCGGTGACACGCTATCAACGCGCGACCACCCGGTTGTCTACGAAGCGATGACCTTCCCGGACACGGTGATCAGCATGGCGATCGAGCCGAAGTCGGCTGGCGACCGCGACAAGCTGTCGACGATCATCGGCAAGATGGTTCGCGAGGACCCGACCTTCAAGGCGGTCACCGACGAGCAAACCGGCCAGATGGTGATCTCCGGCATGGGTGAGCTTCACCTCGAAGTGAAGTGCAACCTGATCAAGAACGACCACAAGATTGGGGTCACGGTTGGCCGTCCGAAGGTTGCTTACAAGATGACGCTGAAGGGCCCCAAGAAGGTCGAAGCGCGTCACATCAAGCAGTCCGGTGGTTCGGGTCAGTTCGCTGTTGCTCGGGTGCGATTCAGCGTGGATGAGTCGGTTGAGCACTGCAAGTTCGTCGACGCCATCAAGGGTGGCTCGGTGCCGCGCGAATACATCCCCGCAGTTGGCAACGGCATCACCAGCGCGGTCAAGAGCGGTGGTCGCCTCGGCTTCCCCTTCTGCAAGGTTGTCGCTGAGCTCTACGATGGTCAGGCGCACGACGTCGACTCGAGCGTCATGGCGTTCGAAGCGGCTGGCGTGCAGGCCTTCCGTCTGGCATGCGAGAACAACTCGCAGCTGCTCGAGCCGGTCATGAAGATCGAGATCGAAGCTCCCGAAGAGAAGACTGGTGACGTCATCGGCGACCTTTCGAGCCGTCGCGGCTTGGTCGAAGAGATGATCACCAAGCCGGGTGGCATCTCGTCCGTCACGGGCACGGTCCCGCTGAGCGAGATGTTCCAATACTCGACGATGCTTCGCTCGCTGACGCAGGGTCGTGGCACCTACGCCATGGAGCCGTCGACCTACGAGCCGGTGCCGCCGAACATCGCTGAGAAGGTTCTCGAAGACCTCGCGAAGGACTAAGGCTGCTAACCCAGGTCCGAGTTTCTCGGCCTGGGCAACTGCTACCTAGTGAATCTGGCTCAGACCAATTGGTCTGGGCCAGTTCTGATTTTGCACCCGGATCCGTTGACGGCCGGCCCTTCGCCCAGTGGTTGTTGGTTGCGACTGCGCTCAGGCCAAATGTCTGACGATCGCTCGCAACCCTGCCAAGGCATGTTGCTTGGGACTACGAATCGCTCGGTCGCGAGGGTCGAGCCGCAACCCGCCAGCAGGCGAGGCCAGCAAGGGTGATTCGGAGCATGGCCGCGCGTAGCGCACAGTTGTTCCGGCCCTCATCTCAGCAGCTTGATGCCTTCGTGCGCCAGCGCCAGTAGCACGCAAGGTTCATCACCAGGCTCACCCGTTGCCCGCGGCCCATGCTCGCTGCCAGCTTCATAGCGAACGTGCTGGCCCTCAACATACGTGCCCAGCTCGTCCTCATACCCGCCGCGCAGAACCAACACTTCCTCAGTGCTGTGGTGCAGGTGGGTGGGGTAACCACACCCCGGGTCCATACGGATCAGCGCTAATACACGCTTGGTCCGCTTGTCGCTGGCATAGAAGTGCACCGCGATTCCGGGATAGCGGGTCGACTGCCACGGGATCGTGTCGAGCTCCATGGCCATCGAGGTTAGCCTTCTTGCAACCGATGCCCAACCGCCAAGAGAGCTGGTCCATCTCGATCGAGAAGGACTACCTGAAGTTTAGTGCTGCGCACTTCCTGATCTTCCCCGATGGATCCGCCGAGCGGTTGCACGGCCACAACTACAAGGTCTTCCTCGATCTGCACACCGAGCTCGACGAACACGGTTTGGTGATCAACTTCCAGGAGATCAAGCCGATGATGCGCCAGCTCTGCAACGAGCTCGATGAGCACCTGCTGATCCCTGGCGAACACCCGGTGCTGACGGCCGAGGTGAAGGGGCCGCACTACGAGATCCGCTACAAGGAGCGCCTCTACATGGTGCCTAAGGAAGAGGTGATCGTGTTGCCAATCAGCAACACCAGCGCCGAGAACTTGGCCGCGTGGTTTGGCCGCACACTGCGCGAGCGCATGGAAAAAGCATGGTCGCACCTGAACGTGAAGGAGATGACCGTCGGTGTCGAAGAGACCACCGGACAGCGCGGCAACTGGACCGTGCGCGACTAGCTAGCGGGGTAGCCGTGAAGCCAGCAAGCTGGCATCACGTTTACTGGGCGTGCAGGCGCATCGCGTGGCCTCAGCTCTCGAGATGACTGTTGGTTAGCTATTGGGGTAGCCGTGAAGCCAGCAAGCTGGCATCACGTTTACTGGGCGTGCAGGCGCATCGCGTGGGCTCAGCTCTCGAGATGACTGTTCGTTAGCTAGCGGGGTAGCCGTGAAGCCAGCGAGCTGGCC
>JBNMNW010000228.1:0-9826 GCA_051278165.1 Planctomycetota bacterium | reverse complement strand
ACAAACCACAGGCAGCGCAAGCGCTGCCTGTGGTTTGTACCGGGTACAGTACGCAGGGCGGAGTACGCAGGGCTCAGTTAGAGCTTGGTTGCTAGGAACTCGTAGACCGGCGGGCATTGGATGAAGCCATTGCCGTCTTCGACCTTTTTGAGGTCGTCGATCAGTTCGTCGCAATCGCTTTGTTTTAGTTCGCCCATGGCGACGAGCTTTGGGGCGAACGTGTGCCACCAGGTTTTGGGCCACGAGAACATGCTGTCGTTGCCGCGCGCGATGCGGATGTGGGCGCGAACGTCATCGAGGCGCAGGCCGTGTGCTTCGAACATTGCGGGCAGGCGTTCGCCGATGTCCGGGTCGCCGCCGTGGCTGCGCCAAGAACGTATCGTGGCTTCGACGGCGAGGTCGTGACTGCGGCGGCGTGGCGCTAGCGTCATCGAACCGTAGTTGAAGTAGTCTTGCACGGCGACGCGGCCACCGGGTTTGAGCGCGTTGGCGATACCGGCCACGACCGCGTCTGGATTGGGCACGAAGCACAAGACCCAGCGCGCATACGCGAAGTCGAACGGTTCTTGGCCCTCGAGCACTTGGTCGAGGGCCTGCACGTCGCCGACTTTGGCCGTCACGTGCTCGATGCCGCGCGCCTTGGCCATGTTGTTTGCCTGATCTACAAATGCTTTCGACTCGTCGACGCCGAAGACGCTGCCGTAGCGGGTTACCAAGTTGGCGAGGTCGAAGGAGGCGTAGCCGGGGCCGCAGCCAACATCGAGAACACGGTGGCCCATCTGCAGTTGTGCTCGACGAAAGGCCTGCGCCGAGACATCACCCCACAATCGGTTTTGCAGCGCCAGGCGGGCCAGTTCGTCGGCGCCGGTGCCGAGCACGTATTCACGTTCTGTCATAGAGGCGATCTTGTCGCCAACGTCCTCGCTGGGCTACCCGTAGCATGTGTTGGATGCCAATTGCGCGTCGCTTGTTTCTCTCAACCAGGGCTGCATTGCCGCTGGTTGTTTGAGGTCTAGGCGCGATCGTTGAGGAACGATGTGTTCCGTGCGAGCAAGTGCGCGAACAGCATGGACGTGACCCTTAAGTGGTCGTTCGAAGAGCTTTCGAGCGCCAAGGGACATGAGCAGTAAGGCAGAGCTTTCAGACGACTACCGACCAACCCAGAAAAGCGATTGACGTGCAAACTACGATGCGACAGCTGAGCCTACTCAGTCTAGGTCTCTTTCTATCGGTCTCTGTTGCGACCCGCGTGGGCGCGCAGGATGAACTCGGCCTTGGCAAGATGTGGACGTTCGAACGTCCGCCGCTGCAGTATCTCGAACGTGAGTACGGCCTCAAGGCTGATGAGGCCTGGTGGAATCGCATGCGGCTTGCGTCGCTGCGTTTTGGTCGCGGTTGCTCGGCGTCGTTTGTGTCGCCGAATGGGCTGATCCTGACCAACCACCACTGCGCGCGCGGTGCGATCGCGGCAGCGCAAGGCAGCAACGACTGGGTCAAGGATGGCTACGTCGCCGACGAGATGTCGGACGAGGTCAAGCTCCAGGGGCTGACGGTGCAGCAGCTCGTGTCGATGCGCGATGTCACCAAGGTCGTGAACCGTGGCGTCACCGAGGGCATGTCCGACGCGGACGTCGAAGCACTGCGTGAGCAGAACCGCGACATGGTGATTGCGGCGGCGCGCGATCGCAACCCGAAGCTCGAGCCCCAGGTCGTCAAGCTGTTCCAGGGCGGCATCTGGCAGCTCTACCAATACCGGGTGATTGACGACATCCGACTGGTGATGGCGCCGCATTTGCAGGCGGCTCACTTTGGCGGCGATCCGGACAACTTTGTCTACCCGCGCTACGCAGTCGACTTCGCGTTTTGCCGCGCCTACGTCGATGGCAAGCCCGCCGACACGACGGACCACTACTTTACGTGGGGAGATGGTCCAGAAGTTGGTGAGTTAGTGATCTTGACCGGCAACCCTGGCGGCACGTCGCGCTTGTTGACCAAGTCGCAGCTCGAATACCAACGCGACGCTCGCTACCCGCGTGTTCGCGAACTGATCGACAATCGCATCGACATACTGCGTGAGTTCAGCCAGCGAGATGCGCGCATGGAGAAGGCTCTGCGCACGACGATTCTTGGCCTGGAGAACGGGCAAAAGCTCTACCGCGGTGAGCACGGCGCCCTGACGTCGGATGCCTTCATGGCGCGGAAAGACCAAGCGGAGTCGGCGTTCAAGAAACGCGCCAAGCAGCGTGGTCACCAAGAGGACTTGGCCATTTGGACGGAGCTCGAAGCATTGATGGAGAAGAAGATCGCTCTCGAGGCGCCGCGTAGCTTCCAGTCGGCCGGCGGCATGCCGCTCATCTTGCGTGCCCAAGCGTTGGTCAAGTTTGCGGCGACAGGAGACCCTGCCGATGCGCAGCGTGCTCGTGACGTCGAGTGTCGCCGCGATGCGGTGCAGGAAGCGTTGTTCGCCGACCACTTGGCGCGGGCTCGCAACCACTTGGCGAAGAACGGTCCTTATCTCGCTGTGTTACTCGGCGATCGCGATCCGCAGGCAGCGGTCGTGCACCTGGTCGAGATGAGCCAATTGCGCGACGAGCGCTACCTCGAAGAATTGATCGCTGGCGGTGCTGACGTGATCGCGGAATCGGTGGATCCGGCGATCCGGGCAGCGCGCGCGATTCGGCCGCTGGCGACTGCCAACAATAAGCGGCAGAACGAGATCGGAGCCGCGGAGTCCCGGTTGCAAGCGCGTCTCGCCAACTTGTTGCTCTCCGTCTATGGCGACGATGTCTCACCTGACGCAACGTTCACGCTGCGCTTCAGTGACGGTCGCGTGGCCGGCTACAACTACAACGGCACCCTGGCACCGTGGCGCACGGTCTACCACGGCATGTTCGCGCGCCAAGCGGAGTTCGATGGCGTGCATCCGTTCGATCTGCCGGACCAATGGTTGTTGGCGCGCGATCGCATCGACATGCAAGCGCCGGTCGACTACGTCTGCACGGTGGATTCCACTGGCGGCAACTCAGGTAGTCCGCTGGTCAACTCGCGACTCGAACTGGTCGGCTTGTTGTTCGATGGCAATATCGAATCGATGGCGAACGAATTCCTCTACGGCGAGAGTGTTGAGCGCAGTGTCTGCGTGCACCCGCAAGGCATCGTCGAAGCGCTACGCAAGGTCTACAACGCGAAGCGTCTGCTGCGCGAAATCAAGCGCTAGTGACTGGTCACTGCTGGCGCGTGGCGCGACGTAGGTCGGCGCCCAGCTCATGCAGGAATCGCGGTCCAGGGCTGCCGGCAGCCGCTGGACGTTTGCGAGCAGCTAGGAGTCTGCGCCACGGGAGAGCAAACCGCCATGCACGCACCCTTCACACCATGTCGGCCAGCCAAATCCTCGCCGAATCCACCGAATCCACCGAATCCACCGATTCGACTGCGTTTCGGCGAACCAACCCGATGCGAAAGTCACGCACCTGGTCGATTCGCCTCCCGTGACGCAGACTCCTAGGCGATCGTTGCTTAGACGCCCGACTGGTCGACGCCGCCGACATAGAGCGGCGCGCTGGTCACTTCCGGTTTCGTACCAATTTCCGGGTCCTGGTAAGGGGCAGCGGTCGGCACCGTGATCGGCGTGCCGTCGATGTCGAAGCCCTGCGCCGTGTAGACGGTGCTCGGGCTGCCGACCTCGACCATGACCTGCTCACCTTCAAGCTGCTTGATCTTGTAGGTCGTTTGGCCAGCCGTTGCGGTCGCGCCACTCGGGATGTTGAACACCGGGCTCCATTCGTTGCTGTTGGCTTCTTGCTCATACGGAATGCCGCCGAGCCATTGGCCATCCCACTCGAGGAAGAACGTGCGGCCGTCGTACGGCGAACCCGTTTCGTCGTGCACGTAGGTCAAGCGCAGCGGCGCGTCGAACTGCACGAAGTCACCTTGTGCGTCCTTGATGGTGCGCAGTTGGTTCCACTCGTTTGCGCCGATGTTCCACTGGTAGGTAGTGCTGGCCGCCCCGATGTCATTGAACGATGCCAGCGCGGTGGGGAACAGCGGGCCGCAGCCAAGGCCGTTGAGGCCAGGACCTGAAGAGATCGTGACGCCGGTGCCGAGAGCGACAGGGTCGGCGCCGATCATCAGCATCAGCGTGCTCTTGTCGAACGTGTAGGTGGTGTTGCCCGAGTTGACGGCAACAGCATCCGTCAGATACGGCGACTCCGAACTTAGGTAGTTGGCTTGGTTCTGCGTGATGTCTGCGCGCAGCATGCTGAAGTAGCCGTTGAGCGTCAGGTCACCGCTCGCCATCTCTGGGGAGTCGGCGTTGACGGTGACGTTCCGCCAAACGTAGGCGACCGTGGAATCGCTGATCGACGCCGGCCACGTCCATTCGACCTGGCCGCGAGCCTGGCTCCAGCAGGAGATCCAGTCATCCGTGGAGAACGACGAGGCGATGCTGACCGGCGGGTCGATCTCGGTCCAGCCGTTGCTGCTGCGCGAACCAACCTTGACGAAGTCGGAGCCAGTCCACATCACCTGCAGTTCTTGGCCAGCGCTAGAGTCAAACCACTCGAGCACTTCATCGGTCAGGTCGCCTAGCGTCAGCGACTCACGGGATCGCTTCTCAAGGCGGCCAGGCGCGATGAACACCGTGTAGGACGTTGTGGCGCCGGCGGTGTCGAATGAACGGCGCAGCACGGTGTCGCCGTTGCTTAGTGACGTGCCTTCCGGCATCCAGATGCCGTAGAAGCCAGCCCAGCCGTTTTCGCCGTTCGCAGCTTGGATCGGGAAGCCGGAGATTTGCTCGACGCGCTGTTCCGACGTGTTGTCGTAGACGCCGTATCGATGGACGCTGGTGTTGAAGTCGTTGCGGTCGAGCACCGACAACGTATTGGAGTTGGTGACGTCGCGGCGCGCGAGGTAGTTGGAGTTAAACTCGATCTGGTATTCGCCTTCGTCCGTGACGATCGAACCGTTGTTCATCTTGAAGATCGACTCGGTGTAGGCACGGCCTGAGCCTGCCGTCGGATCACCGATGACGTGCACGCGGTCGCGCATCGCGCTTTCGTTGAGCGCGGGCGTGCTGTCAACGTCACCATTTGACATGAAGAACTCGAGTTCACTTTGGCTGTCGGTGCGCGTCACTGTGCGCAGGTAACCTTCGAAGTTGGTGTCCGTGCTGGTCGACGCTGCCGCCACCGCGAGGTTCTTGAAGTAGAGAGTAAACGCGCCGAGTGGTTGCGCGGTGGACGGTTCTGCCGAGACGGTCAGCGAGCCATAGATGATGGACGGCGTCGGCTCGCCCATCGTCTCGTCCTGCGCAATCCAGAAGCTGACAGCTTGCGGCGTGCTGTCGCTGGCTCGCGTCGAGTTGACGATCCACTCTTCATACACCGTGCCGTTGTTGCCACGCTCGCCGCCGCCACCGCGATCATCATCTGCGATCAGGGCAATGTAGGCGCCCTTGTTGGTCTGCTCCCAGTAACGCGTCTGTTGCAGGCTCGACAGGATCATGTTGACCGTGTCGAGCGCCTGCATCGAGTTGTCCTCGATCCAGAAGCGCGTCGGGTCGGTCTCGTAATCACTGCCAGTGACTGCAAATACGTTGTTGCTGAGGATCAGCGACGCGGGGGTGCTACCGACAGCTTCAACAATCGAAACTTGCTGTGGTGCTTGTAGACCTTGAATGGCTGCGCCCGAGCCCGAGCTGCCGCCACCACAACTGGTGAGCGCAACAAGAAGAAAGGACGAGGTGATGATCTTTGACATAGCTTTGTGTGAGGCCTCTCCAAAGACCCGTTGCCTGATTGGCATGTGCAAGCTGTGCGCATCGGCACTTATCGTGTTCGGTGTTGAGGGTCTTGTAGGCTGCCGCGTATTCTGCAACGCATGAACATATGGCGATTGCTGTACCCTGCCGTAGCGCTTGGGTTTGCGTCGGTTGAGCTGCTCGGTCAGGACTCCCCGCACGCGTTCGTAGGGGCTCGCCTGGAGATCTGCGATGGTCCGCCCATTGAAGGCGGCGTACTTGTCGTACATCGCGGCAAGATCGTTGCCGTCGGCAAGGCTGCGGATGTCCAGATTCCCGCCAGTGCGGTGAAAGTCGACGTCACTGGTCGCACGATCATGCCAGGCTTGGTGTGCAGTCATTCGCACATTGGCTCCGTTTCGGGTGGCGATTCTAGTGGCCCGATTCAGCCAGAAGTTCGCGCACTCGACTCGATCAACGCGCGTGACCCAGGCATTCAGAAGGCGCAAGCGGGTGGTATCACGACGGTCAACGTCATGCCTGGCTCGGGTCATCTGCTGTCAGGGCAAACGATCTACATGAAGCTGCGTGATGTGTTCACGATGGAAGAACTCGCCGTGCGCAACGCGGATGGCAGCATCGCCGGTGGCATCAAGATGGCGAACGGCAGCAACCCCCGCAAAGCCGCGCCGTTCCCTGGTACCCGCAGCAAGGCGGCAGCATTGGTTCGCGCGCAGTTCCATCGTGCTCGCGACTACCAGCGCAAGCTCAAGGCAGCGAATGGCGATCCAGAGAAGATGCCGGACCGCAGCCTTGGCATGGAAGCGTTGGTCGAGGCGATGGAAGGCAAGCGCATGGTGCATCACCACACGCATCGTCAAGACGACATCCTGACAGTGTTGCGCTTACAGAAGGAATTTGGCTTCCGCGTCGTGCTGCATCACGTCAGCGAAGGGTGGATGGTTGCTAAGGAAATTGCCGCGGCGAAGGTGCCGTGCTCAGTGATCGTGATCGACTCTCCCGGAGGCAAGCTCGAAGCTGCGCGGTTGTCGTTGCAGACCGGAGCCATTTTGGACAAGGCCGGAGTTTTGGTGGGCTTCCACACCGACGACGGCATCACTGACAGCCGCTTGTTCTTGCGTTCGGCCGCGCTCGCCGTGCGCGCCGGCATGGATCGCCAGAAGGCGCTGCAGGCGGTCACGATTGCCAATGCGCGCATGCTCGACATGCAGGATCGCGTCGGCACGTTGACAGTCGGCAAGGATGCGGACTTCGTGCTGTTGTCCGGTGATCCCTTCTCGGTTTATACGCGCGTGCAGCAGACCTGGGTCGAAGGTGAAAAGGTGTTCGATCTCAGTGACCCGAAGGATCGCTTGATGGCGACTGGCGGCTTTGGCGCGAGCAGTGATCAGGCCCAATCGATGTGCTGCTACGGCCAAGGAGGCGGCAAGTGATGCGCTCTTCAATGACGTGCTTACTCGCGGCTTTTGCGAGCGCGCTGCCTTGCCAGCAGATCGATGCCTCGACTGACCAGGCTCCGGTGTTGGTGGTGGCGGAGACCCTGCACACGATGGTCGGGCCGCCACTCAAGAATGCGTTCGTGCTGATTGAGAACGGCAAGATCACCAAGATCGGTGACGCCGCGAAGCTGCCTGCAGGCTTTGAGGTGACGCGGGTCAAGGTGGCGACGCCTGGCTTCATTGATGCCCATTCAACGGTCGGCTTGACCGGCGTTCTCAACGTGCCGACCGATCAGGACCATCTGGACAAGTCGTCGCCAATGCAGCCAGAATTGCGGGCGCTGGACGCGTTCCATCCGCGTGATCCGTTGGTTGAGTGGGTGCGTGGCCTCGGCGTGACGACGTTGCACACCGGCCATGGTCCGGGTGCATTGGTATCGGGGCAGACGATGGTCATCAAGACACACGGTCGCAGCGTGGACCAAGACGTCGTGCGGCCGTTGGCGATGGTCGCCGTGACGCTGGCCGATTCTGGTCGCCCGAGAGATGGCAAGGGTCCTGGCACCCGTGCAAAGTCCGTGGCGATGCTGCGCGAGAAGTTGCTGGCGGCGCAGGCCTACGCTGCCAAGCGCAAGCGCAGCGAAGACACCGCCATCAACCTGGGTTTGGAAACCATGGCGCAGGTGCTGGCCGGCAATGTGCCGTTGTTGATCACCGCGCATCGTGCCCACGATCTAGCCTCCGCGCTTCGCGTTGCTCGCGAGTTCGACATCAAGGTTGTGCTCGATGGTGCCGCTGAGGCCTACTTGATGTTGCCGCAGATCAAGAAGGCCTCAGTGTGGGTGTTGCCGCACCCTGCTATGTCGCGCACGCGTGGCGACCTTGAGAACGGCACGATGGAACTCGCCAAGTTGTTGTTCGACGCCAAGGTGCCGTTTGCGATGCAGAGTGGCTACGAATCCTATGTGCCGAAGACTCGCGTCGTTTTATGGGAGGCTGGCATCTCGGTGATGCACGGGCTCAGCACTCAGGATGCGCTGCACGCGATGACGACTAGTCCAGCTGAGATGCTTGGCATCAGCGACCGCGTCGGCCGGTTGCGGGTTGGCATGGACGGCGATGTAGCCCTGTTCGATGGCGATCCGTTTGAATATACGACGCACTGCCTTGGCTCGGTCATTGATGGCGTGAAGTACATGGGCAAGGGCGACGGCAGGTGATGCGCTCGTGAGCGGCAGTGACAATCGCTGGCTGGTGCGATCGATTGTGTTCGCGCAGTTCGGGCCGGCGTTCATGTTCTCTGGGGTGGCCATTGCGCTGCCTCATATGGGCAAGGAGCTGTCGATGTCGGCAACGTCGCTCGGCCTCGTCGAGACGACGTTCATTGCTAGTAGCACCGCGTTCCTGCTGCCTGCGGGACGCTTGGTCGACACCGCTGCGCGCGGTGCCATCTTCCGTTGGAGCCTGGCTGCATTCGGCGTGATGTCGCTGCTGCTCGGATTCGTGGGGCACGGCTGGGTCGTATTGCTGTTGCGTGTTCTGCAGGGAGTCGCCGCGGCCCTGTGCACTGCCGCGGGCCCGGCGTTGCTAATGGACTTGGTGCCATCCGAACGTCGCGGGCGCATCTTTGGAGCGATGCTAGGCATGGCCTACGCCGGGCTCGCGCTCGGACCGTTCGCCGCTGGTTGGATTATTGACCAGCTCGGTTGGCGAAGCGTCTTCTATGTCGGCGGCGCGTGGGTCCTGCTTGGTGGCATTCCGGCGTTTGTGCAGCTCAAGGAGAAGTGGCGTCGGCCGACCGCCGGCATGCATTGGCCGAGCGTGTTGCTGATCGTGCTTGGCATGGCGAGCGTGGTAGCCGCCGTGTCGGCTGGTGAACGCAATGAATCGTCGTGGCCATGGATTGCTGCGGCGGTGACGTTGCTCGGCGGGTTCGTTGTTTGGCAAGGCCGTCTCAGCAGCCCACTGCTCGACCTGCGCGAACTACGCGTCAACGCGGTCTTGCGTGCGGCCTTGGTCGTGCAGGCGCTGCTATATCTCAACGCCTACTGCTCCTTCTTCCTGCTGAGCCTATTCCTGCAGGTCAGCAAAGGCATGGCTGCACCGTCAGCTGGGCTTTGGTTGGCGACCGGTGCCGTGGTCATGGCGATGATCGCGCCATCGGCAGGCCGGCTCGCGGACCGCATGCGTCCCCAACGTGTGGCTGGCTTGGGAGTCGTCTCGGTGCTTGCCAGTTCGGTCTTGGGCTACCAGCTTGGCGCCAATTCGCCCGCTTGGCATGTCGGCCTCATTCTCGGTGTGCAGGGGCTAGGCTTCGGCCTGTTCTCATCGCCAAACCTCTCGCTGATTCTCGGCAGCCTGCCGCGCGCCAAGAGCGGCTTTGCATCGGCACTGGCGGCGCAGTCCCGTGGCATCGGCATGTTCACCGGCATGGCGGTGACGTCCGCGTTGATCGCGTCGCAGTTTGGCGCGAGTGCCGTCGACGAAGACGCTGCTGGCGTGATTTCGGTCGTGCAACAGGCCTACGTTGTCTTGCTGGTGACCTCGTCGTTGGCGCTGTTGTTCACGATTGCTGGTGCGCTGCGTGCGCGTGCCGGCAACCGGTAGTAGCAACAAGCCCAACCAGTGC
>JBNMNW010000227.1:0-9840 GCA_051278165.1 Planctomycetota bacterium | reverse complement strand
TGTTCACCAATCAAAGCCACGACCTGACGATCGCTGGGCTGGTCATGCTGACGGCGGTGTCGTGGTGTGGTCCCAAACGCATCTCAGGGATGTGGGCCGGGATGTGGGCCGGGCTTGGGGCGGCGACCAAGGCGACCCCGCTGATCTTTCTTGGATTGTTTGGCCTGCGCCTGCATTGGCTGGGCTTGCTTGCGATGGTCGGCGTGACGGTCGGAGCGACGCTGCTACCGGATTATGTGTTCCCGCGCGCGGATGGCTTGGCTTGGTGGCGGGCATGGTACGACGTCAACCTCGCCGGCCTCAAGCTGGGCGGTACCGCGGAAGCAGCTGGCGCTTGGAACTCGCACAGCGTGCTCAATCAGAGCCTCAGCGGCGGGATGCGTCGGATGTTTAGTCCAGTCGAAGTGCCGGACGGCAACTTCGTCGTTGGCGACAAGGGGCAGGTGCTGCTGTTCGAGATGTCGGCGACCATGATCAAGGTCGTGACGTTGATCATGTCCGGCGTCGTGCTCGGGCTGATTTCGATGTGCGTGCTGTATGCGAAGCGTGCGGTCCGCGCGGCCGGCGATGGCATGGCTGCCGCGCAACGCACTCTTGGCCTCGGCGAAGTCGGCGCGTTTGCATGCGGCATGGTGTTGCTGTCGCCGCAGAGCAGTAAGTCGCACTTCTGTGTCTGGCTGTTCCCCGTCGCGTTCGTCGTCAACTACTTGACTCGCCATCGTCGCGATGCGATTGCCATCATGCTGTTTGGCGTGGCGCTGATTTTCGGCATGCTGTCGAAGGGCATGCTCGGCAAGTCGATGGCGAATGTCGTGCTGGCCTATGGCAGCGTCGCCTGGAGCACGCTCTTCTTGTTGCTGGCGACCGCCCGCTGTCTGCAGGTCGCGGCGCGAAATCAAAACGCCTAGGCCGAGCGCAGCCCGGCCATGCGATTGGCTACTTGTTGGCGCGTTCCTGCGCGTCCAGCAGCAATGTCTCGATGTTCGCCGGCGCGACGTGTTCGGTCTTCTGGCCTCTGCTGAGGCGCCACTGGCCCTGTGTGAACATCTTGATGGCCTTGTCCTTCTGGCCGTTCGCTAGGAAAACCTCGCCGCGGATCAGGTCGGTCCAAGGTCCTCGGTGGGGAGCTTTCAATGTGCCATTGAGGAGTTCGAAGTCTTCCAGTAGCTGCTTGGCGCCACCGTAGTTGTGCAGCGTCTTCGGCGTCCGTGGGCTACAGAGCAGCCACGATTTCTCAAGCAGTGCCTGCACATACCACGACTTGTCATTCACTGCGACGTTCAGAGCGTGGCCGAGCCGGTCCGCTGCCACGGCATACTCGCCCATGCGGGAGCGACCAATCGCGGCAAAGAATGCGGCCTCTTGCGTGTCGTCGCCGATTGCTTGCCATCGTTCTGCGGTGCGGGCTACGTGCTCGTAGTTGCGCTCCCCAAGGAGTACGCGGGTCGCTACTCGCGAGTAAGCATCGATGTCTACTTGTAATGCCGTGATCTGCGCGGCGATCGCGGCGGCCTCCTTGATCTTCCCTGCGAAGTAGACCTGGATGAACCGGAATTGCAGGATGCACTTCCTGTCCGGGTAGAGGTCCCTGTAACGCAGCCAAATGGGCGTGCTGATTTCCGTCGAGCGATTCTTGGGGCTAGTCCATCCCTCATAGTCAATCGCCATCCCAAACTGGTAGGCCTGTTCTAGTGCCATGGGTGACGGAGCGGGTCGCTCGGCAATCTTGTGGATCAGTGGTTTCAGTAGCCCCGGATCGACCGCCTTGGCGGAGTGGAGCTCCATGCTCAGGTCGTTGCGTCGTTGCCCGAGCTCAAGGCGAAGCTGTGCGGCCTCCTGGTCGCCGTTCGCGGCGCGGATCCTGAGCACGAGAGCCTCCGAAATGGGCGGTGCCGCCTTGGCTTGCTTTGACCTGTCGAGGGCTTGCATGGCGGCTTCGGCGTTCTTGCCGCGGAACTCCGCACCGGCGAGCAGTTCGTAGCCACGCGAGTGTTGCGGCATCATCTTGATGATGTCGCGGGCGAGTTGCTTGGCTCGATCCGAATCCGTTTGCTCGATGGCTAGCGAGCCCCACGCCAGTGCCACTGGATCATTTGGCCAACGGCTTCGCATGGTGCGCATGCTGGATTCGTAGCGTTCAAAGTCCTCAGAACGCACTGCGAACCAGCCGATCAACCCGAGCAGCAGTGGGTCCTGTGGTGCGCCCAGCGACGCGTCTTCAAGATACGTTTGCGCGAGCTTGGCGCTCGTTTCTAGGCGGTCGTCGCGAGCGCGGAATGCTTGGTCCAGAGCGACGAGGTAGAGATCACCAGCCTTGCCGCTGCTGCGGAGAGCCTCGACTTCGTCTTTGTTGAAGAAGGATCGGCGCTCGGCCACCTTCTTGGCGAACAGCTCCATGCCGAGGCTTGGTTGGTTAGGATTCGCGTGCTTCGCGATTGCATCGCTGGCGTGCTGCCAACCCTCTTCGTTGGCCAGTGCCAGGATGCAGGCAATGGCCGAATCCGTGGACTCGAACTTAGCAGCCTCTTCAAGCGCCGCGATGGCGTCGCTCGTCTGCAGGTCGTGGATCAACCATCGTTGGATGCTGTCTTGCTTGAGGCGATTGGCTTGGATGCGGCCGGAATTGATGTCCGCTTCAACCAGGCTCGGCCACTGCACGGCTAGGTAAATGCCAAGGCCGGCAATCAGCGGCAGCACGATTGCCAGCGTTCCGGCGAGGCCAGCCTTCCACGGTTCATTGCGTGCCCAGCGTCGCACGCGTTGCATCGGGCGCAGTGGTCGTGCGACCACAGGCCGATGCTCGAGGTAGGCGTCCAGATCGTTGGCGAACTCGGTGGCCGTCGCGTAACGGTGCTCTGGTTCGGGGGCGATCGCCTTATGGACGATATTCTCGAGGTCGGGGGAGACCTGGACCTTTTGCGACAGCGGCGGCATGGCGCCACTCTCAATGCATCGCACGATCGCCGGCAGGTCCATGCCCTGTAGTGGCTGGGTGCGCGCGAGCGCTTCGTAGAGCGTGACGCCGAGGCTGTAGATGTCGGTGCGCGGGCTGATGTTCTTGTCGTCGCGGCGCAGTTGCTCGGGGGCTGCGTAGACCGGCGTGCCGGCGAACGTGCGGGTTTGGTCTAGTTCGAGCGAGATGTCGCGGGTGACCCCAAAGTCGGCGAGCAATGGCGTGCCGTCGCGCCGAACCAGCACGTTGGAAGGCTTGATGTCGAGGTGCAGTAGGTCGTTATCGTGGACCGTCTGCGTGGCGCGGGCGATGTCGCGAATCAGTCGGACGAAGTGGCGTTCGGCGTTGGATTCGAAGTTGTCTTGCTCGTCGGTTGGCGTTCCGAGGGCCGCGCGCAGCAAGGTCATGTCGTCGGCACAGGGGTGCGGCGGCAGTGTGCGCAGCAAGCTAGTCAGCGTGCGGCCGTCGACCCATTCCATCGCAATGGCGAACGTGTCGTCGACGTCGATGATGTCATGGATGACGACGATGTTTGGGTGCGACAGGCGTGCCATCGCATGCGCTTCTTGCACCAGCATGCGCCGGGCGCGGTCGCCGCCGCCTAACCATCGCGGCGCTATCTTGATCGCGACATGTCTACCGAGGTTGTCCTGGCGCGCCAGATATACCGTGCTCATACCCCCTTGGCCAATCTCGCCGAGCATGGTGTGGCCCGGAATACGGGGTCCACCGTGCGTGTTTTGCAGTTGCGAGCGGGACAGATCCTCTAGTAGCTGAGGAAGCTGTTGGCGAAGCGAAGGGTCGTCGAGTTCTTGCGAAGATAAGACGATCGTCTTGCCGTTGGCGAGATCTTCGTTGAGCCGAGCTCGAACTTGAGCCGGGGATTGCGTGTTCTCCATGACATGTTCGCGGGCTAGAGGATAGGCCATCGCGCAGCATAGCCGCGAGCTGGTCCTGACTCTCACGCCGCAATCAGGTCTTGCGGAGCGATTCTTCGGCAAGCACTCGTTGAGCGCTCGGCACTCTCCGGATTCCGGAGGGTCTCCCTGTGGCGCAGCCAGTTCTGCCTAGACAGCCTTCCCAACCTGTTACTGCTCGCCCGAGTGCTGGAGGACCTGTTTACACCACCGCAGCAGGCGCCATGCTGAGAATCAGCAGCACAACGCTGACGTAGAGAACCCCAGACAGCACGAGCGGGACATCTCGGAACAGCAGCTTCGCCGGGTCGCCGCCTTCACTCTTGCTGTAGACCAAAAAGAGGTAGCGGAACACGCCGTAGCAAACGAACGGCACCGTCACTATCAGCTGGTCGGTGCGGTGGCGTGCCACGGTTTCGGGGCTGACGGTGTAGAGCGCGTAGCTCAGGATGCTGAGTGCGGCCAGCGGTCCGATCAACATGTTCAAGAACGGCAGCGAGTAGTCGGACATCGTCTTACGCGTTTGCCCGGTTGCCTCGGTCTGTCGCCCGACTTCTTCGTAGCGCTTGCAGAAGGCGAGGAAGAGCGCGAAGAAGAACGTGCACAGCTGCAGCCACTTCGATGCGTCAACATCGATGGCCGCGGCGCCCGCCATGACGCGAAGCTGGAACCCGATGGCGATGCACATGCAGTCCACGATCACCAGCCGCTTCAGATAGAAGCTGTAGGCGACGTTGAGCACCAGATAGGACGTCGGCCAGATCAGGAACGAGCGCCCGGTGACCGGGACCAGATAGGCGAGCCCAAAACAAACGGACAGCGTAATGACAAGTTCGGCCCATGCTGCTCGCACCGGCAGGCGGCCGGACGCAATCGGGCGATGCTTTTTCTTGGGGTGCAGCGCATCCTCGTGGCGATCGAGGATGTCGTTGAGCAGGTAGATGGAACTCGCTGCGAAGCAGAATGAGCCAAATGCTGTCAACGCCGCCAACCAGCTCGATAGCGAGAACGCCTGGTCGGTGAAGAACAGGGGGACGAGAACCAGTAAGTTCTTTACCCACTGGTGCGGGCGCAGGGCTTGAAGAAACGGCGGCATGGCGATTCAGAGGATCATGAGTGCCGAAGCTGTTGGTGCAAGCAAGTCGCCAACGTTTCGTTGGCCGTGCTGCGCCGCTAACGTGAGGGCAGTAATCATGGTCAATTCCAGAGGTTTGGACGGCATCTTTAGGCCGCGATCGGTGGCGGTCGTCGGCGCCAGCAGGCGAGAGGGTTCTATCGGCCGGCAGGTAGTGGCGAACTTGATCGCTGGCGGGTTTCAAGGGCCCGTCTACCCAGTGAACCCCAAGGCAGAGGTGGTTTTGTCCATCCCTGCCTACAAGACCGTGCGGGCCATCAAGGCTCGCGTGGACCTGTGTGTGGTGGTCGTGCCACCGGACGCCGTGCTCAAGGTCGCTGAGCAATGCGGCAAGAAGGGCGTCAAAGGGCTGGTCGTCATTACCGCTGGTTTCCGCGAGATTGGGGGGGCAGGTGCGGAGCGTGAGGATCGATTGCAGCAGATCGGCAAGCGCTACGGCATGCGGATCGTCGGCCCCAACTGCATGGGGGTGATCAATACCGAGGCGGCATATGCCTGTAATGCGAGCTTCTCGGCGACCACTCCGCCGACTGGCAGCGTTGCCATGGTCTCGCAATCAGGCGCTCTCGGCGAAGCGATCCTGGCCGATGCGGCGCAGGCCGGGCTGGGTGTTGCGATGTTTGCATCCGTCGGCAACCGCGCCGATGTCACCGCGGCCGACCTGGTTGCCTATTGGGGTGCGGACGATCAGGTAAAGGTCATCCTGCTCTATTTGGAGACCGTCGGCGAGCCGCAGGAGTTCTTGCAGATTGCTCGCGAGGTTGCCCGCAAGAAGCCGATTATCGCCGTCAAATCGGGGCGAAGTGATGCCGGGGCGATGGCTGCGAGTTCGCACACGGGCTCGATTGCGGGCGCAGATGTCGCCGCTGACACGCTGCTGCAGCAGTGTGGCGTGCTGCGGGTCGACAATTTCCGCGACATGTTCTCGCTGGCCGAAGCGCTGCTCCAGCAACCGGTCCCCAAGGGTGGCAACATGGCTGTGGTCACCAATGCCGGTGGCCCGGGCATCCTCGCGACCGACGCCATTGATGGCCTGGGCATGCAAATGAAGCCGATGACTCAGGCGACGCAGGCGCGCTTGCGCAGGGTCCTGCCGGCTGAAGCGAGTGTGCACAACCCGGTCGACCTGATCGCATCCGCAGATGCTAAGCGCTACCGAGATGCGCTTCGTATCGTCGCGCGTGACAAGGCGGTGGATGGCCTCGTGGTGCTGTTTGTGTCGCCAATCATGATCGATGCGGCCGCTGTGGCGCAGGCCATCGTCGATGAGACGCGCGGCCTTAAGAAGCCCGTTTTGGCGTGCGTCATGGGTCGCCAGCGGAGTGACGAAGCGCACCAGATCCTGCACGATGCCGGCATCCCGGTGTTCCGCTATCCAGAGGATGCGGCGACGACCTTGCAGCTGATGTGTCGCCGTTCGAACTGGCTGGCACGGCCGCCGGCGAAGTTGCCGACGTTGCGGGTGCGCAAGGCGGTCGTTTCGAAGTTGCTGGCCTCTGTTACTAGGGAATGGTTGCCAGCAGCGACGACGGAAGCGATCCTGCACGCATATGGTATCCCCTTCGCTCCCAGTCGACGCATCACCAATGCTGGTGATGCGGTCGCGGCGGCTCACGAACTCGGCTACCCGGTAGTGCTAAAGGCCGAAGCTGATGGTTTGCTGCACAAGAGTGAGCACCGAGCGGTGCGAACCGGGCTGCGCTCTGGCGACGAAGTCTTTGCTGCCGCTAGCGATTTGCAACGACGGCTGGGCAAGAAGTTCGGCGAGCTCACTCTACAGGTGCAGGCACATGCTGAAGGTCACCGCGAGGTGCTTCTCGGCATGACGCGTGACCCACGCTACGGGCCGTTGTTCGCTGCTGGGCTCGGCGGTGTGCAGGTCGAATTGATGCGCGATGTTGCCGTTCGCGTCGGTCCGATTGATGGCCGCCATCCCCAAGAGATGTTTGGCGGCCTCAAGGGCGCGGCACTACTTGGTGCGTTCCGTGGCGCGCCAGCAGCAGATCTTGATGCCGCTTACGACGCGCTGTTGCGGTTGCAGCGGTTGGTGACGGACTTCCCGCAGATTGCGGAGGTCGAAGTCAATCCGTTCATTCTGGCTAAGAAGGGCGCCGCAAGCGTCGCGGTCGATGGCCGCATGCGGGTGGAACTCTAGATGACAGATGGTGACCCGAATGTTGATGGTGCCCAAATGACAGATGCTGCGCTTCGGTTCTCGTTGGTGATTCCGATCTACAACGAGGAAGAGACGGTTGAGAGCATGCTCGCGGAAGTCGAGGAAGTGTTGGTGTCGCATGGACCGTTCGAGGCGTTGTTCGTCGATGACGGCAGCAAGGACAACAGCGTCGCCTTGATGCGAGCGTTCAAAAAAGAGCGCGGCGCTAGCTGGCTGCGCATCGTTTCGTTGCTTAACAACTGTGGCCAAAGTGCTGCGGTGATGGCGGGTGTCGAGCAAGCGCGAGGGCCAATCATTGCGACCCTCGATGGCGATATGCAGAACGATCCGCGCGACATTCCTTCGATGCTCGAACGCGTCGAAAGTGGCGAATGCGATGCGTGTGTAGGGGTTCGTGCCAAACGTCAGGATACGTGGACGAGGCGTATGTCGTCGCGCATCGGCAACGGCGTGCGCAACGTTCTTACTGGTGACAAGGTCAAGGATGCAGCCTGTGGCATCAAGGTGATCCGTCGCGCCTTCTTCATGCGTGCGCCGCGGTTTGTCGGCATGCATCGATTCATGGCGACGTTGGTTCGCTACCTCGGGGGCAAGGTCATCGAACAAGACGTCAACCATCGCCAGCGCTTCGCCGGCACCGCCAAATACGGCATTGGCAATCGCATGTGGAAGGGGCTGCGCGATTGCTTCGCCATGCGTTGGGTGCGTGCGCGGCTGTTGATGCACGAAGTGCGAGAGGAGTTTTAATGCTCTCCTGGATTGTCGATACTCTGGTCTTAGATGACGCTGCGATCGAGACCGGCGCCGGCTCGACACCGTGGTATTGGTGGGTGATCGGCTTCGGTGGCCAGATGGTGTTCGCCTCGCGCTTCTGGGTGCAGTGGCTCGCCAGCGAGCGCGCCAAGAAGAGCGTTATGCCGATCTCTTTCTGGTGGTTGAGTATCAGCGGCGGCTTGTTGAGTCTTTGCTATGCGATCTACCGCGAGGACCCGGTCTTTATCATGGGGCAGGTCACTGGCAGCGTGATCTATGCGCGCAACCTGATGCTGATTCGCGAAACGCGACGGCGTGAGGCCGCCGCGTGATGTGGTCGCGTGCTGATGTTTGTTCTGGCGGTCGCTTCGAGGTGATTACGTGCTGATGCGAGCGCTTGTGTTGCTGGTTGCGACGCTGTTTGTCTTGCTGCCAACGTGGCTGCGCAGTGACTGGGATGGCACCGAAGGTCGACGTGTGCAGGTCGCACTCGAGATGCTGCGCGGCGACAACTGGATGATCCCGATGCTCGGCGGCGAGCCGACCTGGGCCAAACCGCCGTTGCACTACTGGTTGCTGATGCTGTGCACCAAGTGGTCCGGCGTCGATTACATGATGCTGCGGCTCCCCGCAGTCCTGTCGGTGTTCGCCTCGGCGTTGCTGGCTGGCGAAATCCTTCGGCGTCGTTTTGACGCGACCGCCGGCTGGATCGTCGCATTTGGCATCATTTGCTCGCCGCTAGTCGTGTTCGTGTGGCCAACTGCCGAAATCGACCCTCTATTCGCCAGTTTGACCGGCATGTCGATCTGGCTGCTTGCGGCTGGTGCCGGCCATCAGAACAAGTGGATGGTGCTCGCCAGCGGTCTGGTTGCTGGCCTCGCGTTCTTGCAGAAGGGCCCGCCGTATTTCCTGTTTGCGATCGGTGCCTACCTGGTCTGGTTCCGTCATCGCGGTTTGCGACTGGCATGCTGGCACTTCGTGCCGATGGCGCTGGTGATCGCGGCCTACTTCGCACCATTGTGGCAGTGGTATATTGACCCGGCCAGCATGCTGAAGGTTGTCAGTGAAGAGTCCGTCGGCCGCATCAGGACCTTCGAGATGAAGCACGTGCACGAGACGCCGATGTTTTGGCTACGGGCGATCATGGTATTGATGCCATTTGGCTTCTGGTGCTTCTGGGAGTGGCGCGGGGCGCGTGACGTGCGCATGAGCGCGAACGACTTGACGCTGCGCATGTGCAGCGGCGGTGCCGTGCTGGCGGTGGTGTTGTTAACGTTCTTCCCAGGCAGGCCAACCCGCTATCTGCTGCCGAACGTGATGCTGTTCACGTTCGCTGTCGCGCCAGCCGTGGCGCACTTCTTCCGCCATCGTGGTGCGGTGCCAGGCTTTGCGCGTGGCACTCTCTGGTTCTTCGGCTTCTTGGGAACTGCCGCGTTGATTGCGATCCCGTTCGTGCCGCGCGCCGGTCATGCATCCGTTGCTTTGGCGTTGGCAGCGGCGATGCTGCCATTGGTGGTGCGCACGCCACGTCATGTCGTGCTAGCGAGCCTCATCATTCCGGTGCTTGCATCGTGGACATTGGGTCTCGAGCGCAGCCTGCGTTGGTCCGAGAGCAAGCGGGCGGCAGTCGCGTCGGGGAAGTTGCTGCGGCGAGAGCTCGATGCTTTTTCAGCATCTGGTGATCTCGGCTCGTATGGGCACCTTGAGTCGCCAACGTTGTTAGCTAGCGGCCTATGGCCTATCGGTGACGAGATGCGTCGTTGGCTTCCTGATACACGCTGGGTGCTACATGAGGATACGGATTGGCGGCGCATGCAGTCCACCGATCACGTGACTCGGTTCCGCTTGCACCTTCCCTTCAAGACGTTCGTGCTCAAAGAACGCGTGCCGAAGTGACGTCCATCCT
>JBNMNW010000226.1:0-9866 GCA_051278165.1 Planctomycetota bacterium | reverse complement strand
GTTGTTTCGTGGGCGTTATAGGCTGCTAGGCGAGGCTCGTCGCCGACCGCGATCGTTGGCAGCGCGATTCCGTCACGCACCAGTGAGCGGCCAGCGGCTCGGCTGGCTACGATCGCGGCGCATGTTCCTAATCGCCGCCGTAGCGCTCGCCAATTTGGCCGCGCCCAATCTCGCACAGCAGGACCCCCCGCGTTTTCCAGGCGTTCCCGAGCAGGATGCGCGCCACTACTGGGTGCAACTGCACATGGATTTCGCCAAGCAAGAGCTCACGGGTGAGGTGCACTACACGTTCACCGCGGTCGAAGAACTGGCGACGATCCGCCTCGACGCCCAGCGTTCGAAGGATTGGCACGTCACGTTCCGAGACTCGAAGAACACGGTCAACCTGACGAGCACTTGGGGTGAATCCCACGTCGTCGTGACCTTGCCGAAGCCTGCGGCCAAGGGTACCGACGTTCACTTCATGGCCACGCTGCAAGGCAAACCGGTCGACGGCTTCTACTTCAAGAAGAACCGCTATGGTGATTTGATGGCGTTTACGGATCACTACTCGATCCGTGCGCGCGGTTGGCTGCCGTGCGAAGACCATCCCGGGGATCGCGCGAAGTTCACGCTGATCATGACCTACCCCGAAGCCTACGAAGCTGTCGGCTATGGATGGCACGCCGGAGCTCTGTCGGGGCGCATCACGCAAGAAGGCATGCGGTCCCAGGCGCTGACCTCGACGGCCGAGATCCCGCCCTACATGCTCGCCCTGGTAGTTGGCCCACTGACGCGCGTCCCCGAAACTGGCCACCAACGGCTCAACGATCACCTCGTCTACAAGCAGGACGTCGATAAGGCGAAGCGCGAATTGGTGAACCACGGCGCCTGGATCAAGGCCATGGAGAAGGCGTTCGGGGAGTATCCGTACAGCAAGTATATGACGGTGCAGTGCCCAACACGTTGGGGCGGCTTCGAAGCGCCCGGCAACGTGCAACTCGCCGAAGGCCTCTTCGACGCACCCGGTCGCGGCCAAGGCACGCTGGCGCACGAACTCGTGCACATGTGGTTTGGCGATGCCGTCGGCTACTCCGAATGGCGCGAGGTCTGGCTCAGCGAAGGCTTCGCCAGCTACTTCGGCCCGTGGCTGCACGCGCAGACCGGTGGTCCCAAGTTGTCGGTGAGCATGCAGAACTTGCGCGACCGCTGGCGCAAGAGTTTCGAGGGACGCACTAAGTCGATTCGCGACGATCGCTTCCCGCACCCCGATCAAGCACTCAACTCCAACACCTACCCGAAGGGCGCATGGGTGCTGCACATGCTGCGCGGCGAAGTCGGCGATGAGGCGTTCTTTGCAGCCTTGCGGACCTACGTCGATCAATGCCGCGGCAGTTCGGTCATCACCGAAGACTTCGTGCGCATCATCGAACGCGAAACCAAAGCAGAACTCAGCTGGTTCTTTGCGCAGTGGCTCGACGGCATTGGCTGCCCGGAGCTCAAGGTCGCGAGTACCGACGGCGCGATCACGATCGAGCAGGTGCAGCAGGGCACGCCCTACAAGTTCTGGCTGCGCCTCCGGTGGCAGGACGATGCGGGCAAGTCCGTTGTGAAGCGCGTTCGCGTCGATGCTGCAACCTTGCGCCTGCCGATCGAAGGTACGTGCAACGATCTGCAAATTGACCCGGACACCGAACTGCTGTTCCGCGTCGCCAAATAGGGCAAGTCACCACGAGCAGCAGTGCACACTGGACTGAACCACACGGCCGCCGACCCGTTACCCTTGTCATCATGCGTCTAGCCATTGTGACCGCCCTGATCGCGACGACATCTCTGCTGCCAGGTCAAAAGAAGGCCGCGGTCTTAGACAACCAGTGGGGCGACAACGGGCAGCGCGAAAACGAAATCGGCTTGTTCAGCACGCGCCCACGAGGCGCGCCACTAGACATCCCAGCCATCAAGCACGGTCTGGAATGGCTCACGGACAACCAACAACCCGACGGCCACTGGCCATGCGAACACTCCAAGGACGCAAGCGTCGCGGTCACCAGCCTGTGCCTACTAGCCGTGCTCGGCAACGGCAGCACGATGCGCAGAGGCCCGCACAAGAACCAGATCAAGAGAGCAGCCTCTTGGCTCAGGACGCAGCAAAAAGAGAGCGGCGCATTCGCGGACGGAACCGGACCGCACTTGCTAGCGACTCTGGCGATGATGGAGAGCTACTGCCTGTCCGACTACAAACTGCTAAGGAAGACCGCAGCCAAAGGCTTCCAATATGCGGCGGCGTTGCGCAGTGCCGATGGCGGATGGCGCGCTTCGCCTGAAGAAGAAAGCAGCGACCCATCACTGACCGTCTGGGGCACAATGATGCTTGCCACGGCATCCGAAGCGAACGTTGCGGCCAAAAACGAATCGTACACGGGTGTCTTCGATTGGCTGCGCAGTACCAAAGCGAACCTCGCACCGCACAGTGGCGTTCTCGGCGTGGCAGTGCCCATGGTTCGCCAGGCAGAGTTGGCATACGACCAGTCGGCAGCCAATGGGTTCACGCTGTGCTGGCTCGCGCTCACGCCCAGCAACCCAACCGAGCTGGCAACCATGCAGGCAGACGCGGCGATCATCAGAGAGCATGCGTTAGCCCGCGCTCGCGCCCTGCCCCGCATTTGGAAACAGAACCCCCGGTACAAGCTGAGCATCAACGAGTGGTTCCTCAGCAGCCATGCGCTCGCACAAGCGGGCGACAAGAAGGCCGTCGAAAAGATCACCGAGGCGCTCACCAAGCAGCAATCGACCGACGGCGATGACAAGGGTTCGTGGCAGCCAATCGGAGTATGGGGCGAAGCTGGCGGACGCACTTGGACGACCGCGATGGCTGTGCTTACCCTTGAAGCTTCCTTCCGCTACGCGAAGATCGTCGGTCGCTAGCCGCGACCACGCAGGATCCGCGGCGGCTCCGGCGTGATCTATGAAGCGTGACGACCGAACCCCTGACCTGAGCGAACGACTACTCGCCGACAAATCGGCGATTGCGTGGCTGCAAGAACACACCGGCGGCAGCCCTACCGACGCCGATCACGTGCAGTCGTTGTGGAGCGGCTATGGCGAAATCGTGCGCGTGCACCTCGCTTCTGCCAGCATGCCGAGCGTGATCGTCAAATGGGTTGAGCCGCCGCAAAATATGAAGCACCCGCGCGGCTGGACCGGTCGCGCGTCGCATGAGCGCAAGCTGCGTTCGTATCGCGTCGAGCAGTGCTTCTACTCAGACTGGATCCCCGACTTCCAAGCGTCGCACCGCACCGCCAAGTGCTATCACGCCGAAGCCACCCAGCACGGCTGGCGGTTCTTGCTCGAGGACCTCGACAGCTCCGGCTTCGCCCGTCGCTGCATGAGCCTCGACCATTCGCAAATCGACAACTGCCTGCGCTGGCTCGCATCGTTCCACGCGCACTTCCTCAACCGCAAGCCAACCGGCCTGTGGAACACCGGCACCTATTGGCACCTCGCGACGCGCAAGGACGAGCTCAAGGCGCTGAGTGATCCGCAACTGCGCGCTGCCGCCCCCAAGCTAGATAACGCCCTCAACAACTGCCGCTATCGCACCCTCGTGCACGGTGATGCCAAGGTCGCGAACTTCTGCTTCGGCGAGAACGACGTCGCCGCCGTCGACTTCCAATACGTCGGTGGCGGCTGCGGCATCAAGGACGTCGCCTACTTCCTCAGCAGCTGCCTGACCGACGGCGAATGCGAGGCACAAGCGCCGCAGCACCTCAACACCTACTTCGCGTTCTTGCGCAAGCACCTCAGCGACGACGTCGACAAGGAAGCGGTCGTCAGCGAATGGCGCCGGCTGTATCCGGCGGCATGGGCTGACTTCCACCGCTTCTTGGCCGGCTGGGCGTCAGGCCACTGGAAAATCCATCGCTACACGCGGCAGATGAGCGAGCAGGCACTCGCGGAGCTGTAGATGGTCGACGGCGTTGGCCAAGGATTCACGGACGAGGTGTTCCGGGTCTAGGCCAATCGCCATCCCGAAGTGTTACTCGCGCCGGTCAACAAGGTGGAACCCGTGCAGTTCTTCGTCGAGCGCGCCGAACGCAAGCGTCAAAGCGACGGGTAACGGGGCTCGGCAAGCAACTGCAGCAGCGCCAGCTACTTCTTCATCTGCAGCAGCGCGTCGGCAAACGCGACGCCGATCTGCGCCATGGTCTTCGCACAACCCAAGTAGTGATAGCCAGCGTTGGATGCACCGCGCGCATGGGTCGCGGTCTCCTCCACACTGACAATCTGCTTGCGGTAGTCGTCCACATAGTCGCGCTGCTGCTGCTTCGTCATCGAGCCATCCTTGTTGGGGTGGTTCTTGTTCTTGGTGCGCAGCATTTTCGCCATGTTGTTGACCTTGCTGATGCGGCCACCAATCTCATCAAGCTGCTCATCCCAATAGGGTGAAGTTGGCACGGCGACGACATTGCCGCGAAACTCCTTCATCCGCGCCGGCGCAGCCATCGCGGCGCGGAAGTTGACGTGCACCGCGCGCTTCCTGGTGTCCTTGATTGGGCCGCCGACGCCCATGACGCCAATCACGAACGGCAGGTCTTCGGACTGTAGATCCTTGCGCACATCACGAATGAAGTCCGCCATGCAATCCGTGTATTGCGCGTAGCCGTTCGGACGGTCACGCGTCGGATAGACACCGCGGTCGACCATGTCGTTCCAGCCCTGAAACCAAACGAACCCGGCCAGCTCGTAGCCACGCTTCGCGTTGTACTTCGGGCAAACGCGCTTGAGGTCACCGAGCACGCTCTTCACGTGCTCCATCATCAACCGGTAGTAGTGGCCCGTCGCCGCGACTTTGTCGGCCTTGATCTTCTCGATGTCCTTGCCCTGCTTCTTAAACTGGGCCAGTTGCTGCTCGCCGAACTCATACGCGCCGGCACTCGGCGGCCGGAAGTCCGTGTGCAAGGACTTGCCGCCCCATGCCGTCTTGATGATCAGAATCGGCCCGTCGGTGTGCTCTTGTAGATGCAGGCCAAACGTGAACTCGGGGCCAATCTTTCCGCCGTCCTCGGCGGGGTTGCGACGCGAGCCGAAGCCAGCAGTCAACTTGCCAACACCTTCGCCGTTGTTGCCACGCGCACCGGTCAGATACGAAATCCAAACGTCATCACAAACGATTGGCCGGCCCTTCTTGTCGACCATCTTCGCCAACAGCGGCGCCGTCTTCTTGTCCTCATCGATGTAGTCAAACGTCGTGACTTTGGCGTGGCCCTCCATGTTCGACTGGCCAGCGAGAATGTAGACCTTGAGCTTCTGTGCAGACGCGCTGCTGCAAAGCAATGCGAGGCTACTAAGGAAGGCAAGAACGCAACGAGTCGGGCTCAACATAGCGATTGCAGGCTATCGCCTGACGAAAGACGACTCACCACGGAAGACTGTCGTTGACGGATTATGAGGTCTCGAATGCGTCACGTTCTAACCACTAGATGCTCACCGATAAGCGCGCCGTAACGAATCGACCGCTCGCACCGGCTAGCCGCGGACACTACGCTTCGCGTACTTCTCACACCTCTCGGAGCCTGACCGTGCCCGCAACTGAATCGACGTTCTGGAATCCCAAGACCGAAACGCTGCCCAAGGAGCAACTGCAAGCACTGCAGTTGATCAAGCTGCAGAGGCTCGTTCGCCGCGCTTGGGATACATCCCCGTTCCATCGCCGCCTCTACGAGAAGGCATCGGTCACTCCTGACCAAATCAAGACGTTCGATGACATCCGTCGCTTGCCGTTCATGACGCGCGAGGACTGGATGGAGTGCCAGTCGGAGAAGCCGCATTTTGGCGACATGATCACGCGGCCGGAGAGCGACGCGATTCGCTACCACCTGACATCTGGAACGTCGGGGCGCCAGCCACTGCGCGTGCTCGACGGCCGCAAGGACTGGTCGTGGATCGCCGACATGTGGTGCTACGGGTTCTGGGGCTTCGGCATCCGGCCAACGGACAAGGTATTCTTCGCGTTTTCCTACGGCTCGTTCATCGGGTTCTGGGGCGCGCACTACGCTTGCGAGAAGATGGGCACGTTGACGCTGGCCAGCGGCAACATGTCGACCGAGCAACGCGTCAAGCAGATCGTCGAGATGGGCGTGACCGTGGTCTGTGCGACGCCGACCTACGCGCTGCGCATGGGTCAGACCGCCGAGAAGATGGGCATCGACCTCAAGAAGGATGGCAAGGTGCGACGTGTCATCGTCAGTGGCGAACCGGCCGGATCGATCCCCGCGGTCAAGCAAATGATCGAAGAGATGTGGGGTGGCAAGTGCGGCGACACCGCCGGCATGACTGAGATCGGCACCATCATGATCTTCGAGTGCGATCACCAACCCGGTGGCCCTCATATCATCGAAGACCACTTCATCGAAGAAGTGCTCGACCCGGACAGCGGCGAGCCGATGCCGTATGGCGAACGCGGCGAACGCGTCGTGACATCGTTTGGTCGCGGCTTCATGCCGCTGATTCGCTACAAGACTAAAGACCTCGTCTGCAAGGTGCCGCACACCACATGTGCTTGCGGCCGCACCGGCGACATCTACGAAGGTGGCATCCTCGGCCGCGTCGACGACATGAAGCTGATCCGCGGCACCAACGTCTATCCGCGAGCGGTGGAAGCGGTGGTTCGCGAACACGCCGAAGTCGAAGAGTTCCAGATCATCTTGTCGCGTCGCGATGACGTGCAGGACGAGATCACCGTCAAGGTCGAGCTGAAACCTGAGCAAGCCAACCAGTGGGCAAGGCTCGAAGGGCAACTCAAGAAGGACCTCGCCGAAGCGCACGAAGGCCTGCGCTTCAATGTCGAGCTAGCTGCTCAAGATGAACTGCCGCGCTTCGAACTCAAGGCCAAGCGCCTGCAAGACCTTCGCCCTCAATACTAAGGAGACTGACGATGACTAACGAAGCAACCGACCTGCTCGGCAACGTGCTCTCCGCGGACGAACGCGAACTGCTCGACCTCTACACGCGACTCAAGACCCTCAGCGGCCGCGACGATCTACCGCCCGTTGCGACCGCCAACGTCAAGCAGGCGATGGTGTTGATGTGGAACGCGTGCAACGACCTGGCCCTGATCTGCGAAGAGCCTGGCGTCGACTAACGCGGCCGTCAACGAGCCTAACGGTGCCGACTACCAGCGCGACCGCAACACATAGCGGTGCTTCTCAAAGCAGTCGATGCCGACGACGACGCCGGCCTTGTGGCGCGCGAACGCAGATTTGAGAGCGCTCACCCCGTTGAACAGCAACTGATACGGATCGTCCATGTCCTCAAGTGACGTGCCTTCTTCTGCAAGTAGGGCCTCGATACTCTCACGATCAATCGGCAACTCATCCGCGTGGTTGGCAAACACATCCTCGTAGATCTTTACGAGCGCCGACAGGTCCATCGGCGCGGCGGCGTAGGTGCTCGCACCGGCTGGTAAATAGCGAAGCAGGCTCGGCTTGGCTGGTCGCTCCGGACAAACGATCCCGATCAACCCGCGTGGCTGGTCACTAAACTTCACCTGCAGCTGGTGACCGACGAACTTGCCACCCGGAGAGATCGAGAACGCGATCTCCTGAAGCGACAACAAGCCAAACTGAACGAAGAACCAACTCGGCGTGCTCGAAATGTGATCGGCAGCCTCGACAAGCATTTCGACGGCACGCTCGCAGCGCACGCGCAACGCAAACGACGGCTTCTCCAACGGGCTGATAGGCAGCTACTGGATCGCCTTGGCTGGCTTCCCGTTCGCGATCATTTGGTTGACGGCGATGCTACTGACCATTGACTACGTCGTACCAAGCGCGGAACGAAACCCATGGCTAATCATCCCCTACACCGCAGCTCTGTTCGCCGGCCCACCGGCCTTGCTCTTGCTCATTGGGCTGCTGCTAATGCGCTCTGGACCCGGCAACGCACCGCTAGAGCACATGCCGTGGCAGCCCTGGCTTGGATTCGCATTCCTGTGCACAGTGCCAGCCGTGCTTTACCCGTGGCTACGTAGGCGCAGTCGGCGACGCGCTCGCTAAGCTCTACGGCATGCTACGCCTGACTTCTGCACTCGCCCCTATTGCGGCACTGCTACTGTTCGCTTCACTGCCTGTCGCGCAGACACCGCCCAAGCCCACCAAGGAATCCGATCAAGCGCGGCGCGGCGCGATGGGATTTCTCGCAGGCATGACTAGCGCCAAAAAGACGCGCAAGCAGCCCAACATCGTGTTCGTCATGGCCGACGACCTCGGCTACCGCGAGCTAGGCAGCTTTGGTCAGACAAAGATCAAGACGCCGCGCCTCGACCAACTGGCGAAGCAGGGCATGCGCCTGACGCGGCACTATGCGGGTTCGCCAGTTTGCGCGCCGTCGCGCTGCGTATTGATGACCGGCAGGCATCCGGGCCACGCCGCGGTGCGCGACAACAAGGAGCACAAGCCCGAAGGTCAATGGGCGATGCCGGCGAGCGAGCCGATGATGAGCGAGATGCTCAAGAGCGTCGGCTACACGACCGGCGCCTTTGGCAAGTGGGGCCTGGGCCCACCGGGAACGCACGCTGGCCCGCTGCAACGCGGTGTCGATCGCTTCTTTGGCTACAACTGCCAACGGCACGCGCATTCGTATTACCCCGATTACCTGTGGGATAACGACAAGCGCATCGCGCTCAACAACCAACCGCCCGTGCCTGGCCGCGGCCAATTGAAGAAGGGCGAGGACCAAAACGACCCGAAGAACTACGCGCGCTTCATTGGCAAGGACTACGCACCCGATCGCATCCTGGCGGCGGCGCAGCAGTTCGTGACGGACAACAAGGACAAGCCGTTCTTCCTCTACTTCCCGTCGGTCATTCCACACCTGGCGCTGCACATTCCGGATGAAGAACTGAAGGCATACGAAGGGCAGTTCGAAGAGACGCCGTATCCGGGCGGCAAGGGCTACACGCCACACTTCAAGCCGCGCGCCGCGTATGCAGCGATGATCACGCGACTCGACCGTTCAGTCGGAGTCATCCTCGACATGCTCGACGAATATGACTTGGCCGACGACACGATCGTCGTGTTCACGTCGGACAACGGCGCAACGCACAGCCCGATCGGTGGCACGGACGTCGACTTCTTCGAGTCGTGCGGCGAACTGCGCGGCCGCAAGGGCTCGATGTATGAAGGCGGCATCCGCGTGCCGGCAATCGTTCGCTGGCCCGGCAAGATCAAGGCCGGCAGTGTCAGCGATCGCATCACCGGGTTTGAAGACTGGATGCCAACGCTTGCCGAAATGACCGGCGCGACGGCCGATAAGCGCACCGATGGCATCAGCTTCGCTCGCACGCTGCAGGGAGAAGAACAAGCGCCGCGTGACTTCCTGTATCGCGAGTTCGCCGGCTACGGCGGCTGGCGTGCGGTCTGGTCCGGTGATCAAAAGTTCGTGCAGAAGAAGATGCACAAGTCACCCGTGACGGAGCTCTACGACTTGCGCAAGGATCCGACCGAAGCCAACGACTTGGCAACGCGCTCGCCGAAGGACCTCGCACGCCTGCTGAAGATCGCTGAGGCCGAGCACACGCCGTCTGAACTGTTCCCGTTGCGGGCGATCGACAAGCGATAGTCCCCAGCGTGTAGCCTGCTCAATGAGGCAACAAAAGAAACTGCGAGTTCTCTGCCACCGATCGGCGTCGGGCGGCATGGAACCCTATGCACGCCGATGTCTGACCAACTTCACAGCGAACTGCAAGCGCACGCGACGTCCCTTCGAGGGCTGGCGCGCGACCTGCTGCATGACAAGCATGCGGCAGAAGACGTCACGCAGCAGACGCTTACCAAAGCCTGGACCTCGCGTAACGAACTGCAGCCGGGGCCCATGGGCGGCTGGCTGCA
>JBNMNW010000225.1:0-9869 GCA_051278165.1 Planctomycetota bacterium | reverse complement strand
CCGGCCCGCTGCTGGCAGTCTCGTTCGCAGCGAGCGACACGATGCTGGGCTACCAGGGGCACAACGTTCTCACCGATGGCATTGACGAGGACTCCCTCGGCGGCGACCACACGTTCTGCTGGGACAACGAACTGCCCGCCCATCAGGTTCGCGTGCACGGTTTTGAACTCGCCAACCGACTGATTACCAACGCGGAGTGGCTCGCGTTCCTCGAGGATGGCGGCTACCAGAACCCTCTGCTATGGCTTTCCAACGGCTGGCAAGCCGTCAAGGAGCACAATTGGCAAGCACCACTCTACTGGCAACAGGACGGCAAGGACTGGCAGCGATTTTCGCTGTACGGATTGCACGAACTCGATCCCAACCTGCCGGCATGCCATGTCTCGTTCTACGAGGCAGACGCGTTCGCTCGTTGGTATGGCGAGCAATTCGAGGCTTGGCGCAGCGCTCGTCTGCCGCGGGAATCTGAGTGGGAACACGCCGCCCGCAGCCACGGCTTCGACGCCGCACAAGCCAACTTGCTCGACGAGGACCTCGCCAAGTGTGTGTTTGACGTCACCCCAGCCTGCAGTGCTGCGCAGTCGCAGACGGTGCTACAGCAGATGGCAGGCACCGCGTGGGAATGGACGTCAAGCCACTACGAGGCGTATCCCGGCTACCGCCCGTATCCGGGCGAACTAACGGAATACAACGGCAAGTTCATGGACAACCAGCGAGTGTTGCGAGGCGGCTCGTTCGCGACCCCGCGGACGCAAGCGCGAAGTGCCTACCGCAATTTCTGGGCGCCAAAGACACGTTTCCAGGCAAGTTCGGTGCGCTTACTGCGCGATCTGTAAGCGGCAAGCGCCAGGACAACGCAGCACTTCGGTGGCGCTATCCGTAGACTGTCAACCATGACGAACGGATCTTCCGATGCCCCGCGACTTCGATTCATGACCGAGGCGGATGTGGCGCCGGCGCTGCAGTTGATTGAGGCATGCGATGACGAAGAGGTGATCGAAGCTCGCGCGGACTACGCGGAGAGCATTGAGGATCAGTTCGTGCTCGAGCATCAGGGGCGGCTGCTCGGCGTCACTGGCTTTGAGGCGATCGAAGGAACCGACCGATCCTATTGGCTGGGCTGGACGTTCATGAATCCGGATGAGCGCACGCCGGCAATGGGCGAAGCGATGATGCGCGACCTGTTCGTGGTCTTGCGTGGCCGCAAGGCTCGCAAGCTATTCGTTCAGGTGAGCGACTGGTTTAGCGGCGGCCTGCGCTGCTCCCATCGCTTCCAGCGAGATGTCTATGAGTTGGCTGGGCTCGTCGAAGAGTTCCGTATCGACAATTACTACGACACGCGCGAAGCCATGCTTGGACTGGGGCTGCACCTGGCGACGCCGCAACCGGTTGACCCGCCAATCGATGAGGATGCGCGTGGCATTGTGAGTCTTGGTGTTGACGAGATCGATGATTGCGAGGCCGCCAGCTTCCTCGATTGGGATTACGTGGATGCGCCACAGGCAGATGGCATCAAGGAGGCCATCGATATTGCTCGACGACAGAAGATGCGCGCGGTGTTCGCCTCGGCAGCGTCACACGCGGTTGGTGCTGCGCAGCAGTTGCAGTCTGCTGGCTTCCAGAACGTCGGGCGATGGACGGACTACCACGAAGATGGCATGCATGAAGAGCAGTTCCGCTTCGATCTCTGGTGATCTCGGATTGGTCCGCCTTGTAAGACTGCAGCAGCAGCGCTTACGCTGTTTGGCAGGCCATCCGGTCGCGCCGTGAAGTGATGCAACAGCCCAGCCATAGTCGCATGAATACGCAGACCTCCACGATATTGGGTTCGATCGGGTGGGCGACTGCCATCGCGCTCATGCTGCTCGTCACGGGGTGCGGACGCTCGCGCCGAATCGAAGTCATCGATCTCGATCGCGTGCTGACGATTCTAGACACCGTCATGAAGACGCCCATCGGCGACGGCACGACGACGACGGAAGTCGGCAACACAGAAGCCGGCAAGCTGGGCGAAAACGAGACCGTCAGGATCGAGCCCATCGATGCCAACGACGAGCGCGCGGATCTGACCGCCGAGTTCCTGAAGAGATTCAGCACTGCATTGAATGCGGCGGAGATGATGTCGAGACCCATTGGGGTCTTGCTTGAGTCGAGCGGTGCGATGCTCGGTTTCTCGGACTCCAACGGCGACGGCTACATCAGCAGTGGCGACCGTAACATGTTCCGCATCGAAGTAGATGCCGAGCAAGGGCGCATCATTGCGTCGGACTTGCAGCGTCCGCAATATCGCCGCGATCACTACTACGGCAGTAGCTACTACGGCCATCGCTATCACGGCGGTGGCGGCTTCTTCATGGGATACATGCTGGGCTCGATGAGTGGCCGCGGCCGTAGCTACTACGGTGGCTCTCGCCGACGCCCCAACTTCAGCGGCATGAGCATGGCTCCTTCTGGTTACCAGCGCACGGCAGTGAGAACTGCGAAGACCAAGGCGCAGGCCGCTTCGCGCGCCCGCTCTCGCTCCAGAAGCTCGGCTCGTTCGCGTGGCGGCTCTTCCAGCTTCCGTTCAGGTAAATGACAACGCCGGCTAGCATCGCGGCAACAGCTAGTACGCGACAGCTTGCGGTGTTGCAGTTCGCAGTTCTCGTAGTCGCGATCTGCGCGATCATCTACGAGTTGATCATCGCGACGATCTCGAGCTACTTGCTGGGCGACTCGGTCTATCAGTTCTCGATCACGATCGGGCTGTTCATGTTCGCGATGGGGCTCGGCTCGTATCTCACGAAGCTGCTGCACACCGAATTGCTGGCCACGTTCATCGCGGTCGAGTTGCTACTGGCCCTGATCGGCGGAACGTGTTCCACCACGCTGTTCTTGGTGTTTCCGTATGGGACCGTGTATCGCCCGACGATGTATGTGCTCACGATCTTGATCGGCCTGATGGTCGGCTTGGAGATCCCGATCTTGCTACGCATCCTCGCCGAGCGTGGCGGCGTGCGACAGAGCGTGGCGCACGTGTTGAGCTTGGACTACTTCGGGGCGCTGGTTGGCTCGGTCGCGTTCCCGCTGATCTTGCTGCCAGATCTGGGCCTGTTTCGATCATCGTTTGCGATCGGCCTACTCAACCTCGGCGTGGCCGCGATAACGATCTTCGCGTTCCGCGGCATGATTCGGCACGTCCGGCTGTTCGCAGCGGTGACGGCGCTGCTCGCGCTCGCCCTACTGGCGGGCACGGTCTTCGCGATTGAGCTAACGAGCTTCGCGGAAGACCAGCTGTATCGCGAGCGCATCGTCTATCTCAACCAAACGCCTTACCAGCGTGTCGTCGTCACGGTCAACGAAGAGACCAACAACCACTCGCTCTATTTGGACGGGCATCTGCAGTTCGCCGAGCGCGACGAGTATCGCTACCACGAAGGGCTGGTGCATCCAGTCATGTCGATGCCCGGATCACGCGAGCATGTGCTGATCCTCGGTGGCGGTGATGGCATGGCGGGGCGCGAAGTGCTGCGTTACCTCGACGCCAAGCACATTGTGCTCGTCGACATCGACCCTGACGTTACCGAATTTTGCCGAAGCTTTCCTGCCATTCGCACCCTCAACCAAGGCGCGTTGGATGATGCGCGACTGACCGTGAGCAATACCGACGCGTTCAACTACGTGCGCGAAACGACGCAGCGCTTTGACCGCGTCATTCTCGACCTGCCCGACCCGCACAATGAAGTGCTCGGCAAGATGTACTCGGTCGAGTTCTATCGCATGCTGGCGCGCCTACTAAAGCCGGGAGCACGCGTCGTGACGCAAGGCACCTCACCGTTCCACACGCGCGAGGTGTTTGCGTCGATTCGCGCCACCATGCAGGCAGCTGGGTTTCGCTTGCTTAGCTACCAGCTCAACGTGCCGTCATTTGGGCAGTGGGGATTTCATCTTGCCGCTGTCGATCAGGATCCAGAGATGCCCGACCTAGTGGTGCCGACGCGCTTCCTAACCAAAGAACTGCTGGTCGCTGCAACGGTATTCGCGCGCGACGATTCGCCAACGGACGGCGTCATCAATTCCATCTTCGAGCCCAAGCTATACGACCTCTACAGTCGTTCGATCGATAGGTAGACGCCATGGTCCTGCTGCATCTCATTCGCCTCAGCCGCCGCTTGCGCGCTCGCCCGTCACTGGGCTTCCTCCTAGTTGCCAGCGTGATGACCTTCAGCATCCTGGCCAATGCGATCTGCTTCTACCTGTTTGACCGCAGCGTCAACGCGGACCTGACCTTTGGCGACGCGGTTTGGTACAGCGTGATCTCCGTGACCACGATTGGCTACGGCGATTTCTCGGCGCAAACGCTAGGTGCACGACTCGGAACCGTCGTGTTCATCGTCATCCTTGGACTCTCATCGTTCAGTGTCTTTCTAGGCATGGTGATCGATCGCGTGAGTTCGACTGTCAGCAAAGGAAAGCGAGGGATACTCAGAATCATGGCCCAAGATCACGTCCTCATTGTCAACTTCCCAAGGGAAGCACGCGTGCGCCAGATCATCGATGAGATCCGTTCCGACCCGGAGCACCACGGGGTCGAGATCGTGGTCATCTCGGATCAGATCGAGGAGTTGCCCTTCTTGATCGAAAACGTGCTGTTTGTGCGCGGCAGTCCCCACGACCCAGAAACGTATGAACGGGCGATGACGAAGAAGGCCCGCATGGCCATCGTTTTGAGCCGTGACTACTCGGACCCGAACAGCGATGCCGTGGCCGCCGCGGCAGTGAGCGTCATCGCGAGTATCGAAGACGACATCCACATCGTGGCGGAGTGTCTTGATAACGCGCATCGCAGCCTATTCAAGTCGGTGCGCTGCGACGCGATCGTGTCGGGGTTCAGCATTGCCGGCAACCTGTTGGCGCAGGAGATTCACGACCCAGGCATCTCTCGAATGATTGAGGTGCTCACCAGCAATCGGCACGGCTCGACGCTCTACAGCGCGCAGGTCGCTAACGGCAGCACTGGCGGCTATTCGGACCTAGCCAAGCGCTTGCTGGACCATGGCATCAACTTGCTCGCGGTAAACCGCGCCAACGAGTCGCTGACCGACCTTAGCAGCATCCAAGCTGCGTCCGGCGACAACGTCATCTACGCCAGCAACAAGCGCTACACGTGGCAGCAACTGACCGCGATGGTTTAGCAGTGTACTAGGTCTCGGTGACGCGGGCCTGCGCCGCGCCATCCCGAAGCTCTCGCACTAGAGCATGAAGAACACAGTCGCCGCGGCACCAATGGCGACGCTGCCTTCGATCCATGCCGCGTTGATGTTGCGGTCGCGCTCGATTTCCATGTGCAGCGTCGTGCCCGGCAGCAACAGACGATTCGTCACGATGCGCAGGACGGCGAGCACCACTAGGCCAGCGACCGCGAAATAGCCGAACTTGGCGAGGTGATCAGGCCAGCTGATCAGATCGTCCATGCAGGCGCGCAGCAGCACGATGCCGATGGCGATCACGCTCAGCCCGTACGCCGTGCCTGCCGCGACGTTGTCCTTCTCGATTTGCTCGTGCAGATCGAACTTCGTGATCATCTGGTAGAAAAACGACCAGATCACCAGCACAACTTGGCCGAGCACGAAGAACACGATGGCCGACAAGGGCCCACCCTCTTCGCCGTGCACCGCACCCGCGATGATCAATGCGGTCGCAACGGTATTACCGAAGATGACCGCGCCGGTGCCCACGTTGCGATCTTCGACAATCTCCTTCTGCACGGAGAACGTGCGCATCACGAGCTTGTCGACAACGATTGTCCCGAGGTACAGACAGCCCAGGCCGCCGAGCGTGTAGCCCGTAACGACCAGCATCGACATGCCGATCTCGCCCCAAGTTGGATCCAGCATCGCACCGTCGGCCATCTCGATCTGGTCGGGGCCGATCGCCGCGCCGAGATAGATAATGATCACGCCAACCAGGTAACCGGTGAACGCTAGACCTGCCGCCGCATTGTCGCGGCCGGTCAGCTGATCACGCAGCGAGTAAGGCGAGATCACGCCGATCAGAGCGCGCGTCAAGACCAGGAGGCCGACTCCCAACGCAACGTAGGCGAGCCCGTGAAGAATGTGTTGTAGCTGATCCATATCGCTTCGTTGCTAGTTGGGTTGTTGCTCGCCAGCCGGACCGTGCATCGGGTCAGGACTCGGGTCAGTCTTCGGGTCAGGGTTCGTGCCAGTCTTCGTGCCAGTCTTCGCCCCGTGCGTCGGGCCGATCGTGCGCGGCACACGCACCAGCGAGTGCGTCGAACTCCGCAAGGTGCGGATCAAATGATTGCACGCGGCTTCCGGCATGGTGGGATCACCGCACGTGAACACGTCCACGGCCGCATAGCCAATCTCAGGCCATGTGTGGATAGAGATGTGCGATTGCGCCAGCAGACCGAGGGCCGTCACGCCGGCCGGTTCAAATGCGTGGGAGACCTCACCAAGCCAGGTCGCACCGGCCGCGTCGGCGGCATCGCGCAACGCGACCCGCACTGCCGCTTCGTCATTCAGAACATCAAACGGGCAACCGTTGAGTTCGAGTAGCAGGTGCAATCCGAGCGTCATCGATGACAACACTAGCTAGCCATTGATGGCGGGGCACTTGTTGTCCGGCTCGATTTGACCTCGAAGGTCGTTCTGCTCCCCCATCACGCGCCAAGATTGGCAACTAGTAGCCGCGGTCTCGGCAGCCGGAGTGCGGCGGCTCGAAAGACCCGAAACGCTGCTCAGACACCAAACATCCACGCGTTGGCCGAGCGACGGCTGGCAAGGCACATCAGGCGCCACGCCCAATGGAGACCAAGCGTATCGCATGCTTAGCGTCGCCCCGGTCAAGCTCAGTGGTTGATTCGCCTCGGATACGCAGTTTGTGATTCTTGCGATCCGGATGGTCCATCGCGAGCACCGCATGAAGGGCGATCAGGTGCGTACGGCGGGCAAGTGCGCCGTGGAGCGGATTGCCGGAGGCAGCTGTGTAGTCAGCTCTGAATCTCCCGCCTTGCGAGTCGGGCTAGGCTTCGGCAGAGCCGAGCGCAGCAGCGACTCTGAGCTCGATCCATGCGCCGCAGGTGCCACCGAGCTAAGCGAGCGATGCGTGTTCGTGCCGGTTGGGCTAGCGTCGGTCTGGGTGACATCGATTTGAGTAACATCGATCTGGTCCACCAGCCGCCCATGGTGGAACAAGCGCACGACCGGCGACCCCTCAGAGACGACGACGGCGATCGCCTTGGTCAGGCGGGTAATGGAAGCTGCTGCGAGATGGCGACTGCCGAGCCCAAGCGGGATATCGACGCCGTTGGTGGTGATGTCGAGACAGCGCGCAGCCGAGAGCACGATGCCGGCGGACGACACCAAAAACGCACCGTCCAGCACCGCCAGTTTGAGCAACGTGCCGCGAACGCTTGGCAACATCACGTTGCGTGCAACCGGAGCGTGGCCAGCCATGGGATCGAGGATCAACACGTCCGAGTGACGCAGCACTTCGCGTTCGTCCCCGATCACGAAGATGGTGCCGACCGGCTTGCCTTCGTGACCATTCTGGGCGAGTTCCACTGCCAGGCTCACGACCGACTGCAGAACGTGCGGGTAGTCAGGGCTAGCCAAGCTCATGGTGGACGGACTAAGGCATGCGTGCTTGGGATCGATCATGTCAGATTGTGGGTCTCTGAAGTTGGTATAGGGAGGTTTTCAGGCCGGTCTCGTTCGCAGCTTGGGGGCCTGCACGAAACTTGGCTCGACCGGAATCGGGTGCGCTTCAGCCGCTACATCGCAAACGGGGTCGACACGCTTTTTCACTCTGGTGTTGGCGAACTCGAGGAAGCGTGTAATCGCGATCGTTGCCGTGCGTGCGTCATCAGGCTTCAGACCTGCAGCGAGCAAGCTACTACCCGCGGATTGCGCCGAATCAGTGAGGCCGACGACGCGGCCAACCGTCTCCGTGTCGAGTTGCTGTGCCAGCGATGAAGAACAGACCAGCACACTGTCGCCAGCCTGAAGGGTCTGAGTCGTCAGCTGGGCTACGCGTGCATTCGGACCGCCGAGCGGACTGTGCACCGCGGACGAATGGTTCGAGTCATCACGCGTAAGCTGCAAGGCCTTGCCATCGCGAACCTGATAGGCGCGGTTGCAACCGGCATGCACGACGAACAACGTTGGCCAGCGCACAAACGCCATCGTCAGGGACGCCTCACAACCGGCGGCGCGCAGCGCGTCGCTGCCGTGCACAAATGCTTGCTGGAGGCGATGGCAGAGGTTCGCCTCAGCAGCAACATCTAGCTTGGGCGTCCAAGGCACTGCGTTGAGGATGTCATTCATCACCTCGTCAATCACAAGTTGGCTGGCGCGATTGCGCAGCGAGACGCGCGAGGCGTCCGCGACCATCATGACCTGCGCCTGTTCGTTGCCGAAGCGTTGGTCAACCACCTGCTCGCGACTGCTGTGGCTCACTCGCGCGGCACGCTTCAGTTCGGCGACGACAAACGAATCGCCCCGCCCTTCCACACCGCGAGCAGTGCGTGAGGCAGCAAACGTATCGGCGAAGTCGGGCTGAAGTTGAGCATTGGTCATGGCTCCACTAAGGGAGCAAGGGCCGTGCCAACGACTGCCCCCCCCCGGTGCGAACGCTAAAGTGGACCTGAATCGGTCGCCGCACTGCCGAACGCTTCGACCGCTAGAATGCCGAACGGCCGAACCCTGACGCGTTACGAGCCGCGGAAGTCTTCTTTGCGCAACTCGTAGCGTTTCATCTTCTGGTAGAGAGCGCGCGCACTCAAACCGACGAGCTTCGCCGCCTCCCCGAGATGGCCGCCAGTCTCCTGCAGCACCATGCGGAGGTAGGCCTTCTCGGCTTGCGCGGTCACCAGATCACGAACTTCACGCAGCGTTCGTCCCTGCCAAGCGGCGGGCACGCCAGGCGACTCTTCGACCGCGCTTACAGATGCCACGCCCTGTGCAATTCCTGCCACGCCGTGCATCTGTGCTGCCACGCCCCTGACGTCTTCAGGCAGGTCTTCAACGTCGATGCTGCATTTGGTACAGAGCAACATGCCGCGTTCGACCACGTTGATCAGTTCGCGCACGTTACCTGGCCAGGCATACGAGCAAAGGGCTGCGATCGCGCGATCACTGATGCCTTCGACTCCCGCATTCGGCATCACAGAACGAAAGTGCTGGATGAACTTGCCAGCCAGCTCCGGGATGTCCTCGGGCCGATCGCGAAGCGGCGGGATACTCAAGGGCACCACATTCAAACGGAAGTAGAGATCCTCGCGAAACTCGCCGTCAGTGACCATCTGCCGCAAGTCACGATTGGTCGCGACCATCACGCGCACATCGATGCGCTGCGGTTGCTCGGCACCGACCGGGGTGATCTCGTGGCGCTGCAGCACGGTGAGCAACTTGGCCTGCAGATGCTGCGGCATATCGCCGATTTCGTCGAGGAAGATCGAGCCACCGTTGGCCAGCACAAAGTGACCCTTGCGCGAACCGTCGGCGCCGGTGAACGCTCCTTTGGTATGACCAAACAACTCCGCTTCGAGCAGGTTCTCGGGCAGTGCGGCGCAGTTGACCGCGACGAATGGACCGCCATGGCGTGGGCTGTCAGCGTGGATGGCTCGGGCCAGGTGCTCCTTGCCGACGCCGGTTGCTCCCAGGATCAAGAGCGTGGTGTCGGCTTCGATGACGCGCTGCACGAGCGATACGAACTCGTGCATCAATGGGCTTCGGGTCAGGAAGTCCGCGATGCGCGGCTGCGTTCCTGAGCCCCCCACTTCTGGACCGCGCGGACCGCCGGCAGCTTCCGCCTCAGCCAATGCCTCGACAGATGCAGCAAGCTGGTCGCCACCCTGCCCCGCGCTC
>JBNMNW010000224.1:0-9871 GCA_051278165.1 Planctomycetota bacterium | reverse complement strand
ACCAAGGACCCTGATCAGGCGGTTACCGAGCCGTTGCTGGTGGAGTCTGGCCGTTTGCCGATTTGGTATTCGTTGGAGATGCCCGCTGGCTCGTTGGTTGGGACGGCGAGTGAGGTCTCCCTACATCTGGCGGTCGTGGATGCGGTTGGCAATCTCGAAGAACGCGAGTTTGCGACGCCCGTCATCGACCGTAGTCCGGAGATTGGCATCCGGACCATCGCTCGTGTCGGTGCCGGTCCGAGCCTGTGGATCGGGGAGGAAAAAGAACTGGTGATTGGGCCGACCGGTGGCGCGGTCAGCATTCTGGTGCCAGCTCCCTACGGTGTCGTTGCGACGCGTTTGAAGCGAGCCGGGCAGTTGATCGACCCAGCGCCCATCAGCATCAGCAAACAACAGAGCAGTGCGGAACTGCAAATCGGTCGCTTGCCAGAAGGCATCTACGAGTTGTTCGTGGATTTGGCGGAGGATGCCGACAAACAGATCGAACCGCTGGTGCAGACGATGGCACTGCGAGTGTTGCCAGCGCAGATTCAGGTGGGCCTACCGTCGCTCTCGGGTCGCTACTTGAATCAGCTTGTCGAGCTTGGCGTTCTTGAGAAGAGCGGTGATGGCTACCGCGAAGGGCGCGGTTGGCGAATCGATAGCACGCTGCGTCGGTATGTCGCTGGAGATATGTGGCTCGGCGAGTTCACATCCGAGATCTCGCGCGTCAGCGGCGACTTGCTGCCGGATGTCGTTCCGGTGCGTGGCCGCAATGTCTTGGCGGTTCGGCTTCACGACGTGCTCGGTCGGCCGGTGCGTTTGGTCGATGAGTCCGGCGTCGAAGTCGCGAGCCGTCAAGGGCGACAGGTTGTTGCCGACTTCTGGTGGCACGACGCAGCTCCCCAATTGATCCGCGAGTTGCTCATGGAGTATGGCCAGCGTGCCCGCGTCAGCTTGCGCATGCCGTTACCGTTCTTGGCAAGCGAACAGGCCGATCTGAGCTTGACCTTGTCCACTGGCGTGGAGGTCGCGGGTCAGGTCACACCAGGAGAGTTGCGATCGGTTGTGTCGTTCGATTTGAAGTTCGCGGATTGGAGCGCTGCCGCACAACTTTCTGGTGAGTCACGGCAGACCTACGCGAAGGGATTGACGCGCACTATCCAGGCGATTCTGTCGACGCCGGCGGGGTCGCAGCGCAAGCTCTCGCTGGATCTGCAAACGACCCGGAGCACGTTGCGCCCGATGCGGTTGGGGGATGTCGTGGAGGTGCCGGCTGGCCTTGCGGATCTGCTGCTGTTGCCGGTTCTTGCTCCGGACGGAGAGTTCGTCGAGCCGTTTTCCGAGCGGTTCCCGCCACGGTCTGCCTTCCGGCCGCAGGCACCGGTCAGCGTCCGCAGCATGCCCGATATCATGCTGCAAAATCGCGAGTTGAACTGGCGGGAGGCGCGCGCGCTGCGGAACTTTGCGACCAGCATCATCGACCCGAAAGTCCGTTCTACCTGCGTTCACTTTTTCGACCCGTTGGGCAACGAGCGCCTGCAGCCGCTGAACCTCTTGCCGCAGGTCGCGATGAATGGTGCGGGCTGGCAAACGGCGCCACCGGGTGATGCGGTGTTTGCCGGGGCGGATTTCTTCCAGGCTTGGGCCTGCACCCGACTGCTGGGGCTGGCGGTTGGCAACGACCCGAACCTGTTCCGCTTGCCGTTGGGATGCGAACTGGAGTTGGCAGCCTACGCCGACAACAGCGGCACCGCGTGCCATGCGTCGCGTGCCCGCGGTGGGGCGGTCCTGGCCTCTGCGTTCCGCGCGGATAGCGCGCCAGTCGCGCCGTGGACGTCGGCGCAAACCATGTCGTTTGGCGACTTCATCAAGACGTCGTATGGCGATGGCTACGAGTTTATTGGCCTCGACTTTGGCGTGCAGGAATGGGTGCTGGATTTACCACACATGCGCAACGCCAACCTGCTGTTGGTCGAGTGGACGAACGACCACAAGAAGCACCTGGAGCGGGTCATGGGTATGGCGGTTGGCAAGCAGGATGTGCTTCCTGATGAACTCGGTTTGATTCGCCAGTTCGGGGTCGTCCGCGGCCTTGCCTTTGGCGAACGCAACGGCGTGATCGATGGCAAAGGCAAACCATTGCAGCTTGCCGGACTTCGCGTCTTGCCAGATAGTGTTCCCGGTGTTTTGCGCACCGAGCAGTTGGCTCGCGATGGCAAGGATCTACTGGGCAGCGGGCGTGAACCACGTTTGCAGCGAGTTGGATTTCGGGTCGCCGGGAATGCACATGAGTTGGCTGACAAGTGGGGGTTTCGATGAAGGCTTGGATTCGTATCTTTGGGTTGCTGCTGTTGACGTCGTGCGCCGGCACCGAAGACTTGCTTGGCATTGCTGCGAAGCCGCCGCTGAATCGCGCCGTGTTGGTTACCGGCGGAGCCTTCTTCTCACCGCTGGTCGGTTCCGAGGGCACGTTCAGCTTGCCGGACGTTGACGCGCCCGCGCAGGCCCCCGACCCGAGCGCCGAAGCGATCCCATTCTCGGCGATCTTGGACGTGCTCAATCGCAGCAGGGTCTTCCAACGCGTGGTTGGCGATCCGGAGCCAACGCGCCGTCGGCAACTCCGTCAGCAGTTGCGACAGCGTAGCGATAAGTCTGGCTTGTCCGAGTTCTTGCAGCAGGCGCGTGAGGACGGCTTCGATCTGTTGATGCTCGTCGAAGAGTTGCGCGATGGCCCGATCGAAAGCCAAGGCACAAACAACCGCTGGCCTGTGACCTTTGCGACGTGGATCCTGCTCGGCGTTGGAGCGCTGATTCCAGATCGTACGTTTGAATCACGTGCGACCTTGCGCGTGTCGTTGCGCGAACTGCAGAGTGGTCGAGAGGTCGCCTTCGTGGAGGTCGAGTCTGGTCCTGTGGAACTCGCGTTGACCGAACGAACGGATTTGCTCGGTTTGATTACGTCGATCATCGTGCCGCCGTTTTGGGTCGGCGATGATCGTGAGGCAGTGGCAGCGTCGGTGCGCGCGACGACCGAGCGACGGTTGTTGTTGTCGTTGGCGAGCAAGCTGAAGAGTGAAGTGTTCCGCCGTCGCATCGACGACTTGGCCGCTGCGAATATCCAGTTGGAGCCGTCACCCGAGGGCACCCGGGTTGTGGTGCGATCGCTCGAGAGTCTCAGTGTCGTTCGCCTTGTTGGGCCCGGCTACGTTGATGCAGCCGTCTCTGAGCGCTTCGCATCCGAACTCATCAATTCACGCGACCTGCAGCAGGTTCACCTCCACTACGAAGCTCTGTTGCCGAAGCCAACCGCCGGCGGCTCGTTCCAGGTCAGGGTGGGCACGTTGCGAGGTGGGGTCGCGTCGGCGACGTTTACCGAAGCGAGCGTGCGATGAAGTTGCCGGCCGGGCTTGCGATTGGAGTGTGCAGTCACACCGGCCTGGTGCGCGGCGCCAACGAAGATGACTATTTGCTCGCGACGCCGGTGGGGGACGCGCCCGCGTTCATCGCGGCGATCGCCGATGGCATGGGGGGAGCTGCTGGCGGGGCCGAGGCAAGTCGCACGGCGCTGCGGGCATTGGGGACAACCTTGCTCGATGCCAGCGCGGTGACGGGCGTCGACGAACGCATGCGTCAAGGCTTCCATGCCGCGAACGCCCGCGTGTTTGAATCAGCTGCAGCGGTCCCGGCCTTGCGCGACATGGGCACTACGATGACTGCGTTGTGGTTGGATGCCACCGGCGGCGTGGTTGGCCACATTGGCGATTCGCGACTCTACCGCTTGCGCGGCGATGCTTGTGTGGCGTTGACGACCGATCACGCGGTCAAAGAAGGCGAGAGTATGTTGACCCGGTGCATCGGTGGTGGCCAGGTCGAATGTGATGCGGACGATGCGCGCATTGATGTCGAGGCCGGCGACCGCTTCATCCTGTGCACGGACGGCGTCTGGAATGTGGCGCCCGGTGAAGAATTTGCTGAGATTGTCGGTGGTCGGGATGCCCAAGAAACAGCGGAGCGGCTGATTAAGTCGGCGCTCGATGCCGGTGCCCCGGACAACGCCACCGCGGTCGTCGTCGATGTTCTGGATCCCGCCCTAGCCGGCAGCGCCGAGGTCGATCTACCACGCCATGAGCGTCCAGATGCCCGTTCTATGTGGCCAACAGCTATATCCCTGCGGCCGCCGTTCGGGTCGTTCTTGGTGCTGGTCGGGGCGGTCTGTTTGCTGGCTTACTCGGTGCTGCGGTGGCTCGGCCCTCTGTCTGAGTGACCGAAGGTTTCGCGGTCTCGCACGTAGGCCGTTGCCCAGACTCGCTGGATACGCAACGATGGCCATACCCCTCTCCCTTCTGTAGCCCAGTCGTCGTCGATGCCGAAGAAACTGCAGCGCCGGAGCCCAGCTCCAAAAGCGTCCACCGCCGCAGTCGCCCGACCATCCGGTAAAGCCGGTGGTGGTGGCGGCAGTTCGTTCACCTTTGGTAAAGGTCGAGTGACCGCCAGGGTGCTCGCTGAGTTCACGAGCCAATTGGCCGTGCTGCTCAACGCGGGCATTCCGATTACCAAGAGTCTGCGCATCCTCGAAGGACAGATGCCGCAGGGATCGATGAAGCGGATTGCCGCTCAGTTGGTTGAAGATGTCGAAGGCGGCACGCCGCTGTCCGAGGCTATGGCCAAGCATGACATGGTGTTCGACGCACTTTACACCAACATGGTGCGCGCTGGTGAGGCCGGTGGTGTGCAGGAGGAGATCCTCAATCGCTTGAGCGGCTTCTTGGTTACCAGTGAGGCGATCAAGTCACGCGTCAAGGGAGCGTTGGCCTACCCGGTTGCCATCCTGGTTGTGGCGTTGTTGGTGCTGCTGCTCGTCTTCGCGTTCGTGATCCCGAAGTTCAAGCAAGTGTTCGCCACGTTGGGCGAAGGCAATTTGCACTGGACGACCGAGACCGTCATGGGCATTGGCGACCACCTCAAGGTTTGGTGGTGGGCCTACATGTTGACGGCCGTGGTGTTGCTAACCGTGCATCGAATGTTGATGGCCAAAGCATTTGGTTATCGCAAGTTCATGCATAGGGTCGCGCTGCACATGCCGCTGTTCGGCGGTCTAATCCACAAGAGCCTGGTGGCTCGCTTCGCGCGCACGTTCGGGACGTTGATTCAATCCGGCGTGCCTCACCTTGAAGCGCTCGACATCCTGCACGCATCGACGAACAACGTGCATATGGCTGCCGCCGTTGCTGACGTGCAATCCTCGATTCGCGAAGGCGCCGGGTTTGCGGTGCCGATGGGCGAGAGCGGCATGTTCGACGACATCGTCATCAACATGGTCGACGTCGGCGAGCAAACCGGTGAACTCGACAACATGCTGTCGAAGGTCGCCGATCGCTACGAACTCGAGGTCGACCAGACCGTCGATACCACGTTCAAGCTGATTGAGCCGATCCTGCTTGTGGTCATGGCCGTCGCCGTTGGCTTCATCGTGTTTGCCTTGTTCATGCCGCTCCTAACGATGATGCAGCAGATGAGCAAGCGATAACGCCGTGTCGCTTGCGTGGCGCATTCTGCTGTTCGCGCTGTTGCTGAACGTTCTGACGGTCGGCAGCGTGCAAATTGTTGTGCACGAAGCGCAGTTGCAGTGGTTTGAGCGCGAACGCGAACGCGAGTTGCTGTCCGTCTCGGTCAACCATTCGTTCAAGGAACTCGAGCGCGTCTATACACCAGCAGAGCTTGATGACGCATCTACCACCGGAACCGTGGTTCGGCGATTGCTGCGCAATCGATTGCTGCAGGAGAGCTACAGCGACGTCATCATCACCAGCGGTCGGCCGCCATTCGATAACAGCGTCTACCTGAACACGGTTGGCGCGGTGCATCGCGACCCGGACACGTTCGACCTGCAGGAGATCGTGGATGGCATTGGGCGAGCGGCTCGCTCCGACATTTCGTTCAAAGTCGGGGACGGCTACTGTCGAGCGCTGCGTCAGAAGCAGCGAGTGGTCGGATACCTCTGGTTTGTGCCGCAAGTGTTCCCGCGGCTGCCGGCTTCGTTGCCGGTGTTGTCTGCGGTGCTCGGCATCTTGGCCTCAACCGTGCTGTTTGGTGCCGTGCTGTTCTGGCTGACGCGGCGCACCATTGGTAGGCCGATGCAGAAGATTGGTATTGCGGCACAAGCGGTCGCATCTGGTCGCTACGACGCACGCATGCCGGAAATGCACGGTGTGCCCGAGTTGCATCGGTTTGTGTTGACGTTCAATCGCATGGCCGAGAAGGTCGAGAACCACACCAAACACCTGCAAGAGGCAGTGCAGACGGCCGTCGATGCGACCGAGCAGAAGGAGCGCGCTTTGGTGCAGAGCACGCGTCTCGCGACCATCGGCACGTTGGCTGCGGGCGTTGCCCACGAGATCAATAACCCGATTGGTGGCATGCAGAATGCGATCAATCGCTTGCTGCAGGCGGAGGGACTGAGCGAAAAGCAGACCATCTACCTGAAGCTCGTGCAGGATGGTTTGGCCAGGGTCGCACGCACAACCAGGCGCATGCTCGAATTTGCTCCCAAGGATGCGCAGTCGGCGAGCTTCGATGTCGTCACGGCCATTGTTGGCGCGCACGCGTTGGTCGAGCATCGCTGCGAGCAGAGTAACGTGGCGTTCTCGGTCAAGCCGGCGAAGGAGCTACCGTTGGTCTATGGCGATGCCCATGAGATCCAGCAGGTCATGCTCAACCTGTTCTTGAACTCGCTCGACGCAATGGGGGACGGCGTCCGGTCGAACCAAGGCGGTAAAATCACAGTGACGTGTTCGGCGCATGCTGGCATGGTCCGGGTGGTCGTTGCCGATGATGGTCCCGGTATGGCGAAGGAACTACTCGCGCGCGTGTTCGATCCGTTCTTCAGCAAGAAGGATCGGCCCGACGCCAGCGGCCTAGGCATGTTCATCAGCTACTCCATCGTGCAAACCCACGGCGGCACGATGGTGGTGGACGCGGCGCCCGGCGAAGGCTTCCGGACGACGATTGAGTTGCCGGTGGCTCCCGCTGGGTCGTAGCAGTCGCGATCGCCAGCGCGCAGTCAGCCGAGCCGACTACTCTTCGGCGGCGGATTCGCCAGTGTGCAGGTCCGGATCTACGATCGGATCCGTCGGAAAACGCGTGTCGGACACGCTGCCTTGCGAACTGCTGGCATCGGCATGGCCCGCGGCAGAGGGGCCTGCTGCATCGCCGCCAAAGCCAGGGCTGCCAGAGCCAGAGCCGCCAGAGCCAGAACCACCGTCGCCAGAACCACCGGCGCCAGATGCTTCTGCTTCAAGGCCCCGAACTTCAGAACCACTGTATAGCCACACCTGGTTCTTGCCGCGGCGCTTCGCCTCGTGCAGCGCCCGGTTGGCGTGGCGACGCAGATGGTCAACACTGCTCGCCTTGCGGCCGTCGTAGCTGTCAACGCCGATGGAAACTGTGACCTGGCGTTCGAAGTTGCCGCTGCGCACCGTCATGCCGGAGATCCGCTGGCGAATGCGCAGCGCAGTCTGCACGGCTTCGGCAGGGCTCGTCTGTGGCAGAAGCACACAGAACTCATCACCACCGAATCGAGCCGCAAAGTCTGTCTCACGGACGTTGGCCTTCAGCGCGTCGGCGACGCGGCGCAGCACTTCGTCGCCGAAGGCGTATTCCGTGGTGTCGTTGACGCCCTTGAAGTTGTCGACGTCGATCAACAGCAGTGAAAGAGGGTTTTGGTGTCGTTGCGCACGCTTCCACTCGAGGCCCATGATCTTCTTCATGTAGAGTTCGCTGGTCAGGCCGGTCTTGAAGTCGACACTGACTTGGCTCTCGAGTTGGCGGGCGCGCGTTTGCAGGCCCCGAATCCGGGAACGAGTTTGTAGCGCGAGTTCGACGCGGTGCACGCATTCAGCGGACGAGCACGGCTTCAGAACAAAGTCGCGGAACGGCACCGCTAGATTGCGAGCGTCGGCAAGTGCCGCCAGGTCGTCGACCAGCAGGATTACCGGGATCGGATCGTCTTCTGCCTGAATCCGTTCAAGCAGTTCCAGTTCGACGCCGCCCTCGCATAGCACCAACGGGTTGAGTAGCACGACGTCGGGACGTTCTTCGCCGGCAATGCGATAGCTCTGGGCAAGCGACTCGCCCAACCGGACCTCGTAGCCGTTGCTGGCGAGGGCCGTGACCAGTTCGTCCAGCGGATCCCGATTGTGATTCATCACCAGCACGACTTGCGAAGTCGGCTGTGCTGGTTTTTCGGGTTGCTGGCCGCCTTGCATTCGCTGGGTGTCAGTACTGTGCACGGGTTCTACACTGTGCACGGGTTCTACCGTGGGGCCTGAGACAGGTGCGATGAAGGGATCGACGAAGGTCACGGGCCTTAAGTGGGGTGTCGTGTGCGAGGGGGTTAGAGCGGGGAAGAATTGGCCGGAGAGGGCGAGAGCCCCAGCGCCCCGGAGCACGGCGAGAGCGGATTTGTGTCGAGGCTACTGCCACAACGAGTCATCCGCCACCCCATGCTGCGAGTCCATAACCGTCAATAAGTCTATCATCACTTATGGCAGGCGAAAGGGGGCGGAATGGCTAGGCAAAGACCGTGTGCATCGAGACCTCGGTTGCTTTCGTCCGAGAGTAATAATGAAAATGGGTGGGCCTATGGGGTGGATCGATGCTTGACGGCATGCAAGCTGTCCCTACAATCCTCGCCCCATCTTCTGTACCCGAAGCTACTATAAATAAGGCAAGGAGCCTGCCGCACGTGCCGCTTGTTACTGCGCAAGAACTGATCGACGCTGGAGTCCACTACGGCCACCAGGCCAGCCGTTGGAACCCCAAGATGAAGCCATTCATCCACGGGAAACGGCACAAGATCCACGTCATCAATCTCGAGGAGACGATCCGCGGATTGTACCAGGCAACGCACTTCATGCGTTCACTGGCTGCAACCGGCGCTCAGATCATGTTCCTCGGCACCAAGAAGCAGATCCGGCCCGTGGTCGAAGCAGAGGCGCAAAAGTGCCAAATGCCTTCGGTTACCGAGCGATGGATCGGCGGAACGTTGACCAACTTCGCGACCGTTCGGGAGCGCCTGACGCGCCTCGTCGAGCTCGAAGGTTTGGAGACGACCGGTGGAATCGAAAAATACAAGAAGAAGGACCAGTCGTCCATCCGTCGTGAGATCAAGCGTATCCGACGCAATCTCGACGGTGTGCGCGACCTGCACGGCCTTCCCGGTGCTTTGGTCGTTATCGACCCGCGCCGCGAAGAAAACGCCATGCGCGAAGCAAAGCGCATGAACGTGCCGGTGGTCTGCATTCTCGATACCGATTGTGATCCGTCGCTCGCCGACATCATCATTCCGGCTAACGACGATGCAATGAGCTCCGTCCAGCTAATCCTCAGCAAGCTTGCTGAGGCCGTGATGGAAGGTCGCTCGGGCTGTGACGCCGGAACTCTGCGCGATGCCCAAAAGGCCGCTCAGGACGACGTCCGCAACAAGCAGGCTCCCGGCCGTCGCAACGAGCGTGATGCTCGTGGTGGCATGCGTCGCGGTGGTCCTGGTGGTCCCGGTGGCCGCGGTGGCCCTGGTGGTCGCGGTGGTGGTGGTGGTGGTGGTGGCGGCGGTCGCTTCCAAGCAGGCGGTCACGCTTCATCGGTTTCGATTGGCGGTGACAAGACGGAAGGTGGTTCGGCCGTTGCGCCGACGATCCAGCCGGTTGAGCCAGTCGCTCCAGTCGCTCCAGCTGCACCTGTTGCGGAAGCGGCACCGGCACCGGCAGCACCCGCTGCACCGGCACCCGCTGCACCGGCAGCTGACGCTCCGAAGCCCGAAGGCGGCGAGTCGTAAGCGACCCGCGCTTGCGAGCGAACCTCGCGAGCGCGATCTCGTTTAGCGCATCGTAGC
>JBNMNW010000223.1:0-9917 GCA_051278165.1 Planctomycetota bacterium | reverse complement strand
AGGGCATTGGCTCCTGGCGCCATACTGTAAGCCTGCAGGAACATGTCGACCCCGGCCAACGAATTGTCTTCGGGGATCTCGACATGGAACCGCATGCTGGTCGTCGACAGAAAGCTCGAACCGAAGCTAGGGTCCTCATTCGAGTGCCAGAGCATGCAGCCAGGCATGCCAATCATGCAGAGATCTACGCCCTCGGGCATGCCAGTGAACCCGATGCTCACCGATGCCGTTTGGTTTGGCACGTTCGTGATGTCAGCCGTCCCGATCGCTCCTATTACCGGGAGCGAGGATGGAGCGAACCCGAGTGGCTGGGCACCGTCGCAGCCGTAGCCAAACGTCTCGACCGCGGCATAGCTATCACACAGGTTGGTGGTGCTGACCCTGTTGTTGCCGGCCAGGGTTACGGCTCCTGCGGCAGTCGTCCAGGCGCGACCGTTCAGAGTTGCGTCGACACCCAACGTGATGGCGGCTTGAGCTACGACCGTTCCTGAGAAATCGACACCGTTGAGCGTCGCTGCGCTAGTGACCTGCCAGAAGATCTGGCAAGGGTTGGCGCCGTTGATCAGATCGACGTGCGAGTGAACGTTGGCGGTGATGGCGCTGCCAACCTGGAAAATGTAGACGCCCGCGCCGTCCAGCGTCAGGGTTGTCGTGGCAGCAATGTTGGCGCTGCTCGAAAAGCAGTAGATGCCTGGGGTGAGGGTGGTTCCACCCAGCTCAGCAGTGATGAGTGTGGCGCCGCCAGTGGTCGCTAGTTCCGTGTAAACAGCGGTGGCCATCGCCTGGGCGGCAACCGCTTCGCTGTCGGCGGAGTGCGTGGCAAAGGGCGCCACGACCGTGCCACCCGCCGGGATGCCGGTAATCGAAGTGCCGGGTGACGTGCCGACATCGCCGGTGATCATCGTGCCGATGGCGGCGACCGTGACCGTTGAGCCACCCAGCAGAGCAAAGCTATGGGAGCTGCCGAGTGATGGCGCGGACTGTGCCCATGCCGAAGAGGTTCCGCACAGTAATGCGACCGAAGTCAGTAAAGACTTCATTTCCAAGTAGTTGTGATTCATTCCCCTCCTGAGTTGTGGTTCAGATCTGCCGGAGTAATACCACAACTTGCCAGGCTCGGCGTTCCTGGCTTACGCACCCTGGCTCGGTAGCCACTATGCGTAAATGGGCAGCTCCCTTGCCAACGGGTCCTCTTGATACAGGTCTCATTGTCGGAAACCTGCATTCGGTTTGCTCCAGGCTGGTGCGCCTCGCGCCACGTCCGATCTTGACTGGCTAACCGCAGTGATCTTGCCCGTGCATGGTCAGTTGCTGGTGGCCTTGACCGCGCGTAAGAACCCCCGTCTAGTCACTTGTAATGAAGGAGGTTGAAGCTGCTGCATGCGATGCAGACGTGATCGTGCTGGGCGCTGGATTAGCCGGCTCTATCGCTGCGCTGTGCCTGGTGCGAAAGGGGCTGCGAGTCTTGGTGGTTGATCGCTCGACGCATCCGCGTTTTGCACTCGGTGAGTCGACAACGACACCAGCCTCGCTGTGGTTGCGCGTCATGGCCGAGCGCTTTGATGTGCCGGAACTGCTCAATCTAGCGTCTGCGGAGGCGTTGGCGAAGAACGTCGCGCCGACCTCAGGCATCAAGAGCAACTTCGGCTTCCTGTATCACGAGCATGGTGCGGAGCAACCCGCGCGAGCATGGCAGGCTGTCATTCCCCCGGCGTATTTGTCCGACTCGGAGCATGGCCAGCAGTCGGCGCAGAATGAGATGCACTACTTCCGCGAGGATGTCGACGCGTGGTTGTGGCGAACGGCGTTAGCGGCTGGCGCGGTCGGTCGGGAAGGCACGGAAGTGACGGCCGTCGAGTTTGATGACGAAGCTGCGACGGTGCGCACTGCGAATGGCGACACGTTGACCGCGCGATTCGTGATCGACGCCAGCGGCTACCGTTCGCCAGTTGCGCAGTCGCTCGGTCTGCGTGACTTGCCGCCGCGCATGCGCAGCAACACGCGCACGATGTTCACGCACATGGTTGGAGTCGCGCCGTTTGAAGACACGAAGACGGTGCCGGACAGCATGGCGCCGTGGAGCCACGGCACCTTGCACCACTTTTTCGATGGCGGTTGGGTATGGGTGATCCCGTTCGACAACCATCATGCGGCTAGCAATCGCCGCTGCAGTGTCGGCTTGAATCTCGACAACCGTCGCTTCCCGAAGCAAGAAGGCGTGTCTGCCGAACAAGAGTGGCAGGACTTGCTCCAGAAATTTCCTGCGATCGAGAAGCAGTTTGCCAATGCAGAATCAGTGCAGCCGTGGGTGCAAACCGATCGCGTGCAGTATTCGAGCAGCAGTTGCGTGGGTGACCGCTACTGGCTGACCGCGCACGCCGCTGGTGCCGTCGATGCGCTCTTCTCGATGGGCAACATCAATACGTTTCAGACACTCGCGAACGGACTCGACGTGGTGTTGCAGATGTTCGCCGATGGCGACTTCCGAAAGCAACGCTTGCAGCCCGTGCAGGAATTGACGGACGCGCTGCTGAAGTTTCAGGACTGCATCGTCTATGGCAACTACGTCGCGACTCGTGGCCCGTGGTTGCTGCAGACGTGGATCGCGTTGTGGTCGTTGACCGATACCGCGCGCATTCGCAGTGTGCTGTTGCCGTTGGTGCGATACGTGCGCACGGGCGATGCCAAGGCACTCGATCCATGCTTTGGGGATCCGCAGGGCATGTTGACCGGAATCGGCATGCATACCAGCATCAAGGATACCAACGCAGTACTTCGAGACCTTGAACACTGGTGCGACATCATGAAGGAACTCGAGGAAGGTCACGCGACGACGCAAGCCACGTTCGACCGCCTCGGCGAAGCCGTGCGCAGTAAGCCGGAATACGGCATCGATCTTTGGGGCATGCAGGCAGCGTTCGCTAAGCTGCCGTGGGCGCTGGGGCCATTGGCGAAGAATGGTCTGCGTGCCTACGGCCAGTGTTTTTTGACACCGGATGAGCTGGGCAATCTTGGAATGGAAGAGGAGACTACGGACTGATGTTAAAGCGCGCGCAATACCTTTGGCCTTACGACGGCGAAGCGCCTGAGGAGACGCTAGAACTCGAACGCGACGGTCACTGCATCCTGCGTGGTGTGTTCGGTGGCGACGAGTTGGCGCAGTTGCGTTCCGAAGTTCTCGATGTCTACGCGAACTTCCCCGACGACGATCGCGCCAATAGCCAACAGCCAACGTTTGCCGGAGTGCATCGTTACGGCATGTGCAATCGTAGTGCGCTTAGTCAGCGTGCGATGGCACATGCGCGCGTGCTTGAAGTCGTCGAGCCGTTGCTTGGCGGCGACTGCCACATCATCAACAGTACCGCTTGGCGAAATCCGGCGGGGGAGGCCGCGTCGCCAGGCGAGTTCTACTGGCATATCGACGCTGGACCCCATGTGCCGCGAGCAGAGGGCGTTGTGTGGCCGGCCAACATTCCGTATCCGATCTTTGTGATCGCAACGCACATCTACCTCGACGATTGCTCGCTCGACGATGGCCCGACGACGGTGGTGCCGGCCAGCCATCGCACGGGTCGACCGCCGGAACCTGAGTTGCGGTTTGGTGAACACTTGCAGTGCCAAGGCGCCGAGCCGGTTTCTCACATTGTCAGCGCTGGTGATGTTGGGTTCTTCGTTTCCGATGTTTGGCATCGGCGCCGGTTGCCGACAAGCCGCTCCACCGGTCGGTTGTTCTTGCAGACCAACTACGGTCGTCGCGACATCGCCCAGCGCCTAGTGCCAGCGCAGGTCAGCAGTCAGGTGAGTGCCGCGGCCGAGCAGCGAGCAACCACGGATCGAGAGCGCACGCTGCTCGGCTTGCACCCGCCCGCCTTCTACGACAGCTGAGTTCTGCTCCACGCGTGGGGCGTGGTCCCGATTGAGTCGTGCTGAGCCCGGAGTGGGATGGTGTAGGTGATGCAAGCTGCGGTTCGGAGCCCCCGAACCCCAATCAGTCACGATCCCACCCCAGGGACAACCAAATGCGACAACTGGTCATATCTGCACTGACTGCATACTCAATACAGTAATGGGCCAAGCGGCACGGGCCTTGGTCTCGACCTTGCTGTGCCTTGCTGCATCAGCGGACGCAGCCATGGCGCATCCTCCGTCGGACTGGCAACGTTTTCCCTGTCGGATAAGTCATAGTTCGTAGCTACGATCCAGCAATGAACACGAATGCTCTCGCCTGCATGTGCACCCTGGCCCTTACGACAGTCGGCATAGCGCAGTCGTTCGGTCCTGATTGGGGCCAAGTCACGACTGCCAGCAACCCGAGTGGGCGCTACTACCACGCAATGGCCTACGACAGCGTGCGTGGCAAGGTCGTGATGTTTGGGGGGTCTTCCCCAACTGCCTCGGCCAACAATGAGACTTGGGAGTTCGACGGCGCCAGTTGGGCGCAGGTCAGCACCGTGAGTAGTCCGTCAACTCGCGAAGGCCACACGATGTCCTATGACAGCGCGCGCGGCAAGGTCGTACTATTTGGTGGCTTTCCGGCCCTGGACGACACGTGGGAATATGACGGCGTCAATTGGACGCAAGTCACCACAGCCAATGCTCCTGGCGGTCGCTTTGGTCACGCGATGACATACGACAGCGCTCGAGGCAAGGTCGTCGTCTTTGGCGGAGACGTCAACTTCATCTTCGCCAATGACACGTGGGAGTATGATGGTATTGACTGGATACAGATTTCCACAGTCAACAGCCCACTTAGTCGTGACCTACATGCGATGGTCTATGACAGCACTCGTGGCAAAGTGGTGATGTTCGGAGGTTTCCGGTGGCCAAACAGCCTGAACGACACATGGGAGTACGACGGCGTCAGCTGGGCGCAAGTTGCGATTGGCAGCAGTATCCCGACTCACAGTGAACATGCGATGGCCTACGACAGCACACGCGGACGGGTCGTGGTTTTCGGAGGAGTCAGCGAATCATCTGCTGGCACCGCAACGCTCCCACCCACCATCACGCGGGAGTTTGACGGCGTGAACTGGACATCGATAACGACCTCCAACAACTCAGGTCAGCGCAGCGTCGCCAAGATGGTCTACGACTCCTTGCGCAACAAGACCGTGCTGTTCGGTGGCGTCAACCCGGCGACTTCAGTCGCTGATATGGGGACGTGGGAATACAGCGCCTATCCTGCGTCGATGACGGCCTATGGCAGCGGGTGCGGAGCATCGCCGCTCGCATTGACGCCAGACCCAGGTCTCCTGCCCTTCGTCGGCGCGATCATGGGCGTGAACATCTTCAATGCGCCAGCCCCGCAACTCGGCATCATGACCGTTGGTTGGAACAACTCCACTTGGAGTGGTCTGCCGCTGCCTTTTGATTTGTCGGCCATCGGCATGCCAGGCTGCTTCGTCCACCATTCGCAAGAAGTGTCGGGCCTGTCCCTGCAGTCTGTTCCGCCTTCAGCTGGGGGGCCTTACCTTCGCTTCACGTTGAACATTCCGTTCGACACGAACCTGCTTGGCTTCCACCTCTACATGCAAGCTGCCTGCTTTGCGCCTGGTTATAACGCCGCACAATTCATCACCAGCAACGGTGTCGATGTGGCGCTCGGCGACTACTGATCTGACTGTTTGCCCTGTCGGTTCATGAATCTTCAGGGCTGGCGCGCGGTGCCCCGAAGCCGCAGGCGCTCCCGCATGTCATCTTCGCAGATCGTCTACTTACGGGTTCGCAGCCGTTCCAGAGTCTGCTCGTAGCCAGAAAACAGCCTCGTCCTATCCTGAAATAGAGCCGAGGCCGTTTTGGGTCGAATTGGCCATTCGAAATTCGAAACACGTCGATGACCAATGAGTCATTGATGGTTTCGGCTGAGCTCACAGACCGGTGGCCCGGTTGATGACGAGAACCAACCTGTCAGCGAGGACCCAGGCCGTCAGGCCGAACGGCGGTAGCTGCACAGCAGACCGCCAAGTCGCTCATCAACGACAATCTTGCCTTCAGTCGCCGGGTCACCTGGTCGCGGTTGGATCAAGTTGTTGTCCAACGACTGGTGCGGGCGATCTTGGTTGTAGTGCTCGACAAGCGCGATCGAGTTTACGGATACAGCGGACTCGGCTGCATTTACGGATAGGACGCGACCAGACATAGCACGACTTGCTCTAAAACAACCAAGTCATCTGCACGTACGCATACCTGCTATCTGCACCACCCTGCGAGTTGGGCGCACGATCCAAGAAGCTACCAGCAAACAAGTAGGCGGCGCCGGCTTCGATATGCATGCGCTTCTGGATGGCTTCGTACCGTCCACGCACTTCAAGATGCTGACCCACTTGCTTGCCGCTCTGGCCACTCGCGTCACGCACGCCGGCGCCGACCCAAACGTCGCGTGACGAAGCGAGCTGCAGGTCACGATAGGCGAGCATCACCGAAGAACGAGCACAGGGCTTGACGCCCACCCGCAGTTCTGGGGCGCGGAAGTTGCTGCGCTGGATCACTCCCCAAAGGCTGGTCGGTCCAAAGTCGAAACGGGGTGCGCCATACAGTCGATCGAATTGGTTGTTGTCACCATCGGTCGGGTCGCGGTCTCCGCTGGCGTAGTCGATGGCGATCCTCACGCTCGGCTGGCAAGCCAAATCGCCGGTATAGCCAACCGAAGCGTGGCCGAACCATGCGGAGTGGTCGAGCTTCGCGCCACCGACAGTCGACTGCGAATCGCCGACCTGAAGCGCGCCTTCGAACTCAAATGAAACTCGCCCGGGTTTCGCCGCCCGCACCAACCGCGTTCCCGGAGTCAGCAAACGCCGATTGCGCGAGTCCGCGGCGTCCTCATGCAATCCGTAGGCAAACACTTCCAGCTTGGTCGTCTCATCGAGCTGACGGGCCGCAAAGAGGCCACCAAACTGAAGGTCCTTGTCCTGGTCATCCCACTCGAAGTCATTGTCGCGAAGGGAAGGGCCGTCAAATGGTCGCCGCCGCACTGGCATCGTCCAGAACGCGTGCAGTTCGTCGCCGCCATCTCCATTCCAGAGGTAGTCGATGCCGCTGAAGGTGTTGACCGTATTGCGATAGCCGTTGCGAATAACGAAACGGCGGCTGCCGACACTCATTGTATATCGCCCGACCAGTAGCCGTCCGGTGCCAGACGAAAACGGGTTCATCGTGAAGGTGGCGTTGGCGTTGATCACGTCCGTCGTGTTGACGGTTCCGGTGTTGGTGGCGCCGGTGGCTTTGACGTGGTACGCGCGCCCATCCATCAACTCCAGCGTGGCGCCGAATCGGCCACCACGAAAGTCACCGCGCAAACTCGTGCGCGCGAGCCACTGGTCCTCGCTATTCGCACGGGTCCCAGCGCGGAACTGGCGGTAGACAGACTCAAAGCGGGTGCGCTGCCGACCGCTGAATGTGAGGTGACTGTCATGCACCTCGCCACCTGCAGGTGGCGGCTGTTGCGCGAGCACCGTCGCGCAAAGGGCACTCAGGATTCCGCCTCTAAGTAGATGGTGTCCGACAAGTCTCGTGCGAAAATCGTGGAGCATGCGTATGTCTTGCCCAGTCGCGCCCTGATCCGCAAGTTTACAATCTCCTTAGTCGGAGTCCGTTGGCGGCGTCTGAAAGCCGGCCTCACACCTCGCGCACCAGCACTCGGACTTCGACTGCGCGTGGCATCGCAAGCTGATCGCGGAGCACCACACCTACCCGCAAAAGAAGCGCGTTGGCCGCCCGGGACTCATCAAAGCCATCCGCGAATTGATCGTGCGCATGGCAACGGACAACTCGATCTGGGGCTACCTGCGCATCCGTGGTCAGTTGAAGAAGGTCGGGCATCGCGTGGCAAAGACAACGATCGCGACAACGCTGAAGGGGATGTAGGTAATTCAAGCTGCGGTTCGGACCACCCGGACCCCAATCAGCCACGATCCCACCCCCGCAACCCCCGGTCACCCGACCCGTTTCACAGCGACTCCACCGGCCATTCCGCCCGAAACCCCAACCATAAACCCAGCGCTCCCCACAGCGCCCCAGCCGCGGCCCGCGTCAAAACACGCCCCGAGCCAGCGACCCTCGACTTCCAGCGGTGCCCGCGCCACACAGAGTTCGTGGCCCGCAATAACTAGCGGTGGCAGAAGTCAAAGACGGCGAGCCGAATTGTTGGGCTTGGTCACGCTGCATGGTGGCATGACGGTCTTTTCACTGTCGTCGCAGAGGCGGTCCAGCGATACTCGATCGTGACCTGTTCACCGGGCATTCGGGCGATTCCCGCGGCCCTTCTGGGCACTTCGATTCGGTGATGTTGAGGCTGATCCAGCCCGTCAGTAGTGTAGTTAAGCCCTTGTCATGAGACGTATTACAGGCACCCACGTTTACTCCTACGTGAAGTGTCAGCACTTGGCGTCCCTAGACCTCTATCTGTCGCGGAAGGACCGTCGGCCGGCGACCGCGTGGGAGGAGTTTGCGGCTAAGCGCGGCCGTGACTTCGAAGACGACTACGTCGCGGAGTTGTCAGTGGTGCAGCCGGAGTATCCGGAGCGAGACTTCGAAGCTGGCGCGGCGGCGACGCTGAAGTTGCTGAAGGCAGGCGCCGAGCTGATGCATCAAGCGGTTTTGAGCAGCGAGGATCGGCTCGGCTTGCCCGACCTTCTTCGCAAGCTCGATGGCGCGAGTGAGCTCGGCGATCATCACTACGAAGTGCTCGATGTGAAGACGTCGGGCAAGTCGCGCGGCGACCAGATTCTCCAGGTCGTGTTCTACACGCAGCTACTCGCTGAGGTGCAGGGGCGCATGCCGGAGCACGGCGCGTTGATCCTTAAAGATGGTCGTGAAGAACGCTTCCTGATCGCTGATTACTCGGCGGCATGTGACGAGGTCGTGGCGGAGTTGCGGCGGTTGCGCGATGAGCCGGACAGTTCGCGACCGTTCTTGCAGATGGGTTGCAGCGGTTGCTACCACGACGAACGTTGCTTGCCCGAGATGAAGTCGCGCGGCGACCTTTCGTTGGTGCAGGGTATGAGCCACGGTGCGCGTTCGATTCTTGAGGCTGCTGGCTGCCACACGGTGCATGCCCTCGCCGATTTCCATCCCGAGAACGCGCGAGCTCGCGGCAACCTCGATGCTGTATTGCTGCGTCGCTTGCGCCGCGCAGCGGAGGCATACCTGGCTGGAGCGCCGGTGGTCGAGGCGCGGCCGCGGGCCGAGAACCTTGACCGTTCGGCGATCATCCACATGGTCACGGACGCCTTCGCCGATCGCGTGCTTGGCTTCGGCATGCTGCATCCCGCGACCGAGGACGGCAAGTTCACGTTCGTGTTGCCGAAGTCGATGGCCGCAGAGTGGCCGGCGTTCCGTGAGTTGACGGCTGGGTTCCCGCCGCGATCTGCGTTGCTGCACTTCGGTGCTGGCTTGCGCAAGTGGCACGAAGAGCACGCATTTTCGCGCGAGGCAGATCCGTCGGTGGAAGCGCGATTCGTCGACTTGCAAAAGCGCTTGAAGGCGGCGGCGACCTATCCTGCGCCGGTGATCCTGTTGCCGGACTTCGTCAAGCATGGCTTGAATCGTGACCCGCTGCGCGGTGGACATGATGGTGCTGCTGCCATGTGGACGCTCGAAGATGATGGCGACGCGCGGCTCGAAGCGAAGCTGCGCACCGACTTGCTTGACCTGGCTGCGTTGAAGGCGCAGATCCTCGATGTGGTGGCGGACGGCGAAGTGATTGCTGAGCCGGCTTCGCGTAAGAGGAAGGCGGCCCCGAAGAGAGTGGCGGCCAAAAAGGCTGCCCCGAAACTAGCCACCAAGAAGCCCACTGAGCCAACTGGCGATTCCTCACCTGAGGCAGAGTCCGCAGGTGGTGGGAGTCAGGCACTCATCTGAGCATGATTGCAGCTGGCGAACCGATGTTCGATCCGGTCGTCGTAGACCGCTTCATGCTC
>JBNMNW010000222.1:0-9966 GCA_051278165.1 Planctomycetota bacterium | reverse complement strand
CATCCCGGCCAACATCTGCCACCCGGAAATTGAGCCGATGATCATCGGCCGCAACTTCCTGGTGAAGATCAACGCCAACATCGGCAACTCGGCACTCGGCTCGTCAATCGACGAAGAAGTCGAGAAGCTGCAGTGGTCGATCCGCTGGGGCGCCGACACGGTGATGGATCTGAGCACCGGCCAGAACATCCACGAAACGCGCGAGTGGATCGTGCGCAACAGCCCAGTGCCGATTGGCACGGTGCCGATCTACCAGGCGCTGGAGCGCGTCGACGGCAAGGTTGAAGACCTCAACCTCGAGATGTTCCTCGAAGTGCTTGAAGAGCAAGCTAAGCAGGGCGTCGATTACTTCACGATCCACGCCGGCGTGCTGCTGCACCACGTGCCGCTGACCGCCGAACGCCTCACCGGCATCGTCTCGCGCGGCGGCTCGATCATGGCGAAGTGGTGCCTGCACCATCACACCGAGAACTTCCTTTACACGGGCTTCGAGCAGATCTGCGAGCTGATGAAGCGATACGACGTATCGTTCTCACTCGGTGACGGACTGCGTCCAGGCTGTATCAAGGATGCCAATGACGAAGCGCAGTTCGGCGAACTCGCGGCACTCGGTGATCTGACCAAGATCGCGTGGAAGCACGACGTGCAGGTAATGATCGAAGGCCCCGGCCACGTGCCGATGCACAAGATCAAGGAGAACATGGACCTGCAACTCAAGGTCTGCCATGAGGCTCCGTTTTACACGCTCGGTCCGCTGACTACGGACATCGCACCCGGCTACGACCACATCACCTCAGCCATTGGCGCGGCGATGATTGGCAGCTACGGCACCGCGATGTTGTGCTACGTGACGCCTAAGGAGCACCTCGGTCTGCCCAACAAGGAAGACGTCAAGCAAGGTGTAATCACCTACAAGATCGCCGCCCACGCCGCCGACCTAGCCAAGGGTCATCCCGGCGCGCAAGATCGTGATGACGCCTTGAGTAAGGCTCGCTTCGAGTTCCGTTGGGAGGACCAGTTCAACCTGGCGCTCGACCCGGAAACGGCGCGCTCCTACCACGATGAAATGCTGCCGCAAGACGGCGCCAAGATCGCCCACTTCTGCTCAATGTGTGGCCCCCGCTTCTGCTCGATGAAGATCACCGAGGAGATCCGCGAATACGCCAAGAGCGGCATGGCGGGCAAGAGCGCCGAGTTCGTCGAGCGTGGCGGCGTAATCCAGTAGCGGCGTCGCGAGGCTGCGCGGTCGCCCGGTAACACACCGGGCGACAGTGATGCGTGACACTCAGGGTAACATTTGACACTCAGGGTGGCGCTAGACACTCAGGGTGGCGTCCCCCACTAGCTGGCACGCGTCTTTTGCACGCTGCTTCTGGCACGAACCGTCACTCAGGTCGCGGTCGGAAGCTCGGCCCAGAACATGCTGCCGACGCCGAGTTCGCTCCTGACGCCGACATCGCCACCGAGTCGCAGCGCGGTGTTCTTGACGATCGACAAGCCGAGCCCGGTTCCGCCGAGCTCGCGCGAACGTGCTCGATCGACCCGGTAGAAGCGCTCGAAGACGCGCGCTTGATCGCTGACACTCAAACCGATGCCGGTGTCAGCCACCTCTAAGCGTGCGCGGCCAGGCGACACCACCAGGCGCACCGTCACCGCGCCGCGTTCCCGGGTGTACTTAAGCGCGTTGTCGATCAGGTTGCCGGCCATTTGCCGCAACGCCTCGCGGTCAATGCGCACCCACACTGGACCAGCGACCAAGTCCGACTGCAACGTGATTTCACGCTGCTCGGCAATGGGCATCAGGTCCTGCAATGTCGCCCGCAACACCGCTACCAGATCGCAGGGCTCATGCGACTGCAAGCCCGGATCGTCATCCAACCGTGACAACGTCAGCAAGTCAGAGACCAAGGTCGCGAGCCGATAGGTTTGCTGCTGGACGCGATTGAGGAAGCGTTCTCGCGTCGCGTCTGGCATCTCAGAATCATCGAGCACGGTCTCGACAAAGCCCTGAATGGCCGCGAGCGGCGTCTTCAGTTCATGCGAAACATTGGCGACGAAGTCCTGACGCAACGATTCCAAGCGCTTGAGCCGACTCAGGTCCTCGATGCCAACCACAGCCCCCAACCCCGGCAGCGAACGGATGCGCATGTGCAGCGTGCGCACGATCGGCGTATCGAGTTCGATTTCGAACGATTGCGCGACCCCGTTGCGCCGGCACAGCACCAACGCTTCTCGGAATCGTGGCCAAGGCACGAGTTCCTCAAGACGGGCGCCAACGACGTCGTGATCTGGCAGGTCCGCGAGATCCACTGCTGCCGGGTTGCTGGCGACGACGTGGCCCTGCTGGTCGACGACAATCAAACCGTCGCTGGCACCACTAAGCCCCGCGACCAAACGCGCGACCTCGGCGCGTGAAGTTTCGACATCGCGGTCTGCGTGTCGCCACTTCGCAATCGCCGCATCGCGCGAAACAACCGCGCTCCGCCACAAATAGGCGGACAGCAGCAGAAGCACGAGGGTGACGATCAGCGCCGGCAGCATACGGCGCTACTTCGCGGCCTCAGCAAAGCGGTAGCCGACGCCACGCACGGTCTCAATCACCGCCGCGTGTTCGCCTAGCTTGAGTCGCAGAGCGCGCACGTGCACATCGATATTTCGATCGGTTACAATCGCGTCTTCGCCAATCACGCGACTCAGCAAGTGCGCTCGCGGAAAGACCCGACCGGGATGTGACGCCAAGAAGTGCAACAGGCGCATTTCGGTAGGCGTGAGGTTTAGTAGCTGGTCAGCAGCACGCGCTTCGAACCGGCCCAAATCAACCACTAGCGCGCCGCGCGAGACCCGTTCGCCATCACTGCGATCTTCGCGCACCGATCCGCGCCGCAACACAACGTTGACGCGCGCAATCAATTCGCGAGGACTGAATGGCTTGGCGATGTAGTCATCGGCGCCGAGACCGAGGCCGAGCACCACATCACTCTCTTCACTCTTGGCGGTGACCATGATGATCGGGATGCCGCGCGTCACCGGATCCGCCTTCACTTGCCGGCATACTTCGGAGCCATCCATGCCCGGAAGCATCAGGTCGAGAATCACTAGATCAGGATCATCGGTGCGAATGCGGCTCAGACCTTGCTCGCCGTCACGGCAAGCAACGACCTTGTGGCCTTCGCGTTCGAGGTTGTATTGGATGACCTCAAGGATGTCGGGTTCGTCTTCAATGACGAGGACTTTGGACTTAGCCACAATGTTTGGATGGTCTCGTTCGAATCACTTCAAAAACAGTTTCGCTCTAGAGACTACGAAGTATTGCTAAGACCTCGTGAAGATGCGCTCAAGCTTCATAACTAGAGACAAACGTGGCCGCAGCAAAATGTAGCTCGATACCCCGCCCGGGTGCCGGCAGGACCTGCGCCGTGCCACCAGCGGCTTCAAGTTGGTTGGCCACCGCCAGCACCACTTCCTGCGATGCCATGGGGAACGGCAGGCTGCCGACCGCCGGCTCAAACCCGACCCGCACCATCGCACCGCCAGCACCATCGCTGTCGATGCTGACCGTCGCAACGCCGGATGAGCCACTCGGCACCGACTGAATCCATCGCCGCAAGGTCTCAGCACAGGCGACGACAAACGACTCCGCGGCCACCCAGATGGCCTCGCTGGGTGGAGCGCCGCGCGTCTCCAACGAGATGCCACATTCCCGCGCCGGCACCCGGCCAAGCTCGACGACTTGCAAGACTAGGTCGCCACCTGAGCCAGTGGCGCCAGTCTGCTCACCGAGCAACGCCCGCACGACTTGCAAGCTCGCGCCACCACGCTGCACGACCCCGAGCACAGCATCTTGCATGCGCTTGATTCCCTGCTCCTCTAGGTGAAGTACATGGCCCTGAACGGTTAGTAGCAGATTGCCGAACTGGTGAATCAGTCCTGGCAGGAAGAAGGACGCCGTATCAGATGACGGTTGCAAACTTGAATATTGAGGGCGGTGAGCGACTCGTTGGGGCGGAACGAGTCATGCGGGCTTGTTCGATTAGCCCAAACTACATGCTAAGCAATCAGCTTAGAGGTTTTCAGGCTTCGATCGACGATGGCCGACTTCCCCGAGCACGGCAATGATCGGATCGCATAGTTGATCGCCGCGCAAGAGTTGTAGTGCGATGTTGGTGCCTGGGTCACTACACACAATGCGTTCGTGCAGATCTTTTGGATCGCGCACCAGCGTCCCGTCAACAGCAAGCACGACATCGCCACTACGTAGGCCGGCCAAGTCGGCCCGCCGCGGCCGGGGATTGGGCAGAATGACTTCAATGCTTTCGGCCCCAACGACAACGTGGCGACTGGTTAACACCAGGCCACGCTCATTGATGATGAAGCCCGAACCGTTTTGCGTCGCGGGTGCGACGGCCGCCACGCGACCGGCTTCAGGCCCTTCTGGCGAGGATACTGTCGGTGAGGGCACTGTCGGCGAGACTGCCGAAGTCGTCACTGCAGGAGAGGCAGGAGATACTGCCCCCTCGGTTGCTGCGGCAGGCATCAATGCGCGGACGCTGACCACCGAGGACTCAACCCGCTGCACCAAGTCACGGAATGTTGGCAGCTGCGTGACGACCTGAACCTTCGGGCCGGTCGGGTCTTCCCAGATCTGCTCTGCTGGCCACTGGTAAAGTCCGCCAACGGTAATTCCAACAGCCAAGCATCCGAGACCACTCAAAAGCAGCAGCCCGGTGGTTTGCCACGATCGCGCCATGGCGCGAGTGTAGCCGGGAATCGGCCAGCTACCAAGATGCTCAAACTCGGCCGAGTCGTCGCCTTCTCGATCTATGCGGCTAGGATTCGCTGATGAAGGTGCTGCACATGGCTTTGCTGGTTTGCTCACTGCTCACTCCACTGACTGGGCAGCGGCCCAAAAATGTGGCAGCGGCGGTGACCGGGTTTGAAAAAGTCCGAGACCAAGAAGAACGCAACCGCCATGGCGCCATCAGAGACCTCGGCCGATTTCCGGAAGCCGACTCGACCAGCATCTTGATTGCCGAACTGCAACGCGCCAAGACGATGAGCTACCAAGAGACCGTCATGCGGGCGATTGGCTACAAGCAGCGAACTGGCGCTGTGCCGGCGCTCGTCACAAAACTGAACGAGGCGCAGAACCCGCGCATCGCTGACGCTGCCGCAGACGCGATGCGCTGCCAGGGCACGCCGGGGATTGAGGCACTCGTCGTCGAGCTGCCGCGATCGATTGGTAAGCGCCAGCAACGCAACGCCATCTGCTACGCGCTGGGCCGCGTCGCGACTGGTGATCAGGCCCGCGATGCTTTGCTCAAGGAGATCCAGCACACGAGTGGTCACGATAGCCTCACCGCCCTGCGCGGCCTGGCAGCGCGCCAGGATGACGAGCAAGTCGACGCGGTGCGCATCGAACTTGTCGGCGGTAAGAATCGCGCCATGGCAGGTACGGCACTTGAGCAACTGGCAGAGCACAAGCACAAACAGACCCCAGGCCTAGCGCTCACATTTTCGCGCAGTCTGTCGGCCACAGCACTCGGCGATAACCATGCCGCCGTCGTCAATGGTCTGCTCGTGCAACTCGAGCCGGCCCACTATGACGCCTTGCTCGTGGCCGCTTCCCACGCTCTCGATCCGTTCGGCAAGGACAGCCTCGACGGCTGGCAGCGCGCCTTCGCAAGCGGGGAATTGACGCAGTGGCTCTCGGAGCAAGCAGCATCGAAAAAGCAGGCCGGCGAGCGAGTCGTCGCGGCACGGGCGCTCGCACTCGCACCGGCAGACCAGCGCGAACAGGCAAGCAGCACCCTGACGAAGCTGCTCCTGCAACGTGATGTAGACGTCGTGCGCGCCGCTGCGACCAGTCTAACCACCGTGAACCCGAGTGCTTCGACGCAAGCGGCACTGAGCGCGTTACTAAAGAAGGGCCACGAGCAAATCGGCCCAATTGCACTCAGTGCGCTGCACGTGCTGCGCCACCAAGACGATGCCTGGCACCAACAACTGCTGCAATTGAGCAACCACAAGCGACCGGGCATTCGCACCGCCGCGCTGCGAGCGCTGTGCACCACCAAGGCCAACCAGGACAGTTTGCTGGAGGCGGCTAAGAACAACCTTCGCTCCCGCGACTGGCAAGTGCGCGCCGCCGCGATTTCACTCGTCGTCGCGACCCGCTCCGCCAAGTCGCCACCACTACTGTTTGCGATGCTCGACAAAGAGAACGCCCGCATGAAGGAAGACGTGCGCACGGCACTGCGCGCGCTGACGGGCCTGCAATTTGGCAAGGCATCGCAGTGGCAGAAGTGGTGGTCGAAGGAAGGCGCGAACTTCAAGCCACGCGATGCACTTGCCGGCACGCCCGGACGCGACGACGACACCCAAACGGTGAGCTACTGGAACATCCCAGTGCGCAGTGATCGCGTGACCTTTATCGTCGACGTCTCCGGCAGCATGGCGAAGCCGTTTGGCACTGGTAGCGGCACCCGACTTGGCGAAGCCAAGCGGCAACTGACTGACGTGCTGGATCGACTGCCCAAGAAGGCCAAGATCAACATCATCACCTTTGCTGGCGATGCCCAATCACTCTTTCCAAAGCTGCAAGTTCTCGGCAAGACGCAGCGCAAGATCGCCGACGCACGCATCAAAGAAGTTGCCTGCAAGGGCCCCACCAACGTGCACGATGCGCTGGCGGCAGCGTTCGTCGACCAGGACGTGGACACGATCTTTTTGCTAACCGATGGCCGACCGAGTGCCGGCCCCGTGGTTGCTCCGACAGCCCTCGCTGACGAAGTAGCGCGCTGGAATGTGAGCCGCAGCATCATGATCCACACCATCGCCATCGGCGCGAAGAGTCCGTTCTTGGCGCGGCTGGCAAAGGATTCCGGCGGCGAGCACAGCGTCGCCCGCTAACACTAGCGATCGCGACCAGTCACTGCGTAGGCTGTTGGCCATGCCATCACCCGATGCCTACCAACAGCTACTCGCGCTGTCGCGCGAAGCCTCGCTGCTCTCGGCCACGTCTGCGTTGCTCGCTTGGGATCAAGAGACCTACATGCCCACTGGTGCCGGCGAACGTCGCGCCGACCAACTGGAGTTGATGGCGCGACTGGCCCACGAGCGCGCCACCGATGAACGCATCGGAGACTGGCTGTCGCAGTGCGCTGGCGAGACCGCTGACAACACCGCTGACGAGCCACAACAAGCGGCCGTTCGCGAGATGCAGCGCGACTACGATCGGGCCACCAAGCTACCTAGCAAACTCGTCGCAGAACTTGCGGCCACCGAGAGCCGCGCCCAACAAGCCTGGGCGAGCGCGCGCAACACGTCGAACTTCGCCGAGTTCCAACCGTGGCTCGAGAAGATGGTCTCGCTGCAACAGCAGAAAGCCGACTGCCTGAAGCAGGATGGCCAAACGCGTTGGGATGCGCTCGCGGATCTCTACGAACCGGGATTGCGCGCCGCGGACCTAAAAACGCTGTTCGCGCCGCTAAGGAAACGTCTCGTCGCCCTGCGGCAGCAACTCGACGTTGGCAAGAAGCCGGACGAGACCTTCAAGCACCGCGAGATACCCGAGCCACAGCAGGAGTCTTTCGTGCGGGCAGTGGTCACGGCGATGGGCTTCGACTTCCAACGCGGCCGCATCGACCGCAGCGCCCATCCGTTCTGCACCAGCATCGGCGGCGATGTGCGGCTGACGACGCGCTTCCACAAAGACAACGTCTTGGATGCGCTCGGCTCGACCATGCACGAAGGCGGTCACGGCCTTTACGAACAGGGCTTGCCGACGCAGCACTTTGGCAGCCCACTCGGCGAAGCGGTTTCTCTGGGCATCCACGAGAGCCAATCGCGACTGTGGGAAAACCACGTCGGCCGCTCGCAAGCATTCTGGCAATGGTGCTGGCCACAAGCGCAACAGCACCTCGGCGCGGCAAGTGAAGGCCAAACCGCCAAGTCCGTCTACGCATTGTCCAACCTGGTCGCCCCGAGCCTGATCCGGGTTGAGGCGGATGAAGCGACCTACGACCTGCACGTGATGGTGCGCTTTGAATTGGAGCAGGCGCTAATCGAAGGCGACCTCAAGATCCAAGACCTGCCAGCGCGTTGGAACCAACTCTACCAGGACTACCTCGGGGTCACCGTGCCCGACGATCGGCGCGGCTGCTTACAGGACGTGCACTGGTCGTGCGGTCTGTTCGGCTACTTCCCGACCTACACGCTCGGCAACCTCTACGCCGCACAGTTTGCGGCAACGGCCGACAAGGCGCTCGGCGGCCTCGAGCAACTGATGCAGAACGGTGACTTCGCGCCTCTGCGCGAATGGCTGCACGACAACGTGCACCAGCACGGCCGCCGCTACTCGCCGGCAGAACTATGCCAACGGGCAACCGGTGCGCCGCTGTCGAGCGAGCATTTCATCAACTACCTCGAACGCAAACTGCACCACGTCTACGAGATCGCATGAATCAGCTCGCCTAGCCGGTCGTCGCAGCGCGTTCTATTTGCTTGCTCGCGCTCACAGCGCTCGTCGCGACTTTTGCCTGCACCGCCGCGACCGTGGCAGCCGGCGCGCCTTACCACCGGTCCGATAGGCCTCCCGGGGAAGCTCCTGCGTTAGGGCCCGAACCTCGCCACATCGCGCGGTCCCGGTCCCCGGGCATCAAACCACCCCATTGCATTGCATTGCATTCGGACTAAGAGGGTGTTCGAGCCCAAACCCTGCTACCCTCTGAGCGCAATGAAGGTCACGAGCATCCAGCCCACTCCGAATCCCAACGCGTTTAAATTCCTGATGGACCAGCCTATGGCCCAAGCAGGAAAGACGATGGCATACGCCAAGCCCGAGCAGGCGCAAAACGACGTGCTCGCGCAGGGCATGTTTGCCATCCCTGGCGTTGAGACACTGTTCTTCTGCGATAACTTCGTGACCGTCAGCATGACGGCCGAGGCCGATTGGCGCGCCGTCGCCGAACAGTGCACCAAGCTCCTCGAAAGCCACGTGCCGGCTGAGTTCGGCCCAACCGAGACCAAGGAAGAAGCCGCCGACCCGCTGGCTTCGATCCCGCAAGGCGGCGATCCAGAGGTCCTGGCCAGGATCAACGCGCTGCTCGATGACCGCGTTCGCCCAGCCCTCGCCGGTGACGGCGGCGGCCTGCAGGTTCTTGGCCTCGACGGCAAGACCCTGCTGATTCGCTACGAAGGCGCCTGCGGCAGTTGCCCGAGTTCGACGGCCGGCACGCTGATGGCGATCCAAAACCTGCTGCAAAGCGAAGTCGACGACGACCTCGTCGTGACGATGGCGTAGGGATCGGTCGCCTCGAGATGGGTGAGCCGCACGACCAAGGCATATTCCGCGCGGCATGACTGCCTCGGCCCCCTCTCCTTGCCCCTGGTGTGGATCCCTACGTGGGATCGTGCACATTCATGGCCACGGCCAGTGCGTCACTTGCAACACCAACGTCGAACCATGCTGTGGTGGCGATAACGGCAACGACGCGGCCAGCAAAGCGCCGTCCAGCGCCCAGGTCCACATGACCCCGCAGCTGTTCCCGACGCTGTTCGACGGCCTTGGCGGACGCACCGTCACAGTCACCACTGACGCTCTGCTCTACGCGCTCAGCAACCGTTTGGCGTGCGACTACGGCAACGCAAGCCTGGTCCTAGAAGCCGCCGAACGCGTCGGCATCGTTCGAACTCGAACACCCGGTCAACATCGTCTGCAAGATGTTGCTGTATCGCCTGTTGATCCGTCGGCCCCAGCCCCCTAGTCTGCGCCGCCGCACCGTGCCGGAGTGGCGGAATCGGCAGACGCACTTGATTCAAAATCAAGCGCCGCAAGGCGTGCGGGTTCAAGTCCCGCCTCCGGCACCATTTACATCGACTTCGCCTGGAGTCGCCATTCTTGCCCTAGAGCCCCCTAAGACCCTCACGGGCAGCGGTTCGGGCGAGGTAGAGACGCACCCGATTTGC
>JBNMNW010000221.1:0-10002 GCA_051278165.1 Planctomycetota bacterium | reverse complement strand
GGAACTGTTGACGCCCGAAGAGGTCGTGCAGCGCCAGCCGTGCATCGTGCTCGATGGTCTGCGCGGCGCGCTGTTTAGCCCGCACGAAGCCAACGTCGATCCCGGCGTTGCGATCGCCGCGATGCATGCATGGCTGCGTCAGCAAGGTGTCGACGTGCGCGTTGGTTGTCCCGTGGTCCATGTCGAACCTGGCATGGCGCGCCTTGCCGATGGTTCTTTCGTGTCAGCGGACCGCACCGTCATCTGTGCCGGCGACGACTTCGCCTCGCTGCTGCCAGACGCGTTCCAAGGCAGCTCAATGATTCGCTGCCAATTGCAGATGATGGCACTCGGCCCGCAACCCGAAGGCTTCGTGCTCGGCCCGATGCTCGCCGCTGGCTTGACGCTGTCACACTACCAGGGCTTCGCTGGGTGCCCATCGTTGCCTGCCCTACGCGAACGTCTCGCCCGCGAGTTCGAGCCACTGCAAGCCCGCGGCATCCACGTCATGGTGTCGCAAGGTGATGACGGTCGTTTGATTGTCGGCGACTCACACGACTACCAGCCCCCGTTCGCGCCCGGACTCGATGCGACCACCGAACAGCTGATCCTCAACTACCTAGCACAGTTCTTCACAGCCAAGAACGCGCAGGTGACCCGCCGCTGGACCGGCACCTACGCGAAGTGCGCTGACGGCGCGTCGGTGTTCCGCACCTCGCCACTTCCCGGCATCGAAGTCATCACCGGCGTCGGCGGCTCTGGCATGACCCGCTCCCAAGCCCTTGGCGAGCAAACCATCGCCGCTTGGTAAGTACGGTGGTTGGCACCGTACTAACTGCGCGCGAACTCGGTGACGTGGTCGAAGGCTTGCGCGCTTTCGAGTAGCAGGCTGTGGCCGGCGCCGGCGAAGCAGTGGTGCTGCGCGTTTGGGATCATGGCGGTGGTGGCAGCGACTTCGTGCGGCAGCGTCAGGCTGTCTTCGGCACCGGCGAGGCAGAGGGTTGGAATGTTGATCTGCGGGCACAGCGCTTGGCCGTCGAAGGACTGCAGCGCACGCGCTTGCGTTTGCATGAAGGCGCGCGACTCGGCACTCGGTTTGGTGCTGCGGATGATGTCGTCGACGACGCCCGCCTTCTGCGTCAGGAACGTCTCGCCGAACAAGAACGGTGCCGTCATTTCGCCGAGGTGCTTGCCGTCGATCTCGGTGCACAGCAGTTCGAACCAGCGATAGATGCGTTTGCTGCGAGCGGTCTGGATCGCCGAGCTGCACAGCATCACGAGCTTGCCGACGCAGTCGTTCTGCATCGCCGCGGCACAGAGTGCGACCTTGCCGCCGAGTGATGTGCCAACCAGAGTGACCGGTTGCGGCAGCGTCGCGGCGACAGCGAGCACATCGTGCGCTGCTTGCGTGAAGTCGAAGATGCCGCCGGGTAGTGGGCTCGATGGCTCAAGGCCGACCGGGTCGATCGCGGCGCAAGTGAAGCCGTTGCGGGCGAAGCGACGCGGCAGCGTGCCGAACAGCCGGGCGCCCGAACCGAGGCCTGGGATCAGCAAGAGACCGGGGCCGTCGCCGACGCGAGAATAGTGGATGCTGCGGCCTTGCCGCTCGACTACTGGCATGTGCTATTTCGGAGCCCCACTACTAGGGCGGCCCACTACTTTGGAGGTTTGGGCGTCTTGATATACGCCTGCTCGATCGCGGGCAGCATTGTCATCACCACGTCGGCGACTTTGCGGATGCTGTCCGGATCCATGTTCTCAACCGTGTCTTGGGCTGTGTGCCACGTTGGGTTGCCGTTGAGGTCGATCAGGTCGAGCGCGGGGATGCCGACGTCGAGGAATGGCTTGTGGTCGTCCGCTGCGGCTTCGGCGCGTTGGAAGAAGTGCTTCTGGTTGCCGGTGGCGACGGCCGCCGACCAGCACATTCTGCGCATCAGTGTGGTCGAGTAGAGCTCTTCTTGAATGTGCAGGTCTTTGCGACCGACCATGTCGAGTAGCACCATCGCTTCGATGCGCGATTCTTCGCCAAGTAGCAGCGCATCGCGGTGCCGTTTGACGTAGCGCTTGCTGCCAAACAGTGCGCGCGCCGCTTCGTTCCAGTTCCAGTCGAGGCTCTCTTCGCCATCGAAGAACACCAACTCAATCGTCGCCTCGTTCTCGCGCTTCTTCAGTAGCGGCGCGATCTCGAGCAGCAGTGCGACGGCACTCGCGCCATCGTTAGCGCCGACGAAGTGGAAGTTGTGGGTCTCGTCCGGATGACCCGTCGTGCACTTGGTGTCGTGGTGGCACGCGAGCACGATGCGTTGCTTGCTCTTACCGGGGATCGTCGCCGATATATTGCTGAACGTGATGAGCTCTCTGCGATCGGTCCAGGTGTCGCGCTTGGTGGCGATGCCGGCCTTCTTGAGCTGTTGCTCAATGTAGGTTAGCTGCTTGGACCAGCCGGGTTGGCCGAAGTAGCGCGGTCCCATCGCAACCAGCGACTGCACGTGTAAGAACGCCTTCTCGCCGAAATAGGAGGGCACCGTCTGGGGCTCCATCGGGATCGTCTTGGTCTGATCGATCGATGGCTTGATCCGGACGATTTGCTGGTTCGGATCCTGATTGCTCGAACCACCGTTTGGGTCCTGATTCTGGGTCGCAATCGCGGCGCCGATGCAGGCGCCGAGGCCGCCGATGGTGAGTAGTATGACGATAGACCAGCGCATCATTTGCCTCCTACTCACTTGCCCTTCTTAGTGACGAAGTCGTCGAGCGCAGGCATGGCGTTCATCAGCAGGTTGCCGACGAACCCGAGCGAACCACTGTCCATTGCGTCACGGTTATCGTCGGCGGTGTGCCACCACTGAACGAATCGGTCACCGGTGGATGAGGCGCCTGGAATGCGTTGCGAGAAGTCGATTAGCAGCGCGGTTGGAATACCGTAGTCCTTGAACTTGAGGTGGTCGTCAATGATGCCCCACTGCTGGTTGCTGCGACGAGCAGCTTCTTTCTCTCGCTCGGTCGGGAACTCATACATGCGCTTGCTCTCGCCCATGTCCTTGGCGGCTGCGCCAAAGATGTCGAGCAGGCTGCGCACCGAGTTGCCGTCTTCGTCGATCTTTAGATCCTTGCTGCCGATCAGGTCAATCAAGACGAACGCTTTCAGGCGCTTCATGTAACCGCCCTTGCTCATCCACTTGGTGAAGGCGTCACTGCCTAACAGCGCACGGTCGTTGTTCCAGGTCCAATCGATCGATTCCTCAGCGTCGATCCAGTAGAGCCAAACGTTGCACTTCGGCTTTTGCTTCGCGTTCTTTAAGGCGCGCGCAAACTCGATCAATACCGCCGGACCACCAGTGCCATCAATCGCACCGACGAAAGGGATGTTGTGCGTCTCGTCGACGTGGCCTTCGGCCAGCTTCGTGTCGTAGTGCGCGCCGATCATCAGGATCGGGCCATTCTCCGGATCTTCACCATCGATCTGGCAGTAGATGTTCCGGATCGTCTTCTTCTCCTTCGCGTGCACCTCTTCTTGCCGCTTCGGCTCGAGGCCGATCTTCTTAATCTCCGCGCAGATGTAATCTGCGGCTTTGGCAAGGTTGTCCGATCCGAACGGACGCGGGCCGATCTTCAGCAGCGCGTCGACATGTGCCATCGCGGCGCTGCCACTGACGGGACCACTTGAACCACAGCTAGTAAGCGAAATGGCAAGGACCAGAGAGAGTGCCGCCAACCAGGCGAGTGCTGGGCGGGTCTTCTTGCGAGCAGGACCTGATTGCATAGGCGCAGGTTAGCACCTGTTGGGCAAAACGTTCATGTCGGGTGTAGGAACCGACGATACGAACGCTAGTTACTCTATGGAGGACGGGACTTCTGACCCAAAGGTAGCAAGGCATGAGCGATCTCGATATCACGCGGCTGATTCATGAATCCCTCGACCTGAAGCAGTATCAGGAAGAGCACTGGTCGGGTTCGTTCCAGGACTACCTCAACATGGTCCAGGCGAATCCACTGCTCATTCGAACGGCGCATCAACGCGTCTTCGACATGGTGCTGAGCTACGGCGTCGAGGAGATCGAAGTCGATAAGGCGAAGGTTCCGCACTACCCGTTCTTCACCGACCCGCTTGATGACGGCAAGGACGGCATCTTTGGGTTGGAGCGATCGCTTCACGACCTGATGGCGATGTTGAAGGCCGCGGCGCACGGCTACGGCCCAGAGCGACGCGTCTTGTTGCTACACGGTCCGGTTGGCTCGTCGAAGTCGACCATCGTGCGCTTGCTCAAGAAGGGACTCGAGCACTACTCGCGCAGCGATGAAGGCGCGCTCTACACCTTCTCGTGGGACATCGATGGCGAGATCGTGCCGTCGCCGATGAACGAGGAGCCGTTGCTGCTGCTTCCTGAGAGTGTGCGCAAGAAGGTGCTTGCCGACCTGCAGAAGAAGGGCGCCACGTCCTACCGGCTGCGTCAGGACTTCGACCTCTCACCGGTCTCGCGGTTCTACCTCGAGATGCTGCTGAAGCGCTACAACGGCGACTACTCGAAGGTCTTCGATCACATCAAGGTGCACCGTCTACTGATTAGCGAGAAGGATCGGGTCGGCATCGGAACCTTCATGCCGAAGGACGAGAAGAACCAGGACTCGACCGAACTGACCGGCGACATCAACTACCGCCGCATTGCCGAACTCGGCTCCGACAGCGATCCGCGCGCATTCAACTTCGATGGTGAGTTCTGTGTCGCCAACCGCGGCGTGATCGAGTTCATCGAAGTGCTCAAACTCGACGTTGCGTTCCTCTACGACCTGTTGACGGCCAGCCAGGAACACAAGATCAAGCCGAAGAAGTTCGCTCAGACGGACATCGATGAAGTGATCATCGGGCATACCAACGAGCCGGAATACAATCGCCTGCAGTCCAACGAGCTGATGGAAGCGTTCCGCGACCGCACCATCAAGATCGACATCCCGTACAACTTGCGTCTCAGCAACGAGGTCAAGATCTACGAGAAGGACTTCGGTAGGAAGCAGGTGCCGGGCAAGCACATCGCCCCACACACGCTCGAGATCGCTGCGATGTGGGCGATCCTGACGCGACTCGAAGAGCCGAAAAAGGCCAACCTGTCGCTGCTGCAAAAGCTCAAGCTCTACAACGGCAAGACAATCGCTGGCTACACCCGCGAGAACATCCGTGAACTGCGCGAGGAAGCGCCTCGCGAGGGCATGATTGGTATCTCGCCGCGCTACATCCAGGACAAGATGTCCAATGTGTTGGTGCGCGACATGCCATGCATCAATCCGTTCATGGTCATGAACGAGCTCGAAGAAGGGCTCGATCATCACAGCTTGATCTCTGACCCCGAGATCAAGAAGCACTACAAGGATCTGCTGGTCGTCGTCCGCGAGGAATACGAGGAGATCATCAAGAACGAGGTGCAGCGTGCGATCTCGGCCGACGAGGAAGCGATTGCGCGGCTGTGTGGCAACTACATCGATAACGTTAAGGCCTACACGCAAAACGAGAAGGTCAAGAACGCCTACACGGGTCGCGATGATGAGCCAGACGAGCGCTTGATGCGTTCGATTGAAGAGAAGATCGAGATCCCTGATTCGCGCAAGGATGATTTCCGGCGCGAGATCATGAACTACATCGGGGCGCTGGCGATCGAAGGCAAGTCGTTCGACTACAAGACCAACGAGCGCTTGTTCCGCGCCCTCGAGTTGAAGCTGTTCGAAGACCAGAAGGACTCGATCAAGCTAACGAGCCTGGTGTCGACCGTCGTCGACAAGGACACCCAAGAGAAGATCGAAATCGTCAAGGGCCGCCTGATGAAGGACTTTGGCTACGACGAGATCAGTGCGACTGACGTACTCAACTACGTTGCGTCGATCTTCGCTCGAGGTGACACCAAGGACGAGTAACCGTGGCTGTACGTAGAATCGATCAAGACCACACGCGGTTCCGTCACATTGTGAAGGGCCGCATCAAGCGCGACCTGAAAAAGTACATCAGCTCCGGCGAGCTGATTGGCAAGCAGGGCAAGCGCTTCGTGTCGATTCCACTGCCGTCGATCAACCTGCCGCGGTTTCGCTTCGGCAAGAACGAGGACGGTGGTGTCGGCCAAGGCGAAGGCAAAGAAGGTCAGCCGACGCCTACCCAACCTGGTGACGAGCCCGGCCAAGGGCAAGCGGGGGAAGGCAGTGGCGAGCACTCGATCGAAGTCGATGTGCCGCTCGAAGACCTCGCCCAGATCCTCGGCGAAGAACTCGAATTGCCAAACATCGAACCGCGCGGCCACAAAAACCTGCAGACGCAGTCCGGTCGCTACACCGGTATCTCGCGCGTCGGCCCAATGTCTTTGCGCCACTTCAAGCGCACGTTCAAGGAAGCGCTGAAGCGGCAGATATCGTCTGGTACCTACGATCCGGACAACCCGATGATCGTGCCGATCAAAGAAGACCTGCGCTTCCGCGCGCTGCAGACACGCAAGCAACCCGAAGCCAGCGCCGTCGTCATCTACATGATGGACGTGTCGGGTTCGATGGGGCGCGAACAGAAGGAGACGGTGCGCATCGAAGCCTTTTGGATCGATACGTGGCTTCGCCATCAATACAAGAACCTTGAGGTACGCTACATCGTGCACGATGCCTCGGCGACCGAGGTCGATCAGCACACGTTCTTCCATCTGCGCGAGAGTGGCGGCACCAAGATCAGTTCGGCGTATGAGTTGGCGTTGCAGATCATGCGCGACAAGTATCCGCCGTCGGAATGGAACATCTATCCGTTCCACTTCAGCGACGGCGACAACTGGAGCACGCGTGACACCGAGCATTGCCTTGGCTTGCTCAAGGATAGTCTGTTGCCGATGTGCAATCAGTTCTGCTATGGCCAGGTGAAGAGCGCCTACGGCAGTGGTCAGTTTAAGAAGGACCTTGATGGGGCGTTCCGCGGCGACGAGAAGGTCGTGACGACGGATATCCTCGATCGCGATGGCATTCTGCCTTCGATCAAGGCGTTCCTCGGTAAGGGCCGCTAGCGCCCGCCGCTGAGTGGCGCGCACCACCGGTTGCTTAGCGGCGAAGCGTTCTGATACCTAGCGATGCTTGCGACGACGATCCCACCTGGATTCTCGATGACACGCACTGCGTGTGCAACTCGATGCAGATACCTTACTAGAGCTAGATGTAGAGCTAGAGGTGGTCTGTTAGTCGCGACGCGAGCCACATCTTAGGAGTGACTTGAGTTGTGGCCTTGAGTGCCTCATGAGGTTGGTGGTGTCGGTATCCGACAGGTCAGACCATGGTGTCGTGGCGGCTAGCCAACGTCGTGATTCCACCTTAGTCTTGAGTCGGAACTGCCGATGATACTGGTGTTCCACGATAGGTAGACATGGGCAATTTAACCCCCGAACTGGCGGCTCTCCGCGACGAGGCGCGCGACCTCGCGAAGAGCTACGGCCTCGACTTTTACGAGGTCATCTTCGAACTCGTCGACCACGACGAGCTCAACATGGTTGCCAGCTATGGCGGCTTTCCAGTGCGCTACCCGCACTGGCGTTGGGGCATGGAATACGAGCAGCTGACCAAGAGCTACCAGTATGGCCTGTCGAAGATCTACGAACTCGTCATCAACAACGACCCCTGCTACGCCTACTTGATGCGCAGCAACGCGCTGACCGAGCAGAAGCTGGTGATGGCGCACGTCTACGGCCACTGCGACTTCTTTAAGAACAACGCATGGTTCGCGCACACGTCGCGAAAGATGATGGATGTGTTGGCCAACCATGGTGCGCGCATTCGTCGCTACATGGATCGTCACGGCCAGAGCCTGGTCGAAGACTTCATCGACGTCGTGCAGTCGCTCGACAACCTGATCGATCCCTACTCGCCCTACATCGATCGCGGTACCGATGCGCGTTCGGAAGCCAAGGAGCGCGCCGCGTCCAATAACCCTGAGGTGCACAAGATTGCCGCCAAGGACTACATGGACCGCTATATCAACCCACCGGAGTTCTTGAAGGCCGAGAAGGAACGCATGGAGAAGCGCCAGACGCAGGCGCACAAGTTCCCGGCGAGGCCCGCGCGCGATGTGTTGAAGTTCTTGTGCGACAACGCGCCGCTCGAGACGTGGCAGCAAGACGTGCTCGCGATGTTGCGCGAGGAGGCTTACTACTTCGCGCCGCAGGGCATGACCAAGATCATGAACGAGGGCTGGGCCGTCTACTGGCACTCGACGATGATGACGCGCCACCTGTGTCAGGCGAGTGAGATCGTGCAGTACTGCGATACGCATAGCGGCACGCTGGCGACGAGGCCGGGCCAGATCAATCCCTACAAGATGGGCGTCGAGTTGTTCCGCGACATTGAGGAGCGTTGGAACAAGGGCCGGTTTGGCGCGGACTACATGAGGTGTGACGATCCCGATGCGCGTCGCAAATGGGATACTGGGGCCGGCGAAGGCCGCAAGAAGATCTTCGACGTGCGCCGCATCTATAACGACGTCACCTTCGTGGACGAGTTCATCACGCCGGAGTTTGCCGAAGATCAGAAGATGTTCGTCTATGGCCAGGATCGTCAGACCGGCGAATACGTGATCGTCGACCGCGACTACACCAAGGTGAAGTCGCAGTTGCTGGAAGCGTTGACCAACTTTGGCAACCCGATCATCAACGTCGTCGACGGCAACTTCGAGAACCGTGGCGAACTCTACCTCGTGCACGAATGGGTGGGTGGTGACCTGCAGGTCGACCAGGCCCAGTTGACACTGCAGTCGTTGTTCGCGATGTGGAAGCGGCCCGTGCACATCCAGACGATGCTCGACGGCAAGGGCCGCATCCTGAGCTACGACGGCAAGGAATCGACCAGCAGAGAGATCGAGTCTGACGATCCTGCGACCGGACGCGTCGGTTCTGCTGCTGAAGAGTAGAGGCGCACTGTTTGCAACGTATGCTGTGGCTCACTAACCGGGTCCCCGCATCGTCGTCTGATGGCTTCCTTGCGCGACCCGTTTAAGTTGAGGCGAAGCGGGTCCATGAGCGAACACTCCAATGACAGGACTGCCCCGCCTAGCGCGCAAGAGGTCATGGGGACGAAGCCAGCACCAACGAGCGAACGCCTTTGGCTCTGCTATCTCGGTTGCGTGACCATCGTGGCCCTGTGCACCGATGGCGCTGGCATGGCGGATCACGATCCGTCGATGTTCTTGCTCGTGCAAGCGCCGGTCTTGCTCGCGGTGTTGGTCAGCTACTGGCTGGCAGTTCACCGTAGTCACGAGGCGCCGCGCTACCTGCGCGCGGGTCTGGCGTTAATCGGCCTACCGCTGGTGTTCTCGGCCTTGTGCTGGCTGTTGCCATCGGTGCATCCCGAACCATACGAATACGTCTGGCTCGACTTCGACCGGTGGCTGTTCGGCGACGACATCGCGCGCTATTCCGACAACATGCCGCCGTGGTTGATCGAAGTTCTACAACTCGACTATGCCGCATTCTACGGCCTATGCATCGCGTCGGCGTTGCTGGTCGGCCTGAGCAGCGGCCGGCACGCGTTCGATCGCGCCGTGTTGTTGATCGTCGGCGGATTCCTCAGCAGCTACCTCGGCTACTTACTAGTGCCGACGATCGCTCCCAAACTCGTGCTCGAGCACCCGCACGAACTGACCGGTCTTTGGTTCACGCAGCCCGTTCGCGAATCCATCGACGCCATGGAAGCGAACCACTGGGACTGCTTTCCCAGCGGCCACACCCTGCTAGCGCTAACCAACCTGATCATGCTATGGCGCTGGGCGCGTCGCTGGTTCTGGATCTTGTTGCTACCAAGCGTCGGCTTGATCCTCAGCACCATACTTCTGCGCTACCACTGGGCGTCAGACGTCGTCGTCGGCGCCCTGTGGGCATGGCCCTGTGCCCGCCTCTGCGACTCCCTAGCCGATCGCGACGGCTGGCCAGCGCCCAGACCCAACTAGCAAGCCAGCAAGTAGCAAGCTCACAACTGGCGCCCAGCCCACTGCAGCCTGCGTACTGTACCCGGTTCAAACCACAGATT
>JBNMNW010000220.1:0-10042 GCA_051278165.1 Planctomycetota bacterium | reverse complement strand
CGTCGATCCGTGTATGCAAGTCATCGAGCAAGTGCTCGTGCTGATCGCAGTCTTCGACATCGATGCGCCACTCCATGCCACGGCCGTCTTGGCAGGCTCAGCAAACGCAGTATCTGCGTTGACCGCAGCCAACCGTTTCTGCAGTGCCGAAGCCCGGAGTTCTGGCTCCCCCTGCGAGACAGCCTCGGCATGCTACTGCGCGCTCAGCACCGGCATCAAGACGGCGAAAATGCACGCGAGGAGCAGCAGTTTGACGAACCGAATACTCATCATTGAATTGGCTGTAATCATTCTACTGCTCCATCCGAGTGCATCGCGTGACTGCGCCACCGCAGTCACCAGAAGCCTGCCTCGCTAGCGCTCTAGGCGGGCACCAGATAGGGCATGGCCAAGGTTGCGAAACGCAACACGAAGAAGAACCCGCACATGTCGGTGAGGGTCGTAAGGATCGGCCCAGAGGCGAGCGCCGGGTCCTTGCCAAGCCTCTGCAAAACAAGCGGAACGGCTCCACCAATCGAGACAGCGACCAGGCTATTCAGGGCCAGCGCCAGCCCGACTACCAAGGCCAGCGCCAAGTTGTCTTGCCACAAGTAGGCTAGAAGCCCAACCAAGAGGCCGAGAACCACTCCGTTGATGGCGCCTACCATGAGCTCCTTACGCCACACATAGAACACGTCGATTGGCTTGATCACCCCGAGAGTCAGCTCACGCATGCTGACAGCAACCGCCTGGTTGCCCGAGCACCCGCTCATGTCCGAGATGATTGGCAAGAACACAACGAGCGCGATCACAGAACTCAGCGTGTCTTGGTACGCAGCGATGACGCTTGCGGCTAACAGATTGAGCAGGATGTTGACGCTCAACCACGACAGTCGTCGTGACGACCGTCGCAACACCGGCATCGAGCGAAGCTCCTCGCCGCCAACAATGCCCTGGGACTTGAGCCGGCGAAGCTCCGATCGCTCGTCGAATGCTTCGTCAAGTCCGGCACGATGGATCAGGCCTACAAGCCGACCCTGCTCATCTTCAACAGGCAGCCCGAGGAACCCGGTCGCCTCAAAGCGATCGAGCAGTTCCTCCAGGCCCGCGGTAACCCCGACGGCCGCAGGCTTGTTGATCATGATCTCTGACACAAGCCGATTGCCTTTCGCAAGCAACACGTCTCGCAGTCGCAAGACACCGGCAAGCACGCCAGACTCATCAACGACATAGATGTATTGAATCGCCAACTCCTCGAGCTCGTCGGCTCGCCGGCGCAAATCTTGGATGACTTCTCGCACAGTGCTCGTTCCCAGGAAGAACACGAACTCGCGGACCATCAGGCCACCAGCTGAGTCGGCCGGGTATGCAGCCAATGCCCGCGTCGCGTCTGCGACGTCGGGATCCATCTCCCCCAAGATCGAAGCCGCGCTCTCTGCCGGCATTGAGGCGATCAAGTCGGCTTGCGAATCACTTGGCAACTCCTGAACAATCGCCGCCGCCTTGTCAGGAGCAGTGTGCTCCATTAGCGCGAGACCTTGCGCGTCCGACAGCTGCTCAAGCAGTTCGGCCGCGGTACCCGCATCGAGCGCGCCAAGGATTATGTCTCGGTGCGCCGCATCCAGGCGAGCAATGCATCGGGCAACGTCCGACGGCGCCAGGTCCGCAATGTAGGCCTCCAGGTTGTCGTGACTACCTTCGTCAAGTAGGCGCTCTAACTCTTGCCAAGGACGATCCTCATCCAGAACGACATTATCGGCCACGACTGCCCTCCTGCCTTGATTCGGTATTGCTGCAACGGAGCTGCGCAGGTGCAGAGTTCGCTGCCTGCGCCAATTGGAATATTGTTTCTGTCAGCATGATGGAACTTGACGTGGCGTCGCTAGACGACGCCCGCAGTAGGCATTGCGATTGCTCCGCAGGCCATCCTTGGCGCTGGCCGAACCGCGCGAGTGCAACGCGCAGGTCCATGGCTTCGCAGCGGCTGAGCGATGCAAAGTCCATGCCAAGCTCAATGGCGAACCCGGCAACGCAAGACTGGGTCTGTGCGGCCCATCGACTGTAGTGCGCAGGCTCCGAAGGAAGTCCTCCAGAGCGTGAATCGGGTGCCCTCACCCGACCCGCCAAGGACTACCTAGACTTCACGTATCTCGCCGTCCTCTTGATATTGGATGCGGTAGAGGTCTCGTCGACGGTCGCGCCTGGTCGCTTGGCGTCGACTAGCGAGAGCAGTTGGGTCGTGAAGAGCTCCGGGAAGGTCATGAAGTCGCAGCGATAGTCACCCGCGGTATCCACGAAGTAGGTGATCTGACGTTCAAACTGCTCCCAGGACTCAATGGCGCGCACTTGGTATTGCACACATTGATCTTGAGACTACCCGCGTAGACCGCGATAGGCGGTAGACCCGACCATCATCATCATCATGCCGACTGACACCTCAGCCCCAGCCACCTGAACAATCGTACTCACTTGGGTCGGGGCAGTTGCCTGCCTTCTTCACTCAGCAAGGTTCAGCGGCCTCAACCTGGCGCTGTCCAGCGTCAACCGCAGGCACCTCGAAATCGAGGCGGATCATGGCAACCAAGATGCGATCAATGTCTTGGCACTGCGGAACGATGCGAACCACCTACTCACGACGATCCTGTGGGGCAACGTGGCCGTCAACACACTGCTGACGCTGCTGCTGGCCTTCTAACGGAAGGTGTTTTGGATCGTGGCGTATCCTTCGGCGAAGATGCTCGACACATGGCTCGGCCAGGACGGTGTGCACTACATTCGCGAGCAGTATCTGAAAGCGATCATCGAGAATCACATGAATGCCGCCGAATCTGATCTGACGCATCGAGAAGGCGCCGGCGCGCTGAACTTCCTGTCTCGAGGACCTAGCGGTTGGCGAAGAGGGCGAGGCAGGAGGCAGGAGGCAGGAGGCAGTAAGCGAGTCGGGTAGAACGATGACAAGCCGTGTTGCCTCCCGCTTCTGAGCACTACCATGCCAAGTATGACGCCCAGTACCGATTCCTCACCAGACCCCGCAGATCAGGGCGACACCATTGCCTTTCGTATCGGGCTTGATGGCAAGGGCGGATGCACCGACGACGCGGACCGCGCTGCAATCCGCTGGACGCACTACCGCATCGACGACGAAGGGCATGCACAACTGCTCATCAACGACCGCCGGCTTGCTGAGCGAATCGCAGAAGCGATGACTATGGAGAACGCCCGTCCTAGAGCGACTCTGTTCGAAGACGGATTGCTGGTCGTGCTACGCGGCATCAACTGCAACACGGGATCCGCACCGGAAGACATGGTCTCGATGCGAGCATGGGTTGACGGCGAACGTGTCGTCACGGTCAGCCCCAGACGGGTGTTCGCGGTCGAGGACGTGCACCAAGAACTCCGCCGCGGCGACGGCCCAACCACCGCCATCGAGGTCCTCACCCGAATCGCGACTGCACTCGTCGAGCGCATGAGACCGGTCGTGGATGGACTGGAGGAGGCGGTCGACGCCTTGCACGAAGGCATGCTGAACAACGGTCCGGAAGAACTTCAGCGGCCGCTCTCTGACTTGCGGCACATGACAGCGCGACTGCGTCGGCACATGGCACCGCAACGTGATGCCCTGCGGCAACTACTCAAGATGAAGTCAGACTTCCTGAGTGCGGACGACCTCGCGGAACTAAGCAACGCGGCAGACAACCAAAGCCGCTATGTCGAGGACGCTGACTCGGTTCGAGAACGGGCAACTGTGCTGCAGGACGAACTCAACAACACCGTCGCCAATGAGATGAATCGCAACATGTATCTCATGTCGATCATTGCGGCCGTGTTCCTGCCACTCGGACTGCTGACGGGCCTGCTTGGCATTAACGTCGGCGGCATGCCGGGTACCAACTCGCCCATCGCATTCTGGTCTGTATGCGGTTTGCTAGGGCTGATCGCGCTGGCAGAGGTGTGGTATTTCCGCCGCCGCCGGCTGCTCTAGCAGCCCGTTGAAAAACTCATTCACTCACCAGAACCGCGCCAATCGCGCAGCCCGGCACACATAAGCCTCGCCGAATCCACTGATTCGCCTGCGTTTCCGCGCGCCGCTCTGCATCGATGGTCACGGCCCTGTCGAGCAAAGCAGTTCTTCAACGGGCTGCTAGGAGTCTGCGCCACGGGCGAGCAAACCGCCATGCACGCACCCTTCACCCCATGTCGGCCCGCCAAATCCTCGCCGAATCCACCGATTCGACTGCGTTTCGGCGAACCAACCCGGTGCGAACGTCACGCACCTGGTCGATTCGCCTCCCGTGACGCAGACTCCTAGCGCAGGTATTCGGCCGGCACACCTTCTGCCGAGACAACTTCTGCCGACAGAACTGAGCCTCGCAGCGTTCAGCCTCGCACAGCAGCAACCAACCTCGCCCACCACCCTCTGCGGACACGACCGCGAGCGACGGTTTCTCGAAGCATCTCCTCAGCAGCATCGAGTTCTATCGACAGCTTGGCAGCAATACCCGCCATCAAGCGGACCCCGAGCCATGGTCGACGGCGAGCAAGACTCCTAAAACGCTCGCCGGACAAGACCAGCATTCGCCCGTCGTCGAGCGCGGATAGCACACATCGCCGTCTTTGGGGAACGAGCAACGCCGTGTCCCCGACGCAGTCTCCAGTCCTTAAACGGACTGCCAGCGACTCGCCACGAGAGCGCATTTCGAATCTCCCGGCGAGTGCCAAACACAAACGGTCGTTCGGTTCGTCCAGACCGACAACAACTTCACCAGCACGACAGGAACGGATCTCACTGTAGCTCAGAATCCGCAACGCATCGACAAAGCTCATGGCCTTGAAAAGGTCCAGACCACGCAGCAGCTCAAGATCTTGGCGCGACTCGTCACTAACGACGAGCAGGCGCTTCATTTCGTCATCCGCTGCCTCCATGACGATTGCGATCGCCGTGATGTTGTCCTGGCCGCCACGGTCGTTAGCAACCCGGATCAGCTCACTGGGAATCGCAGCCGGGTCACGATCCGTCAATGCCGACGCAAGCTCGCTGAGGCTCTCCACATATCCAGAGAGACCGTCGGAGCAAATGAGGAAGCGATCATCGGGGCCAACGTCGAGCACAAGCGAATCCACTTGCACGGCATCTTGCGAGCCAATGCATCTCGTCAGCGCATTCGCATACTTGTGGTGCTCGGCCTCCGTCGGTGTCAGCTCACCGCGCCTCTTCATCTCGGCAGCCAACGTGTGATCAGAGCTAAGGAGTTCGACCGCGCCATCTCGAAGGAGGTACAAACGAGTATCTCCGACATGGGCCATAACGGCTTTGCCCGCCACGAACTGAAGCGCCGTGATGGTACAACCCATTCCTGCCCGCTCTGGGTTGGCCATGGCTTCTGCGCAGACTGCCAATGAGGCGCCTTGGATGGCTCGCCGCAACACCTCTTGCAGCTCCACATGGTTCGGAGCACGCCCCTTGGTTGTCGCTGATCTGGCAATCCCTTTGCGAACTGCATTCACGACGGTGTCTGTTGCGATTTGCGCCGCAATCTCGCCGGCCGCATGGCCCCCCATTCCGTCACAGACAAGGTAGAGCCCGAGCTCGTCGGAAACGAACAGGCGATCTTCGTTCGTCTCCCGAACGGTGCCAATATCGGTCGCGCCAAATCCGCGAGTTTTCATACGTTGGCCTCCGAATGCACGACGACGCAGACAGCACCGTGATTGGGAAAGTTGAACTCTTAGTTAGATTTCACGAGCAAGTTTAAGCCACTACCGCGCCAAAGCCTGCTCAGCACACAAGCCAGCACAAGCTAACCCACGCAGCATCCGATCGGCACTGCTTTCGGAACTACAAGCCCGACCGCGCCCAGTCCTTCACTTCCACAACTCAAGACCACACCACTCGGTCAACGCCCGCAGAACGCCGGCACGTTTGTCCGCAACCGACACATCGTCGATGCGAGACAACTCGATCTGCACCCATGGCATCTCGCGGCCATGGGATCTGGTGATGAAACCACCAGCGAACGGCTTGTTGATCGTGACGTCATCACCCAACGCAGCGACAAAGCAATCACGCAGTGCCTCAATCCAGGCCCGCGGACACGACTGCCCCGCACCGTCGCCAAGACAAACCAGCGGCCGACGCTGGCCGGGATCAGGACCGACCGGCGGTCCATGCGCGGCCATGGTGTGACAATCGACTCCCAACTTGGTGACTGCACCGAATCCTGCGAGCCCCAGATGGTACGGACGATGGTATCGGACCAGCAAGTCACTCACCTGCATGTCCGTTAGCGACTCGCGCCAAACAGGCTCATCCCAGCAAGTGTGCGTCTTGACGATGCCGTCCTTGCGAACGTCATCCTCACCGCGATTCATGTCCAACACCGCCCGAGCGATCTCCGTCGTCTGCCAGCTGACAACATGCTCGGCCAAGTCATAGATCGCCGCGGCACCAACATCGCCGTCCGCCTTGACCTGCGCCTCAGTCAACAAGCAATTGCCGGCAAGCTCGTCAGGAACAAGTAGACCGGCGTGCGGCACCGACAAACCCAGTGGCAGAATCATACGCCGACCGCCGCCCCGTCTCGGCGCAAGTCGGCGACGCCAACCAAACCATCGCGCTCTCGCATGACCGCTTGCACGCAACCAAGGTAGAACGAAAACGGCTCAACTTCTTTGACCTTGAAGCCCCGCGCCAATAGCTCGGCGGGAATGTCAGAACGCATCCGCGATGACTCCATGGTGACAAGTCCATCGTGACTGCAATGCAATCGCGGCCCAGTGATCGCATCCATCAGCGGCTGCGTCTCCAAGCGCAGCAGGACTTGTGCAATGGCAGACACGATGCGCTCGCTACCCGGCGAGCCCAGCACGATCTTCGGCTTACTTCCCTGCATCACGATGGTCGGCGCGACACTCGCCCACGGCACCGCGTTGGGGCGCAAGTAGTAGGGATGTGAGATGTCTTCGTGTTCGAAGGCACTCATGTAGTTGTTGTAGAGGAAGCCCAACTCGGGGCTCGACGCGAACGACCCGTAAACCCGCTCGATCGACTGCGTCAACGCAACCCCACAACCATCCGCATCGAGAGTCGACAGGTGCGTCGTCTCACCCGAAGTCTTGACGGGCTTGATTCGCGTACGAATCTGGCCAGCCACCATGCGCGAGTAGTCATCCTTCAACATCCGCTTGTCTTGAATCTGCGGATAGAAGGAAGGATCAAACGGCCGGTCTTGCCGCTCCAGCATCGCCCGCCGCACAATCTCGGCGAGCAACAGGGCCCCTTCCTTTGTGTCTGGTCGCCGCTTCTTGTCGGGAAACTGCTCCAACAACCGCAGGATGAACAGCAACGTTCGACCAGCCGCCGGTGGCGGAAACGTGAAGACCCGCATCGACCGGAAGCGACCACTGACCGGCCGTCGTTCAATCGGGATCGGAATCTGCGCAAGATCGTCGAGCTGAATCAGCCCGCCGTTCGCCGCCATGTCCTTGGCAATCGCCTGCGCGATCTCCCCCGAATAGAAGTCCTGATAGCCGTGCTCTGACAACCGACGCAAGGTCTTGGCGAGTATTGGCTGACGATGGGTGTCACCAACGGCCAGTGGCTCCTTGCCATCACGTAAAAACAAGTTAGCCGCCGAACCCGCCCGCAAATGCGCGAGCTCGCGAACGGTCAGCCGGTGCTGCAGTTCACTGACTGCATAGCCTTCTTCGGCAAGTTCGATTGCCGGCTCTATAACCTTGGCCCAGGGCAAGCGCCCATAGTGCTCAAGCACGTAGCCAAGTGCTGCCGGCGTACTAGGCACGGTCGTCGCGCAGTGACCACGCAACCGCTCGACTTTCTTCAACTCTGCCGGTGGCGTGCGGTTCGGCGCTCGTGAAGACCCGTCAATTGCCACGGTGCGACTGCCGGGCAAGTGGATCAGCATCATCGTCTGGCCACCCAGGCCGGACGCTGCGGGCTCACAAACACCGAGTGCCAAGGCTGTCGCGACGGCGGCATCGACTGCATTGCCACCGAGTTCGAACATTCTCGCGCCCGCTTCACTCGCACGATAGTGAGCCGAGGCAACGACGCCCTGCTTGCAGTATGCCACCCGTTGCGGATGCCCCGACTCGGTCAAACCACTTAGCGATTTGCTCACGCCTTGGACTCCGTCATCAGGAATTGTGCAAGCAGCAAGGTCTTCTGCACGACACTGATGCGCTCGACGGCCTCATGTGTGGTGAACGCTTCGGTTGCGGCGGGGCCAACCCCACACACGACCGGCGTTCCTGCTGGCACCAAACCGGCTACCGATGGCAACAACGAAGAGTCCTGATCAAACGGCAACTCCCAGCGCTCTGCGGCGCACCCCAGCTTGGCAAGCAAGGACTCGTTGCCCGAGCGCCGAACCATGGCCGGTCGGTCCGTTAGCAAACTCAGACGTGACTTGAGGCCGTCCTTGTTAAATTCGAGCAACGTGCGCAGCTCGGCGACAACTCGATCCGCCACCTTCTCATCCAAGTAGTTCACCAGGACAGTGCCCGAAACCTCGTGAGGTAGGAGGTTCTGGTAAGCCGAGGTCTTTAACTCTCCGACCGACACTGCCACGCGATCCTTCCGGGATGACAAGGCGCACGCGGCTTCCAAGCGGCCCCACAACCAGCGCAAGACTTCGGGCTTCTTGGAGACTTGCCCCAGCTTGCGCACCGGTCCCTCGACCCGCAAATCGAAGTGACGCACACCACGTCGCTGGGTGACGACACGATCACCGATGCCGCCGGGGCGCAGCACAATGACTTGCTTGGCTCGTGCCGCGGCCGCACGAATGACCGAGGCGCTCGAAGCGCAATCACGCCCTTCATCACCGTAGTAGAGCACTCCTAACGGCATCTGGCCGAGCCGACGACGACTCTTAATCGCCTGCAACGCAAACTCCATCGCGACCAGCGGTGCCCGCGAAGAGCCAATGCCCTCTCCATATAGCCACTCAGGTTCGCGATGGAACACGGGCACGGAGTCACGCTGGGCAAGCGGCACATCCAGATGCCCAATCAGTAAGGTCCCTCCGTCCAACCCGGCACGGGTCTCCCACAGCGAAGCCACGTGTGGTTCCGCGTTGACTTCGGCACTACGCATGCCGAGGTCACCCATCGTCCTGTCCAATTCGTCAAACGCCGATCGCAGGCCGATCGTGTCCATGGTGCGACTCGAGCGACGCGTCCATTGTGAGATGCGACGTTCGATTCGATCCCGGCGCGATGTGACGTATTCAAGGAGCTCTGGCTCGTTGGCCTTGCCCTTGTCGCCCGATGGCAGATTCATCGGCGCTGGCGAACCAAAGTAGCGCGAGCTAGCGACCTCCACGAGACGGTTCACCAAGGCGCCAAAGTCCAACCCGGCCGATTCCGCCGCCGCCACATAGGAGCCGTGCTCGCCAAGACTCGGCAAGCTGTTGACCTCGAGAATGTATGGCTTGCCAGCCTCGTCGATGCGCATATCGACACGAGCACAGTCCAGACACCCAAGTGCTTGGAATGCGCGAATGCCGAGATCCTTCACCTTCGCCATGGTGTCGGAGTCAAGATCCGCGGGGCATTGCACCCCGACTTCACGACCCGACTTCCTAGTCTTGTCTTCGTAGGTGTAGATTTGCGGGCCGTCCTTACCAAACAGCAACTCGGCGGGCGGCAACGACTCGGGCGGGCCGTTGCCAATCAGGCCGACGTTGACTTCACGCCCGGCGATGTAGCGCTCCACCAACACTGGCTGGCGATACTTCTCGAAGATCGCACCTGCCGCCTCACGCAACTCCGCGGGGTCGTTGACGATCTTGATGCCATACGAAACGGCTTCGTTGCGAGGCTTGACGATCAGCGGATACTGCAAGTCCGGCACGGGTTGATCGGGTGAATCCAGCACCGCGAACTCCGGCGTCGACAGTCCGTGCTGCACAAAGATCATCTTGGCGACGACCTTGTCGAGTGCCAGCGAGTGCGCCATCGGTCCGGAGCCAACGTAGGGCAAGCCCACCATCTCAAGGATGCCGGGAACATGCGTGTAGCGCGCCTGACCTTGGATTCCGTA
>JBNMNW010000219.1:0-10072 GCA_051278165.1 Planctomycetota bacterium | reverse complement strand
CGTGCGCTTCACCTTGCGCCAGCGCGTCTTGGTGAGCTGCCAGTTGTCTTTGGTCTTGCCGTCGCCGGGCTTGAGTCGCTGCAGCGACAAGTTTGGGCTGTAGCTAAGTTCATAGGTGCCTGGTTGGAACGTGCCGAGGCTGCGGACGACGCAGCGACCATTGGTGAACTTGCGTTCTGTCTCAGGTTCAGCCTAGTTTTTTTCTCGCTGAGCCATAGGTGAACGGTAACCCGGAATTGGGTCGTTGGGTTGGCTAGGTTGCGACGGAGCTTGCCGACGAATTGCATGCCGCGCACGCCCTCCCTAGGGTTCAATGCACTTCCGCTGAGGAATCCTCCTTATGACCTCTGATCACAGCAACGTGAAATCTCATGCCGCCGACGAGTCGCGCGGCGTAACTCGTCGGCAAGTCTTCTCGGCCTCGCTCGGCGCGCTCGCGATCGGCCTCGTGCGCTTGCCAGCCAGCACCGTATCGACAACGCCGTGGCCGAAGGGGCTGCTCGGCTTCGATCCGTTGCCGTCTTCGGCCGACGATACCGTGCATGTCGCTGACGGTTACGGCGCGAAGGTGTTGATGGCGTGGGGTGACCCGCTCGATGAGAAGGGGCCTGCCTGGCATCCGAACAACACCGCGGCTCAGCAGCGTCAGCAGGCGGGCATGCACCACGACGGCATGTTCTTCTTCGCAGACAAGGCGGAGGACGGCAGCGCGCGATCGGATTCCGGCAAGCTGGCGCTCAACCACGAATACATCGATCTCGGCCTGCTCTACGAGAAGGGCATTACCCAGCATTCGCAGCCGTTGATGGAGAAGGCCAAGGCTGCGGTCGGCGTCTCGGTGGTCAGCGTTCGGCGCGACGAGCAAGGTGATTGGCGGCGCGAGGGCGGCTTCAAGGTCGACGGCAATGCGCTGATCGACATCGGTGGACCTGCGAGGGGTCACCAGGCGATGCGCACGCCGGGCGAGCTGTTCACCAGGGAAGAGCACGAAGGCACCGCGACGCACGGCACGTTCGCCAACTGTTCGAGCGGCTGGACGCCATGGGGCACCTACCTGACGTGCGAAGAGAACGTGCAAGACTTCTTCAAGCGCGCTGACTCGAACCGGTCAGCAGACGAGGATGCATATGGCTTGCCCAATCGCTATGGCATTCCGAAGGGCTGGCACACGCGCTACGGCTGGGATCAGCACGACAAGCGCTTTGATATCGATCGTGAAGACTCGCGCAATCACTTCAATCGCTTTGGCTGGGTGGTCGAGATCGATCCACGCAACCCCGAGAAGCGTGCGATTAAGCGCTCCGCTCTCGGTCGCTTCCGCCACGAGAACGCCGGCGTCGTGATTGCGAAGGATGGGCGCGTTGTTGTCTACATGGGCGACGACGAGCGCTTCCAATACCTCTACAAGTTCGTCTCCAAGAACCGCTGGAACCCCGACGACCCGGAGTCCAATTGGGGCTTGCTTGACGAAGGCACGCTGTATGTCGCGAAGTTCGCGGACGAGCTGCTACCGTCGGGTCGGGGCCGCGCCGAGTGGTTGCCGTTGACGCCGGATGTGCCGGTTCTGCGTGAACGCTTCGGTGACGACCAGGGCGCGATCACGATCTTTGCCCGCGTCGCGGCGAGCTTGGTGGGAGCGACCAAGATGGACCGTCCCGAGTGGGTTGCCGTGCCATTGCATCAGGGCATCGGGCAGCCGCTGGGTGACATCTACTGCAGTCTCAGCAACAACGATAAGCGCCGCACCGAGGACGAGCATCCGGCCAATCCGCGCGCCAACAATATCTGGGGCCATATTCTGCGTTGGCGAGAAGACGACGGCGATGCAGCTGGCACCAAGTTCTCGTGGGATGTGTTCTTGAGGGGCGGCAACCAGACGCATCCTGAAATTGAGCATCGCGGCGATGTGCCGGTGGTCGAACCGCGTCAGGACTTTGGCTCGCCCGATGGTGTGTTCCTCGATGCTCGCGGCATCTTGTGGGTGCAGACCGACGTGTCTTCCTCGACGATCAACGCCGGCCCTTATCGCGGCATGGGCAACAACCAGATGATGGCCGTCGACCCCAGCACCAAGGAAGTGCGTCGGTTCTTGGTTGGTCCTCGCGGCTGCGAAGTGACCGGCATTTCACAGACACCGGATGGTCGCACGATGTTCGTCAACATCCAGCATCCGGGTGAACGGCCGGACGATACGCCGAGTGATCCGAATAACCCGCTGAGCACGTGGCCGGAGAACGAGCACGGTCGGCCGCGCTCCGCGACCTTAGTCATTGAGCGTCAGGACCACAGCGACACGCGACGAATCGGCGAGTAGCGCGACGCGTTGCTGCGGGCGGCGGCGCGGTGGCGTTCGCCGCTTGCGTTCGCAGTCGGGTTGCCGGATCGTTGGGGTGTGAACAAGCACCACACGATCAACTACATTGAGTTCGGCGTCACCGACATGGCGGCTGCCCAGAGCTTCTACGCGAGCGCGTTTGACTGGCAGTTCAGCGACTACGGCCCCGACTACGCCGGCATTCGCGGCAACGATGGCGAAGTCGGTGGCTTTCGCAAGGAAGCGGAAGTCGCGCGCGGTGGGCCGCTCGTGGTGTTGTTCTCGGCGGACCTTGATGCGTCCGTGCAGCGAGTCAAAGATGCCGGCGGCGAGATCACGGCCGAGCCGTTCGCGTTTCCTGGCGGCCGTCGGTTCCACTTCATTGACCCGAGTGGCAACGAACTAGCGGTCTGGGCGGAGTAGCCGAATCGCTTGGCGGCGACGTGCTCGCAACGATGCTGCTTGCAGCGCCGAGTCTGTTAGTCGCGCGGCGGGCTGTTGGTGCTGCCCGGCAGGATCGTGCGTTGCGACATGTTGCGGTTGGCGATCGTCGCGATGCCGTGGCAGTACTTGCTGACTCGGGTCAGATTGCATTGGTGGCGAGCCAACAAGCTCGTCAACCAGTGCGGCACGCGTTCGTTCGCCTTCACTTCCATGATTGATAAGCGAGCCGGGAAGGCAATCTGCGTGCGGTGCGGCACCTCTAGATCGAAGCCGGCGCGGCGCGTGCGGATCAACGTGTCGAACGTCAGGCGCATGCCCGGGTCGACGGTATGGCCTTCGTATGCCTGGCGCGTGTAGGCGATGACGTTCTTGGGTCGCAGTCGTAGCGACGTGACCAAGTAGTGGACCTCGTCGGCGACTTCTTGGTCGTCCGGATCGCTGAGCTTGAAGTGCTGACTGCCGGAGCACATCGCGTAGGCATCTTTCAGCGTCATGGCCAAGCGGCGCTTCTGCACGGTGCGGTTGACGCGTTGCTTGATCTCGACGAACGCCATGTCGTCCTTGCGATCCGGGTAGACGCGGATGCGCAGCTTGCGCCGAAACAGCAGCCCGTCGAGCTTGTTGGTGTAGCAAGCGAGGTCGGGTGTGTCGAAGTAGAGTGAAGCGATCGAGTAGAACCCCGATGCGCCGCCATGCTTGTCACGGCCGAGGAAGCGCTCGAGGTCCGGCTTCAGGTAGCGGAATGAGGAGACTGGGACCGAGTACTTGATCTCGTAGCGGTTGAAGCGCTTGATCATGACTTCGCCTTTGCATCCTTCAGCTCGATGCCTTGGAACGGGCCGCCGGGCGTGTCCTTGTCGGTATACATCGCTGCATCTGCGCGCACTTCCAGCCAAGTCATTTTGCCAGCCGGAATGACCCATTCGACGGTGGCATTGGCGCCGGTTGTGATGGCGTGCGCTTGCCAGCTTTTACCTTGCTCGCGAGTTTGCATGGCGCCATCGCGAGACGATGACCAGTTCGTCAGCAGCGTCCACTCTGGGGCGCTATGGTTGTGGCTGAGTAATGCGATGGTGGCTTTGCCGGCTGCGACTTCGTTCTGGGTGGCTTGTTGCTGCGCACCTTGTGGTGAAGTCGTGCCGGCCACCCAGCACTTGCCTGGCACCAACTCGGTTAGTGCGTCGCTGCTGAGCTTGATCTTGTTGGCGATGGAGGACGCCAAGATTGACGACGCCAGTTGCCATTCGGCGTGCTTGCTCGCGAGCTTCATCGCGTCGCTAAGCCACTCCGTGCGTTGCAAGGGCTTGCCGGAGTCGGCAATGCTGATCAGGTAGCGCGCTTCGGCGAGGTCGCGAGCGTGCTCGTCCTTGAGCTCCCAAAACATGGGGGCCCGGAGATACGCGAAGTAGGCCACGAACCCGACCGCAGCGAGGATCAGGTATAGGCAGCCTAAGGAAGGAGGACGAATACGCATCGCGCCGTGACTACAGGTCGATCTGCTGCTGGCCTTCGATCAGGCTTACTTTGCGATCGCCGTTGAGGCCGCGCACCGACTGCAAGAACAGACCCGAGTCGAACTTGCCATGGATGGTCGTGCTGTAGGCGAGCTGCAGGTTGCCGGAGCCCGGCATCGACTCCATGCTGATCAGATAGTGTTCGTGGAACGTCTTGGAGAAGAACTCTCCAAAGATTGCTTCGGCATCCTCATCGGGCGCGATCTCGACGAGCAAGATGCGCTCGCGCACCGTGCGGGCAAAGAAGTTGAAGTAGTGCATGATGAAGACGAACACCGCAATGATGACCGTTGCGAGCACCGCTTCTTCATAGAACCGCGTGCCGCAGGCCATGCCGACGGCCATCGCCCAGAACACAAAGCCAACGTCGCGGCTCTCCTTGACCGCGTTGCGGAAGCGAACAATGGACAGGGCGCCGACCAGCGAGAACGCGCGTGCGATATTGCTGCCGATGATCAGCATGATCAGCGAGATGATCACGGCCATCAGCACATACGTTTGCACGTTGCCTTGCGAATACGAGATGCCTTTGTGAGTTAGCTGGTAGGTCTTGCCGATGATGAGTGCCAGGCAGAACGACAAGCCGAGTACCGCGCAGATATCCCAGATCGTGAAGATCGTGGTGGTGTCGGGGCCGGGGCCGGTACCACTCTGGGTGAATGTTTCGATGAGTTTGTCCATGCGAGCTACGGTCGAATCTTATTCTTGCCAAACAGGCTGGCTAGCCTGGTCGCGTCGGGGACGGAAGAGCACTCGTGCGGTTTGAGATTGGCAGGGGCGCCGGTTTTCCGGTTGCGCCGCTGTTTGGGCGTCGCAGCATGCCGTGCTACCGGTGTCATTTCGAGAAGATGCCGGTTGTTCCGCCACGATCAACGCCTCTGTATAGTCGTGCGCCACTGGATTCATGAACAACGCCTTCACTCGTCTTTGGCGGATCCCGTTGTGGTACGCGCTCTGGCTGGCGCTCCCACTTCAACTAATCATGATCTGGGTCGCCAATCGCGGTTGGGCCCAATACGAACGCAATGCAAACTTCGCGGCCCGCGCTAGGCAGACCGCGGAGCGCCCGCCATTTAGCCTCGATCGCTGGCGCTACTTCACGCAGAAGGAACTCGAGCGCAGTCTGTATCGGGCGACTGCCCCAGACTTGGCTGGCGACCGGCTCGAGTCGGTGCTCATGGAGATCAATGGTGGCCATCTCGGTGAGCTGAACCGTGATCTGCCGACCAGTGGCCTCGCGACGGCGTATCCGGCAACGTTGAACGTCGATGGCAAGACTCGACTGATCAAGGCCCGCTACATGGGCGATAACCAGTGGCACTGGCTCTTCCCCCAGAAGTCGTGGCGAATCAAGACGAAGAGCGGTCAGCCGATTCGCGACCGCGCAGCGTTCAACCTGCAGAACCCTCCGACAGTCAGTGCGATGGAGGACATCATCGCCAACGAATTGGCCGCTGAGATTGGCTTGATCGCGCCGGAAATCCGTCCGGTGAAGATGTTCGTCAACGGCGTCTATTGGGGCCTCTACTTGTGGTGGGATATCGCTGACGAGTCGCTGCTCCGGCGCTACCGGCGCATGCCGGGAAGCATCTACAGCGGTGACGGCGCACCTCCCGGAGAAGATGGCGTATCGCGGCTGTTTTCGATCAGTGAGCGCTGGGAGAAGCAAGGGGCTCGCAATTCCGAGCAAAGCGCCGACCGCAGCGATATCGATAGCTTGATCGATGCCGTGACGAACTTCGATGCACGCGGTTTCTACGCCTATTGCAAGGAGTTCCTCGACATCGAAGCCTATGCCAAGTTCGTCGCGTTGGATCGCCTGCTCGGCGGCCAGCACCATGACTACTACCACAACCACAAGCTCTACTTTGATCCCTACAAGGGGCGCTTCGAGCCGATTGAGTGGGACTTTGCATTCTGGAAACTCGATGTGCGTCGCGCGGGCATTGATCAGACGTTGAATCAGCTGTTGGGGCGCATTCGTCAGCATCCGGAGTTCGAACTCAAGATTCAGCTACAGCTGGCCGCGCTGCTCAAGGCGGTGCCGCCAGAACGCATGGTGAAGCGCATTGACGAAGCTGCTGCGAAGGTCGAGACGGCGCTCAAGGCCGATGGCTTCCGCGACTGGCGCGACGACCTTGGCCGCAATCGATTGCGACTTGGCGCCGTGCACTCGGTGTTCTTTGGCGACGAGCAATACGAAGACGAACTCAGTTACCTGCGGCGCGGGTTCACCAATCGCCACGGTTGGCTCAAGCAACGACTCGCCGACAGCAAGCTGGCGATGACGACTTCGGTGCCTGTTGCTGGCGACGCGACATTGGTCCTGCGCTCTAGCGGGTTGGTCGGCCAACGCCTTGAAGTGGTGATTGTTGCTAGCTCGGCGCAATCGGTGGCGCTGATCCCTGACCGCAACGGCAACGGAATCGTAGATGCTGGTGAGGTCGCAATGGCCCAGTTGCCCGTCAAGGATGGTGAAGTTCGCTTTGAGTTGGACGAGGTGCTGTTGCCTGGCTTGAGCCAATGCCGACAGCCCTATAGCGACAAGCTCAACAACGGGGTCTATCTACTAGAGCCGGCGCCGCTGACGTATCCGTTTTTAGTCCGGCCTATTGGCGGGGCGATCAAGTCGCTAGCAGTCGTGTCAAGCAACGCCGTCACTGGCGAGCTGGTTACGCCCGAGACTGGCGTGAACGGAGCGAATGGCGATATCTTCTCGACCCATCCATGGAGCTTGCCCTTGCCGCCACACGCGCGCACGGTCGAGTTTGGTCCGGGCGAAGTGCGGCTGACGGAGTCGGTGTCTTATGGCGCGGAGACGATGGTCGTTTTCAAGCCCGGCACAACGATCATCCTCGGTCCGGATGTCAGCATTGAGATGCGTGGCAAGGTGTTGGCGGAAGGTACGGAGGCCGACCCGATTTTGGTACGCGCGCAAGATCCCAGCAAGCCGTGGGGAGTATTCGCATTGCATGGCCACGGCACGAGCGGCAGCCGTTTTCGTCACTGTCAGTGGCGGAGTGGTTCGACCGCCAAGCTGCGCATGGTGTTGCGGACCGGCATGGTCAGCATCATTGAGACCAGTGACATCGTCATGGATAGCTGCCTCATCGGTAAGAATCACATTGGCGACGATGCGCTGCACTGGGGCTATGTGACCGGCGGCGAGATTCGTAATTGCGAGTTCCGCGAGGCGCGTGGCGATGCCTTGGACATGGACATTAGCAAAGACGTGCGCGTCGTCGCGTGCCGATTCTATGGCAGCGTCAACGACTCGATTGACCTGATGACTTCTGCTGTGACGGTCACAGGCTGTCAGTTCTTGGATGCCGGCGATAAAGGTATTTCGGTTGGCGAGGGCACTAGGCTCGATTTGCAGGGCTCGCGCTTTGAGCGCTGTTTGATCGGTATCGAGATCAAGGACGGCAGCATTGCCAAGGTCGATGCCCAGACCGTCATCATTAACTGCACGACTGGTGTGAACCTTTACCGCAAGAACCAGCGATACTCGGATGGTGGCACTCTGATCGCAGCGAACCTGACAGTTGTCGGCGCTGAGACTCCGGTGAAGAAGGATAAGCGTTCGACGGTGGCTGTCGGGCGACTGCACACAACCGAGACCAAGTAGCGAAAGCGGCGGCCACCAACCAGCAGCCGCTTGGATGCGGTGGGCCGCGTCGAATAGGTGTTGAGTTGTGCTCCGAGCGACAGGTGTGTGGTCTGGTCGGCTACGTTGGCGTGCTGCCTGCAATACAGCCCACCATCTCCATGCGTATCCAACTGCTTCGTTCTGTACCTGTTCTCGTCACTTCGCTCCTCGCACCGTTTGCTGCGGCACAGGATAAGGCCGCTGCAGCCACCGAAACGGCCGTCGAGCAGTCGGAAGCCGAGCCTGAAAAGGTCGCGTTCTTGCGCCCATCAGGTTCCTACGCGGACCTGCCCGAGGCTGGCTTTGACCCGATGAGCTTGCTGACCGGTGGCGGTGGCGCCCCGAAGTCGTTCTTCCAGTTCGTAGAAATGGTTGACGAGTTGGCGACCACACCCGGCACCAACGTGTTGCTCGATCTGTCGGCGGGTGTTGGCATGAACCTCGCGCAGCAGCGTGAACTCGAGCGCGCGATCACTCGCGTGCGCGGGGCTGGCAAATCTATCACCTGCTATCTTGAGAATGCCGGCATCGGCAACTACCAGATCGCGGCGCAGTGTGACCGCATCCTGCTAGCGGACATGGGCGGCGTTGACCTGCGTTCGCCGGCGATGAACGTCATGCACTTCAAGGATGCACTTGATCTGATGGGTGTGCAGGTGGAGGTGACGCGAGTTGGCGAGTTCAAAGGCGCCGTTGAGCCCTACATGTTGCCGGCGATGTCTGGCCACTTGCGCGAGCACTACCAGGCGATGTTGACGTCGATGAACCAAGACATCGTTCGTCGCATTGCGAGTGGTCGCAAGCTGTCGACGAGCAAGGTGCGCGAACTGCAAGAGACCCGTGCGTTCACCGCCAAGCAGGCGTTGCTCGAAGGGCTCGTCGATCGCTTGGTGCCGTGGACGGGTGCGAAGCGCGCCTTGGCGTTGGCGCGCGGCGACTCGGATTACGAGCTGGAGGACGTGGCGCCCAAGAAGAAGAAAAAGCGCCGCGACCTGATGTCGCTGATTGGCGAGATGATGCGTTCGAAGAAGGAAGAAGAGATCGAGGACCCCGAGATCGTGGTCATGCATCTCTCCGGCCAGATTGTCGACGGCGACTCCGCATCGGCTGGCAGCATGGTTAGCGGCCCGTCGGTTTCGCGTCTCGATAAGCTCGCCGACAACGAACTCGTCAAGGGTGTCGTCATCCGCATCAACTCACCCGGTGGTTCGGCAACGGCCAGCGAAGCCATTCGTCAGGCGATTCAACGCCTTGCCAACAAAAAGCCGGTCGTGTTCTCGATGGGTGAATTGGCTGCTTCGGGCGGCTACTGGATCACGGCGATCGGTGAACCGATCCTCGCCGAAGTCGGCACGATCACTGGTTCGATCGGTGTCTTTGGCATGCGCTTCCAGCCCGGCGCCCTGATGCGTCGTCTTGGCGTGCACACCGAGATCGTTCGCATTGACGAAGGGCCGATGATGGATGCGATGGATCGTCCATGGAGTCCGAAGGCTCGCGCCCGCATCCAAGCTGGCGTCGATGAGATCTACGAGCTCTTCCTCGACATTGTCGCGACCTCGCGCAACAAGACCTCGGAGCAAGTCGACGCCATCGCCGGCGGTCGCGTCTGGTCCGGCCAGCAAGCGCTAGACAACGGCCTCGTCGACAAGATCGGCGGCATCGAAGACGCCGTCGCGATGATTCGTAAGCGCGCCAAGATCGAAGGCGACCTCGAAGTTCGTCACGTCCCCGAGCCAGGCAGCTTCACCGACTCCCTGTTCAGTTCGCTGTTCGACGCCCACATCCAAGCAGCCCCCAACCGCGCCATGCTGCAAGCCATGCTCTCCCAATGCGGCCGCTTCAGCGAAGTGCTCGGCATGCTCCAAGAAGCCATCCTCGGCGACGGCAAGACCAAGATCTACGCGCTAATGCCCGCCGGCCTACGCGTCCGCTAGCACCACCGGCAGCGCCAACCTGCGGTGTGAACCGGGTACAGTACGCAGATCTGTGTACTGTACCCGGTTCACACCGCAGGTTGGTGTCTGCGGGTGGTTACGAACCGACGTGTAGTTCGATTGCGTTGCTCCAGTAGGTGGCGCCTGTGAAGTCGAATGCAGCGTGCTGGAGGTAGAAGGTCTGCAGTGCGATCGTTGGTGGTAGTAGCACGGC
>JBNMNW010000218.1:0-10116 GCA_051278165.1 Planctomycetota bacterium | reverse complement strand
CGCAACCAACAAGCTGCGGCCAATGCGTGAGTGGTAGGCGCGCACGAACACGCGATCACTGGTCACCTCCAACCTGCAGACACCGTCGGCATTCGTGCGCCCCGCATCGCTGGCCGCGCCTTTGGCCGTGGCCTGCAATTCGATGGCGGCGGCGGCAACCGGATCGCCGTTGGCATCCACAACCGTGACGATCAGCGACCACATTCCCTCAATCATCTCGCCGACGATCTCGCGCGAAGTCTCTTGTGGCACGAGGTCGGTTGACGACGTTGCGGCCAGACCGGCGGCATAATCTTCTCCTAACGAGTCGGCAGCGTTGGGATTCGGCGGCGCGACGTCTTCACCGCTCCACCACCACAACGCGAACGCAACCACGGCGACCATGCCGAGTGCAACACGCAACCATGGCGAACCCTGGTTGGCGGTGATTGTAGGTTCGGTCATCGCGACAAATCCACGTGCACGATCGCGAGAGCCGTGCCAAGACTCGGCACGTGCACTTGCCGAGTCACCAGTATTTCAGTGCCCCGCATGACGCGAACATTCATCAAACCATGATGCACCATCGCGTAACGCGCAATTCCCTCGGCATCTAAATGTGCCGTGGCGCGTTTCCCCCACGACGTCAGTTCAGTGTGCACGCCACGCGCGCGTTGGCCGCGATGTAGCACTTTGATCTGGATGTCGCCGGGAGGCTGCAGCACGGCTACGACACTCGTCGGCAGCGCGCCCTTATCCACCATGAGAGTTCTTGAGTAACCATCGCGGCCGCGAACCAGCAATTGCATAGGCTCTCGGCGCACCTCGAAAGCGTGCAACCGGTAGCGATGGCCATCGCGCGCCTGTGGGTAGAACTTCTTGGGGACTTCCTGATTGGGCCCCGCCCAATACAATTTAGCGTCCGGGACAGCGACACCTCCAGGCATCAACACCTCGATCCAAAACGGCGTTAGGTCTCGCTTTGTTCTGATGTCGCCGAAGTAGTCCCGACCGAAGTTCTTCAGCCTGTCTGGATCCCAAGAGACACCACAGAACCACTCAAGCGCGTCATCAACCGAGTCCAACACTTCGGGCCTCCTCGAGACAACATCTCCGCCTTCATGGGCGACGAAAGCGGTGCGGGGGTCGCGCCCCATCGTGACTCGCTCGCCGACAAGCGCTTCGAACTCGAAGCGACCATGGATGTCGGTTGTCACGGTGCGCGGCGCAAAGGTCGGAGTGCCATAAAATCGGCCGCGCGCGGTGTCCACGAGTCGCACGAGCTGGCTAGCAACGGACTGGGCTTGTTGGTCGATCACTGATGCCGTCATGCTTGCTGGGCGCGCCAGCATGAGACGCGTCACGAGACCGCCCTGCGCCACGATATCGACGGCATCGACGGCAATGCTGCGCCCTACATCCTGATGGTAGGCCCGCACGAATGCCCGGTCTGCGGAAACCATCAACGTCGCGAGACCAAGGCTGTCCGTGAAGACTGTGTGCAACGCTGGCCCCTTCTGGGCAGCACTGAGGTCGACCTTGGCGTTGGCTACAGGCTCACCAAGCGCATCAATAACGAGAATGCTTGCCGGCCACGCACCATCTGTTGAGGGCTTGCGCGGCGCGTTGTCCTGAATGACTTCACGGGTCTTAGAGAGGTCGACAAGTGGAGTGCTGAGCAGTTGCAGTTCGCGTTGCTCTATTGCGTCAGAAACGAGCGGCGGCGCGACGCCAACCTTCCAATCGCTACCGAGCCAGAAGACGACACCCACAATGCAGGCAACGAGCAACACCACGCCCGCAGACATAGAAAATCGGGCGACGCTCACTTTGACAGATCGACGCGCAGCGTTGCCTCCGTGCGGTTCCCAAACGTCACGACCACGGTCTTGGTCGCCAACTCTTCCACGCCACGTAGAACCCGCACCTTGACGCTGCCGGCCGGCACTCGAAAGCGCGCCATGCCATCGGAGCGTGGGCGCGCTGTCTGGGACGTTCCGCAAGGTTCGATCATCACATTCAGCCCGCGAGTCGCACGGCCGTTGTACGTCACTCGCACATGCAACGAACCAGGCGGACCGAGGTTCAGCTTCGCGCTGCGAACAGCGTGATCCGTGAGTTGCGCGGACTGGCCAGAATCAGGGTCCGTGACGAACCACCAAGGATCGCTACGACCGACGCCGGGAAGCTTCAGACGCACGCGATCGCCAGTGCTGAGGCCATGCCATTCGAGCTTACTGAAGTGACCGCGGTCGACTCGCTTCTCGACCTGCAAGCGCGTTGGCCCGCTGCCGTCAGCGAGCTGCACATGAATCGACGTGTCGTTGGGACTCGGTGGGATCACCTCCCGAGACGACATGACCTTGAGATCCACAGTTGGCTTGCTGCCTTGGGGCAACGTTAGTTGGGAGCTGCGCTGATCGCGCGATTGGCCGCCAAGGGCGGTAGATGAGCTCTTAGGATTCGAGTTGGCCCGTTCGACATGCGACACGCCACGCGGGCCAACAGTCACATACTCATCAAGACCCGCTGCGAACGGGCTCTGCGACTTGGCGGCTTCTGCATCACCGGCCATCCTCAATGTGCCGCGCGTGCCATACGACGCTTCGAATGCGAACACACCGTTCTCATCACACTGCACAAGCTCACTCGTCACGCATTCAGCCGCGTGACCGCGCGGGATACCGAGCAGCGCCTGCACGACCAACTGCGCGTTTGCGACCGGCCTCTTCTGCGCGTCCATCACCACGCCAACCACTTCAACCGGCCGGAGCAGAGCGAGCCGCGGCACGCGCAGGCGCTGATCCTCAGTCGACAAGCGCAGTAAGATGCTCTTGCCGATGCTGGGATGATAGGCGCGCACGAACAGAGCCCCGGGCCAAACCTTGGCTGTGCACAGCCCTCGCGTGTCGGTCTCAACCGTCGCGAACGGGGCAACCCACGGATACCCCTGCCACGTCACCGAGGCGCCGCTGACCGGGCGGCCATGAGCATCGGTCACCTCGACCTTCAGCTCACAAGATCCGTCGCCAAACCGCGTCACCGCGAGGGTTCCGGTGGCCACGGCAAGCTTGCGCTCCGGTGCGACTTGCTCAGGCGAAGACGCTTGGTCGTTCGCTGGTGCGTTAGGCTTCGGCAGTTCGGGCGGTAGCGCAACCTCGGATGGCGTCAACCACCAGAGCAGCGCAAGTGACACAGCACCCAGCCCAATGACCCAATGACTTCGCACGTTGGCACTAGTCTCTCAGATCGCGGTCGTCACGTCTGTCAGCGGCGCGTCAAAGCGGCGACTTACTCGTCATGAACTTACTCGTCGCGAAAGATCGCAACCTTGAATAGCCCGCGAGAGTTCGCCATGCCGCGATACATGCCGGTTGAATTGAACGGAGTCGCGATGTTGCCATCACGGTCGACGGCAATCAGCCCGCCGTCGCCTTCTTTCAAGACGTCATGGATCACGGCCGACGACGCCTGCTCGAGCGTCTGCCCGCCGTAGGCCATGCGCGCCGTCACCGACCGCGCCACTGTATGGCGAATGAACTCCTCGCCGGTGCCGGTGCAACTGATCGCCGCGTAGTTGTCGGCGTAGTTGCCAGCGCCAAGGATCGGAGTATCGCCAACGCGCCCCCACTTCTTGGCCGTCATGCCACCGGTGCTAGTCGCTGCAGCCAACCGGCCATCGCGGTCGAGCACGACACAGCCCACCGTGCCGTAGTCATAGCGACGATCCTTCGGGACCAACGAACCAGTGCGCTGACGTTCGCGCAGCAATTGCTCTAACGAACGTCGCCGCGACTCAGTATCGAAGTGCTTGTTGTCGACGAGTTCGACGCCCACCGACTCTGCAAACTTCTCTGCGCCGTCGCCGGCGAGCAGCACGTGCCGCGTCTCGGTCATCACCTTGCGTGCCAGCGAGATTGGGTTCTTGATCGTTCGCACGCCAGCAACCGCGCCGCACTGCATCGTCGATCCATCCATGATCGATGCGTCCAACTCGTGTTCGCCCTGCTCGTTGAACACCGCGCCAACGCCAGCATTGAACATCGGATTATCTTCCATCGAACGGATGACCGCCTCGCAAACATCCAACGCCGACGCGCCATCGGCAAGCATGTCCTTGCCAACCGCCAACGCCCGCGTCATCGCATCTTCATACGCCTGCAACCGAGCTGGCGGCGCATCCCGACTCATGGTCCCAGCACCACCATGGACGGCAATCGCCCAATTGATCGAAGGCTCTTCCGGCGCCGACTGACACCCGACCAAACATAGTAACGGCAACAACAGAAAGCGCATGACGAGAGCTTAGATGCATGCACGGTGTCAGACACAGAATCACCGGGTTCGACTTCGAACTAAGTCAAATTTTGAAGCAGTTCCTTGGCGCCATTTGCCCGACGCGCCACCGCTTTACGCGCCCACGCCCGCGCAGCTTTCAAATCGCGCCGAACCCCCTGAGCACTCGCGTAGCACTGCGCAAGGTTCATACAGGCGGTGGCTTCGCCGGCATCTGCGGCCCTTCGATACCAGCGCACGGCACGTGCATCGCTCTGTAAGCAGCCGGCGCCCTTGTGGAAATAGAACCCAACTTCGAGCATCGCGGCGGCATCGCCTGACTCGGCAAGTTCGAGGAACAGGTCGAACGCCTTGCCGTGGTTGACGCGAACGCCTTCACCATCGCGATAGCACATCGCGATCTGCAGCAGCAACTCCGGGGCCAGTTGATGACCTAGTTCGGCCGCGGACTTCGCCCATCGCCAGGCATGGCCCAGGTTGCGAGACACGCCTTCGCCGTAGCGATAGCACAGCGCCAGATTGTAGCGCCCCTTCACACTGCCCAATCGCGCCGCGGCCCGATAGCAGTCGACGGCCAACTTGTGATTGCGGCGCACGCCCTGACCTGCGAAGTAGCAGAAGCCAAGCACCAGCAGCCCGTCTTCGAAGCGATGCTCAGCCGCAACCTTCAACCACTTGACCCTTAACCGGTGATCCTGCGCGACTCCCTCACCGGCGTCATAACAGCACGACAACAAGTAAGCCGCTTCGCCATGCCCCGCCAACGCCGCAACGCGGTAGCACTCGACCGCGCGCTCCACATCACGCGCCACGCCTTTGCCCAAGCCATAACAGACCCCAACCTCAAACATGGCCTGAACATGCCCCAGCGCTGCAGCATCCGACCACATGACAAATGCCTTGCGAGGCTTGCCGAGTGCAGCCGCGCGCCGGCCCAACTCTTCATGATCATCAACCATCACCACCAGCACGCTACCGCCCAAACAACTAGATGTTGGTACGGTGCCAGGACAATAAACAACATCTTCGCGGCCTCACGGTGACAGATAAATGTCTCCGGCAGCCTAGCTCTCGCCGCGCGTCATCACCTTCTTGACGGGAACGGATACGAGTCGTTGCAGGCCAAGTAAGGCCCCAGCGAGTCCAAATCTATGACGGAAGGGCTGTCACCGGCGCAGGGTCAAGATGTTGTTTTTTGTCCTGGCACCGTACCGACATTCAGGCTTTTAGGCTGGCTTCGGGCAGCACGGCGATCGCGTTTGGGTCGAGTTCGTTTGGCAGTGCTAGTGCGAACAGTAGCGAACCCTCTGACAGTGCTTCGGGTGGTAACAGCACCGAGGCCATGAGGCACTTGCTCAAGCCGGGGGTCAAGGAATCTGGAACCTTGACTGCACGCACGGGCGCGAGCTCGTTGTAGAGATTCCAGGCGGTCTCGCGCTGGTCTTTTGGCAGCGTGCTGCGGTCGATGGACTTGAGGGCGAAGACGTTCTTGGCAGCATCCACGAGCAGGTTGGGTTGGCTCACGGCGTCGGGGTCTAGTGACACCAGAATGTTGCCGTAGACCCACTCGTCAACATGGCCCCACAGCGCGTTCGCTTGCACGAGCGCGACGGGCACAACCAGGCCCTTCTTGCGAAGGCGGTATTGCAGCTTCTGCTCACGACTGCGAAACAACGGGTGCAAGAAGTGCATCGCGGTGCCGCACAACGCCAAGATCGCTAGCGCCAACAGTTGGTCAACTGGAGGCGAACTGTCTTCGGGCCTCGCGGCAGATGCCATGTAGGCGGCCACGATGCCGGCCCCACAGAATGCGGGGAACTGCAACATCCACACGAAATCGTTCCACGGCAACCCATCATCATTTTGGTTGAGCAGCTTCTCGAGGTCGCCGGCCTTCTCCGAGCGCGACAAGCGGGAACGTAAGTCTGCGAGGTTCATGCGACCTCCTCGAGCGGCAGCGCATCACACAGACCTTTGACACCATGACCCCACAATTCGCTTTGCACGACGCGCGTGTGTTCGGCATCGCGGCAAGCGGGATCGGCGAACACGAACACTAATTGTGAGTCGACAACTTCACCTGGCAGCATCAGTGGGTTGAGCGTCAGGAACGCAACCTCATAGCCTGTGCCGAGTGACGAGGGCACATCGATGCGACTGCCATCGTGAGACGCGCGGTCGCGAATGCTCGCCACCAACGGCCGCAAGTCGAGCGGCGGCGCCTCATCGCCACCGACGTAGTCACGCAGATGACCACCGGCGACGACCAGGGCGCGAAGGTCATCCGAGCACTTCACGTTCATACCAACCAGAACGGCAACCGTCGACAGCTCTTCATCGTCTTCATCGTCGACAGCTCGAAGCACAATCGCCGGCAACTGCACACCACACTCGAACAGCGCCAAAGTCTTCTTGGTCGCCGACCCACCCAGCATCAATCGCGCGACCACACACGCGAACACCAGCCCAACCGCGATCCACAACACCGGCCCCTGCGTAAAGCCAGCGATGATGAACGCCGTCGCCAACAGGCCAACGAACGCGAAGTCGAGGTAGACGGTGTGCAGTGCAACCGACGGGCTGCCGAACCCAGACGGAACGCCGCCCAGCCATTGCCAGATGCGGTTCTGACGCACGACATCCAGCATGCCTCGCTGCTCGGCGAACAAAGCCCGCACCGCGGCATCATCGTTTTGGGAGACCGTTTGCAGCACCGGCCCTTCGATCGCTTCTACCTGCATAAAACCCTTATCTACAAGCGTGTTGCGGCAGCCGCAAGAGCACACGAGCAGACTCAAAAATCCGGCCAGCCGAGCCAGGTGTCCTTGGCACCAAAAGCTCAGCCAGCCCTCTTCTTCCACCCTGCCGCTGCTCCAAACCGCCCGCGGTTACGGGAAGCCGTGAGCAAAGAGCGGGGCGCCTACACTACTAACTCCAGCACGGACCGATTCCTTATCCACGATACCTTTACGTGACAAGTAGCGCACCACGGGCGCCCAAGTCGCAGACCGCCCTCTTGAGCCCTCCATTCGCCGACCTACCATGGGCCAACTACCCGAAGAAAGGAATGATGCTCGCGCCCGCCACCAGACTGATCGCCACTGTTTTACTGGCCGCCCAGACGCTACTTCCGGCCACGCCCCAACGGGCCCCGGAGAAAGCTGTCAATCCAGTGACCCTGGTAAATCGCGCTGAGAAGCTGATCAGGAACGGTCACAAGGAGGACGCTGAGATCTTGCTATGGCAGGCGCTCGACCTGCTGCGCGGCAAGGCATCCAATCCGATCGAAGAGGCGACGGTTCTCAGTGCGCGGTATTTGCTGAAGGAGAACGACCCACTCGAGCTGGAGCGGCGCGCGGCATACACCGCAGTTGCGACGGCGCAGACGGAACTAGCCAAGAGCTACCGCATCAAGAAGTGGTACGACACGGCCCAGACTCGCCTCGATGTTGCGGCGCAGTTCGACCCCGAGGTGATCACCAAGGAGAGCACGACGCTGGCAGCCAAGCGGCTCAAGCCGGCTAGCCCACAGAAGGCTGCTGCCAAGCCAAAGTCAGCAGCCCCCAAGGTGTCACCGCTGCTGCGCAGGAATGCGACCCTCAGCACGCACGGTCCATGGTCCGAAACGGAAGACGGGATTCGAATCTCGCCCAAGGGCTACACGGGGCACAGCGAGTGGACCACGACGACGAAGCACGGAGACAATGAGATCATCGTCGAGGTCCGCCCCAAAGAACCGACCAAGAATTGGAACGCGGCGATCGGGATTGGGCAATTCAAGCCAAACCCCAACACATACTACCATGGCTACCGCTGCCATCTTCACTACGACGCTAAGGCCAAGTCATTCCTGCTGGTCGTGCACTTTGTCGACGAGGGAATCAAAGAACTCGTGGTGCAGAGCGCTGCATGCAACGCGCCAAAGGATGGCTACCACTTGCTTGCCGTCCGAGTCTCCGGCGCACGATTGCAGTTTCAGGTCAACGCGGAGCCTGCCGTCGACGTAACCGTAGCGGAACCCATTCGCGGCTCTGCCGCACTCATGCACGGACTCGGCGAGACCCTGTCGGGGATCGTCGACTTCCGTAACTTCCAGATTCGACCGCTGCCCGCAGACGTTCCCAGCGACGAAAAACTGCGTGAACAAGCCGCGGAGGTTCAGCAACACCGAATCACAGCGGCAGTCGAAGAAGCTAAGCAGTTGCTCACCGCGAAGAAGCCCGAACCGGCAGCACAGAGGCTGCGCGACGCCATCGCGGAATTGCAGATGCTGCCGGAAGGCATCCTGCGAACGAACATGCAGAAGTCGGTCGCAAGCATGCTGAAGAAGGCCGACAAGCTCGCGAAGAAGCGCGAGCGGGCTGCGCAGGCATGCGCGAAGACGTTTGCCGATCTTGGCGACAAATACGCTCTCGATGGTCGACCGCGGTTAGCGCGCTTGCTCGTGCAACAAGCAATGCGCTTCGACCACGAGGGCCAAACGAAGCGGCTCGAAGCTACTGAGCTCGCCGTTGCCGAATGGAACGTCAAACAGTTGACGCTGCATGCTGCCGAACTCGCGCCGCCAAAGAACGACGGCAAGCAGCTGCGCGAATGGTTCAAGGAGAACCGCCTGCTCGACAGCCGCATGAGTGGATGGATCGTTTCCGAGTCAGGGGTTAGCACCATCCAACCAGGTGGTCGATCCTCTGTGCTGATGCCGATGAAACGATCGATGGTGACGGGCACCTTCGACGTGCACGTGCACTTGCCAGCTGCCGGCTGCCAAGGCGGCTTCGCTTTTGATGCCGCGGGTCCGCACGACTTCACGATCGCGATCTTGTCACGCAACCGAAGCGAACTCGAAATCACAATCGCTCGCTGGGCGGGCGGCAAGTGGATCTACCTCGGCAAGAAGCTGATCCCGATCGATCCGTGGCGCCTGGAAGGCTGGCATCGCATCACGCTTAAGACCGCTGCTTCTGGCATCGCAATGAAGGTAGGTGACACCGAGATCAAGGTGACCCGCAAGAAGCTTGGGCTCGCCAATGGCCGCATTGGCTTCTACGCAGCGGGAGAGGACGGCACGAACACCATCGAGTTGCGCGGCTTCGAAGCGAAGCCAAAGTAGCGATGCTGCGGTAACGAGTGTCGCTACACTCGCGCCCGATGACTCGCTCACCGACTCGCTCTACGGTTCGCCCCAGAAAGGCGCGCCCCCGCTTGCTCCCGACAATGCTCGCGGCCCTATTCTTCGCCGCGTGCCAAACCGCCACACCTCCGATGCCGACCACCGCCAAGCTCTCCCACGACGTTTACTTCGCGCTCAAAGACTCCTCGCCCGAAGCGAGCCAGAAGCTAGTTGGCGAGTGCTACTCGAAGCTCGCCGCCATTGACGGCGTAGTGTTTCTCGCTGCCGGCACGCGCGACGCCGAACTAACGCGCGACGTCAACGACCTCAACTACCACGTCTCGCTGCACGTCTTCTTCCGCGACCGCGCAGCGCACGACATCTACCAAGACGCACCAGCGCACCTACAGTTCATCGAAGCGAACAAGGACAACTGGACCGGCGTCCGCGTATTCGACTCAAACCTCGGCCAGCAATAGTCGGTACGGTGCCTGGACAAGAAACAACATCTTCGCGACCTCACGGTGACAGCAAACCGTGAAGATGTTTGTCTAGAGCACGTGCGGTGCTGCAACGGCTAGATGAACCCGCGTTTTCTTGTCACCGGCACAGGTCGAAGATGTTGTTTCTTGTCCAGGCACCGTACCGACAGAAACCGACCGTAGGCTTGATAGCAATGGGGTCTCATGGACCCGTGATGGTCATTCGGCCACTTCCATGTCGTCGTGATG
>JBNMNW010000217.1:0-10235 GCA_051278165.1 Planctomycetota bacterium | reverse complement strand
CCACTCGGGGTGAAGCTGCACAGCACGCCGGCTGACGTCATGCAGAAGATGTTGCCAGACTTCGCGTCGATGGTCGGGCTGCCGAGTGCGAAGCGGTGGTAGATGATGTCGGTGAGGAAGTGCGGGAAGCGCTTCTCCCAAATCAGGCTGCCGTCGGTCTCATTGAGGCAGACCAGCAACTCATCGAGGCTCTTGCCGGTGCCGCGGTAGCCGAGGGTGTAGACGCGGCCGTTAGCGATGACTGGAGTACCGCGGCCCTTGAGTTCGTAGCGCCACGACTTGGTGTCACCGCCGATCGCGAGCGAGGTCGGCAGACCTGTCTCTGTCGAGGTGCCGTTCTGGTCCGGGCCGCGCCAACTGAGCCAGCCCCCGGCTTGGGTTGGTGATTGGCCAGGAGTCTGCGCCGTGCAGCTGGCAGTCGTCAGCACCAGTGCGGTCATCAGGGTGGTGAGCAGCACGGTTGCGCCGGATAGGATCGATCGAGGCATCATGATGGTGCGAATGTGGTCGCTGCTACGGCAGAGCCGCGGGAGTTGCGAGCGAACTGGGACGGACGAGTATAGCTACGTCGCGGCAGCCGCCAACGTTCGCACGCGGTGGCACGGCGGTTCGAAGCGGTTCGGATGTCCCATCTTCATACCGGTGGTCGTGTGGGGGGATCTAGAGTCGACGAACCGTTGCAGCTAGGCTGTTTGCCATGGCAATGCAACCCCGGATGCGAGTGCTTTTGCCGGTCGTTTGGGCCGTGGGTTGCGCGGTCGGATTCGGCAACCCCGGAGACGAGTATGGCCTGTTTGCAATTGGGTCGATGCTCGGCACGTGGACGCTGATGGTGCCCAGTAGCAACCTCGGTTTGATGCTGCCGTTGCTGGTCGCCGCGGTGCCTCGGTGGCCTGGGGTGGTCGCCAATGAATGGCGCGCGACTGCCGAGGTCTGAGTCACTGCCGACGCCAAATTCGAGTTGGCACGTGCGGAGCCAACGAACAAGAGCACACCCTGCATTCGCGAAGGTGTGCTCTTGGCTTTGGCTGGGTGAACGCGTTGGGTGCTACTCGTTGCCTGCGTGGTCGTAGTTCTCGGAGCTCCACCTGATCAGCCAGAAGAGTCGGTATTCGCTGCGGTGCAGTTCGTGCTTCACCCCGAACATGCCCAGCGGAAGAATCGACAGGTCGCTGGTCACGACGGGCTTGCGAGTTTTGGACTCGTGCACGTCGCTGCTGTAGTTGAAGCCAAACTGAAAGATGAAGTTGAGGAAGCTCAGTCGAGAGTTCTGATCCGAGGTTTCGTAGCCAACGACGATCGGAATGTAGAAGCGACTTTGCGAGCCGCCAATTTCCACGGACATCGTTGTGTCATGAATGCCGAGCGGGCCATCGACCTGCAGTTGGATCGCCTCGCCGCGGTCCTCGCCACTGAGAGGCTGCGTGCGGCCGCGACTCAGGTCGTAGTGCTCCGCGGTTGGTAGCAGTGTGTTGACGCGATCTAGAACCGCTGTACGCACAAGTTGCAGCGAAGGATTCGGTTGCCCATCGATCTTCAGAATGCGGTCGCCAGCGCGCAACCCGGCGTAGTAAGCGGGAGAACCGGGCACGATGCCGGTGACTAGCGTGACGTCGTTGAGTGCGCCGAAGATGGTGTTGGCAAGCTCTTGTTTGACCAGGGCGACCTGCATGCCGGTGTAGAGCTGCACGCCCATCGAAGTCTCAAGGCGAATCGAATCGGTCGTGTCGCGGCTGGTCTTGGCGGCATAGGGCGTAACGGAGACTTCGGCCGTTTGCTGGGTGTCGATGGGGTCACCAGGCTTTCGCTTGCTGAGCACGGTGAGGATCAATGGCTCGCCAGGAACCCCAATGCTGCTAACCACGTCGCTGAACTGCTCGCTGCCGTTGATGTCCTGCCCGTTGACCTTCAGCACGATTTGACCAACCGTGATGCCGGCTAAGGCAGCCGGCTTGTCACTGACGACGCTCTTGATCCAGGCGCCGCGGAAGGGAGTCGCGCCAAAAGCCTCGGCGCGCTCGCGGGTGACCGAGGTGCTGGAGGCGCCGATTTTCGGAACGGTGAAGGTCTTCTTGCCCGAGACTTCTACGCGCGGGTTCGTGTTGTTGCCGGGGTAGGCACGCCAGGTCTGTTCCGTGCCGTCATCGTCCGAGACGGTTGCTAGCATGACGCCCTGGTGCACGTTGTTCGTCCAGGCCGTCGACGTAGACCTGTGGGGGCCGCCTGAGATGCAGCTGCCAAGAAGGGTGCAGCTTGCGAGGGCGAGCAGTTGAAGCTTGATCATTGTGTTGTTCGTTGGTGGGTTCGCGCCGGACACGTTCGCCAGCCTGCGGTGGTTCCAGAATCTGATGAGATTTCTGGTGCCGTCGCCGGTTCGTTAGAGGCTCGCCGTTTGCGTTAGCAGTTGGCTGTTAGCCTGCCACCATTGGGCCCACGCCACTGCCGGTGCTGGTGCGCGTGCTGGTCGTGAGGGATCGCCGAACAGCGACGGCTGCTGAGTTGGAATCGCGTTGCCCGAAGGCATGTCGGCAAGCCCATCACGGATGTTGGGGTTCTGCGCGGCTTCTTCGTGAATCGCGGCGAGTCGACGTTGGATCATCGAGCAGAGCTCGGTGTCGGGGGTCTCGAGTTGGGCGAGAAGTGTCGGCACCAAATCTTCGATCGTGCCGGACGTCTCAAGTTGGATGCGGCCGTCGGTGCGGTTCACGCGAAGGGTAGAACCGGGAACTCTAGGCTCGCGCGGCGGCCGTTGTATGTTCGCCAATGGCGAGCGCATTGGCTTGATTGGCGACTGCTGCAGGGCTTTCGAGTCCGCGTGGCGAGCAGCGGCAAGTGCCTCCATGCTGGCGCCGAGTTGCTTACTGGCTTCGCGCAATGCCGAAGCCAAGGGCGAGGTGTCGATCGTGAACAGCGGGCCGCGCCGGACTTCGACTGGCACCTTGACGATGACTTCTACGGGCACCTCAACTGGCACTCTCACTTCCACCGGCACTTCAACCGGTACTTCGACCGGTACTTCGACGATGCGATCGACGGGCACCTCAACGCGCACTTCGACGACCTTGGCTTCGACCTCTTCGGCGCGAACGGTGAGTTGTCCTGAGTCGGAGCGCGACAGCATCAGGCCATTTTGCGAACGGCTCTCTCCGGGTTGCAGGGCGACAACACCCGAATCGACGGTGATGTTGAGCGCCCGGTCGGAACGCATACTGTCGAAACTCATGCTGCCCGAGCTCATGTCGACAACGAGCCAAGCGATCAGCAACGCGGCGGCTGCACCGAGGAACGCGGCCAGCAGTAGCGGCTTTGTCTGCGATGCATGGCGGGATGGCATCGACGCCGCATCGACCGCGGCGAGCGTGGCCGCAGCCAGTTCGGGAGATGTCTCTCTACCGCCGCTTTGACCGAGCATCGAAACGGCCTCCTGGAACGCAAGCCAATTGGCGTTGCAGCTCGTGCAGGTCGCCAGATGCTTCTCGAACGTTTCCTGATCGCGAGCGTCGAGCTCGCCATCGAATCGGTCCGAGAACAGATCTTCAATGTGTTCGCAGTTGATGTGTTCGCAGTTGGTCACAGGGATTTCCTCTTGGTTGTTTCTGTTTCGCCGCAGACCTTGCGCCATTGCTCGCGGAAGGCTGCACGGCCACGTGCGACGCGCGACTTCATCGTGCCCAACTTGCAATCACAGCTCGCGGCTGCTTCTTGATAGTCGAGGCCTTCGCAGTCGACCAGCACGACGGCGGTTCGATAGGGTTCGGCGATTCCTGCCAAGGCTCGATCAATCGCCTGGCGGTCATCGTGGGCGCGGCTGTGGCTCGCGCTGTGGGAGTTGCTGTGGGGGAGTTCGTCGACGTAGTCGACCGGGCTTCGTTTGCGGCGTCTGCCTTCATCGCGAGCTGCGTTGAGGGCGATCGCAAACAGCCACGAGCGAAAGCTCTTGTCGACGTCGAAACTCGGTAGCCCGCGGAAGACGCGGATCCAAGTCTCCTGGCCGACGTCCAAGGCGGCGCTGTGATCGCCAAGGCGTCGTTCGAGCGTGGCCACGACCCGGCCGGCGTAGCGGTCGACAAGTCGCGCGAACGCGGCCCGCGAACCACTTGCGGCGGCGCTCGCAAGGGTCTCGTCTTCGGTCGTGCTCGGTGAGGAGAGAATGGGCAGGGCGCTCCGGCTACGTCTCGGCCGCATGGATCGTTCCCGGATCTTTGCCGAGTTCTACCTAGCGCCGGTTGCGTGGGCGAGCCAGTTTCGGTGCTGTTAGCCCCTGAGTCCAGTAGGCGATTGGTCGCCTGTTGGGTTGATCGCTATCCTATTTATCTGTATCGACTTACGATCCATGTGCCGGAAGGCTAGCGGGCGGCTGCCACCAGGGTCCCGAGGATGTTGACCTTGCCGACCGCCGGTTCGAAGAACTCATTCTTGGCCGCGACGTAGGCCGGGTCGGCGAAAAATGTCGTTTCGGTGGCGGCATCTGGAAAGGAGATCAGGAACAGGCGATTGATGGCCGGATCGCTCTCGCCCTTGAGCATCGCATCGATGGTGAAGTCGTAGCGAAAGAAGCCGCCAACGGCCTCGAGCAGCGGGGTCATCACCGCGCGGTATTTGGCGTAGGCGTCGTGGTCGGTGACGTGGAGTCCGACGAGGGTTTCGTGCCGGGTTGTTTTGGACATGTTGGTTCGTAGAGCTTGGGTTGGGGGGCAGGTGTCGGCGCGGCGGCATCGATTTGCCGCGGCGCAACATGACTAGCTCATCATGCCGTCATCGACACGCAGCGCATGTCCCGTGACTCGGCCTCCTAGCCCTTGCGCGCGGTGCTACTCCGGCGGAGGCTCATTCGACTTGAGGAAGCGAACCAAGCGCTGCTTGTCCTCCGTCGAGAACTTGGCAATGCGTTCGGTGTTCTTCTCGTCATCGACACGCTGCATCGCTTCGCGCAAGAACGGCAGCTGCAGCTGGTAGGTCGAGCAGCCTGGGCAGCACCAACAATGCATGCGGATGGCAAGTCGTTGGCAGATGCCGAGCCGCGAATCCATCGCGCGCGATAGCAGCTTCATGATGCGTTCACACTCGACGATGCGGAAGATGATCTTGGCCAGCAAACGTCGCATTTACGAATCCCTCCGTTCTGGTGTCGAGGGCGGACTGGTGCGTCGCTCACCAAACCAATTGCTTTCTAGGCAAGCGCGCAGCTTCTTGCGCGCGCGGTGCAGCAGCACGTAGAGGTTGTTCCGTTTCAGTTGCAGGTCGTCCGCGACATCGTCGGCCGGGCGTCGGTCCATCTCGACCGAGACAAACGCTTGGCCGACGCGTTCGGGCAGCTCGTCCAAGCACTGGCGTAGCGCAACGTAGAACTCCTGCTTCTCCAGTGAGTCCGATGGACTTAGTGAGAAGGGCGATGGCATGCGGTTCGGCAGCAGATGGCCGCGTTCGTCAAAGTCAGACTCTGGTCCGAACACGTCGTCATCGGTTGGCGAAGCATCGTGATGAGCAACCTCGCGCGCTTGCTTGCGAAGCGCTTCGAGGACCTTGTTCTTGAGGATGCCAGTCAGCCATGTGCGAACCGAACTGTCGCCGCGGAAGCTTGCTCGAGAATGTAGTGCCGTCACCAGGGTGTCCTGGACTGCGTCCTCTGCCTTGGTGCGATCACGCAACCGCAGCAGCGCATTACTCAGCAGGTAATCACCGTGCTCGTGCACCCAACGTTCGGGGTCTAGTTGGGAATCGGTGACTCTCGTTGAGGACATGGCAGGGTCGGGTCGGCGGTATGGTGCCGGCCGCATTGTGTCGCGAACGATTGCTCCTACGACGATCCGTTCAAGAAATATGGAACGCGCTGTAAGACTCCGGGCCCAACCGTCACCAACAGGTGTGACACCTCAAACTCTCAGATTCTCAGCCGGATTGGCAGCCTTCGCCATGGTCATCACTGGCTTCACTGCATGTGCGGTTGGCGTGAACGCCTCGGACTCGATGCGCGGCGCTAGCGAGCCATTTTTCTCAATCGATGCTGGCGGAAATTTGGCGCGGCCGGATTCCTATCGCGAATGGGTCTACGTGGGCACGCCGGTGACGCCCGACGAGTTGAACGGTGGCAAGGCGCCGTTCCCCGAGTTTCACAATGTCTACATTGACCCGGTCAGCTACACGCACTGGCAGCAGTTTGGCCAATGGCGTGAAGGCACGATCCTGATCAAGGAATTGGTGTCGGTCGGCACCAAGCGCGCCGTCAGTGGCAAGGGCTACTTCATGGGCGACTTCATTGGTCTCGAGGCGACCATCAAGAGCCAGCAGCACTTCCCCAACGAGCCGGGCAACTGGGCCTACTTCAGCTTCACGAATCCGGGCAAAGACGATCTGAAGGTGACCGCAAAGGCGTTCGCGACCAAGTCCTGCAATGCATGCCATGACGCCTCCGCGGCCGACGACTTTGTGTTCACACAGTACTACCCAGTGCTTCGTGCGGCGAAGGGCTTTGGCATGGGGCGACCCGAAGGCAGTGGCAAGGTCTCAAAGCACGGGGTTGTTGCGGCGACCAAGCCAGAGGTCAACAAGAAGTGGCTGCCGACTGCGCCGACGCCTGATGGCTCGCTCGGTGGCATCCCGCTCGGCAAGAGCGACTTGTTTGGCTACCTGAAGAGCGGTGGCTACAAGAGCTTTAAGAACCAGGAGGCGAAGTCGCATCCATCTGACGGCCCGCACACGTCGCTCGGCCTACCGGTTCGCGTGTTCATGAACGACACGGTTTCGGCTTCGCTTGCAGCAGGCAATGCGTCACACCCCAAGGGCGCGGGCATCGTCAAAGAGATGTTCTCCGACAAGGGTGAGTTGTCGGGTTGGGCGGTCATGGTCAAGACCCAGGAAGCTACCGACGATGGTAAAGGTTGGCTTTGGTACGAAGTGACGAGTTCTAGCGATGCCAACCAGATCGCCGCGATGGGCAACGGCGTTGTCGGTTGCGCGCAGTGCCACAGCAGTGGCGACGACATGGTGTTGACGCAATTCCCGCTGCGCTAGCGGTGATGCCTGAGCCATGTCGGTACGGTGCCAGGACAAAAAACAACAAGTTCGGTCCGCCGCGGTGTCACGTTATTGGCCTGACCTCGACAGATATCACCGCGGTGCTCGCGGCGCGTGCAGTCTCGCCGCATTGTTGTAGCCGTGCGCCGGCCTACCATTGGCGTCGCCCACACCCCTCGGCAGTTCGATCCTATGCTCGCTATCCCGCTCCTGTTTGTGGCCGCATTGATGGCGCCGCAAGAACCACTTCGCATTGCGGTCATTGGCCAGGAAGACTCGCCGCACAAGGCCTTCGCTCGTGGTGCAAACCGCGCTGTCGAAGCCATCAACAAGAAGGGCGGTGCCAAGGTCGAGTTGGTTTGGCACCCGGTCGCCGACAAGAGGCAAGCCGCGGCGACCTGCAAGCAGTTGCAGGCTGACGGTGTTCATGCCGTCATCGCGCCGTTGGAGGCACACATTGCTGGCCTGACCAAGAAGGCGATCGGCGCGAAGCTGCCCTTGATTGCCTACGACTCGACGCCGGCAGATGTCATCAAGGTCTTGGATCGATTGCTCGAACAGCGCCTCTGCATGACGCGCGTTGGTTTGGTCGTCGACCGCAGTCGGTCGGCCAAGGCGTTCGTGAAGTTGCTGGAGAAAACTGGGCTGACGCGTCCGACGCGCTTGATGTGGAAGATGGACGTGACCACGTCTCAGAAGAATTTCGATAAGCAGTTCGCGAGCGACCGTCCTGAGATTCTGGTGTTTGTTACGGACCCAGAAGCTGCGCGCCGCTTCCTTGACGAACGGTTGGCGAACGATGCGATCCCAGTTGTGTTGACCCCGAGTGCGTTCGGCAAGGGCTTGCTGCAACAGCAGCGCGCGGTGTTTGCGATCCATGGCTTGTCGCCGGCGCAGGTCGCGACCGAGAGTGAGTTCCGTCGCGAATACGAAATCAGCAATGGCATCCCCGGCATTGGTGCGGCCGAAGGCTACGAGGCGGTGACGGCTGTTGCGCAGGCGGTTGCCAACGCGGGTAGTCGCGATCCTGCGGCGGTCCGAGCGGCGATCGAAGGGCTTGCGATTGAAGGCATCCGCGGTCGCTTCGGTTTCAATAAGAAGCTCGGCGCGTTCGACCGGCCGCTAGGCGTGTGGTTGCTCGATGACGAACGCATGGTTCCATACGCGCCGCTGATTGTGCCGCTTGGCAATACGGGCACGCAGTCTGGTGACAAACCGACCGAACTGCGCAAGCCCGATGCGACGGTCGGAGTCCCGTTCGGGACTTGGCGCACGCGTCAGTTCCAGTTTGAGGCCGGATCGCTTTGGGTGCTGATGCTGTGGACTGACGAGGCTGAGTTCGGCACGTCCGAAGATGACTTGCAGCAGATGGGCCTCTCGACTGGCGGTAAGCAGCCATTGGTGGATCACCTCGTGCGCGAAGAGATCTTCGCCCGATGCATGGCAATCACGTCGACCAAGTGGGGGCGCAACGATGACGGCTCGGCCATCCAAGGAAAAAGCCTGCGCATTTGCTTCGGGTCTCATCTGGATGCCAAGGCACGCAAGAAGAAGAAGCAGCGACTGTGGCCGGCTCGTTTTGGCGGCGATCACGAAGGGGCTGGCGGACAGGCGTTTGGCACCTACTGCCGCGTCTACACGAAGTTCATTCGACGCACGATCTTCCAGAAGAACGCGTTGCAGCCACCCTTGTCAGCCACCGATCGTGAGATCTTGGATGGCGGCTACATCTACGGCACCGATGTCGCGAAGGACAACCGCAGCAATCGGCTGCGCGCATTGATCAACGCCTACGCCGGTTCGATGGCGTTGACGCTGGCCCACGAAGTCGGCCACCTCGCGAGTCTGGGCCACGTCACCGACGATCCGGTCGAGATCATGAACGTCGATGAAGGCGCGGGCATCGACTATCCCGAGGCCAAGTTCGGGGAGAACTCTTGGGCGATTCTGATTGAGCGCCTCGGCATCGTTGGCGACGGAACCAAGCCCAAGAAGTAGCGGCTCAGGTGCCGCATTTGTCGCTAGCACCGCTGCCGCATCGCGGTTGCAATCGATCGCGTGTTGAACCCGACCAAGAACCCGTTCGCGTCGACAGCAACAGCCTCCTACGAATTGCCCAAGGCATGGTTGGACCGGCTGCAGACCCCCGCGCTGATCGTTTACCTCGATCGCGTTCGCGACAACATCCGAAGCATGATTGCTTATGCGGGATCGCCGGATCGTTGGCGGCCGCATCTGAAGACGACCAAGATGCCCGAGGTCTGGGACGAGTTGTTGCTGGCCGGTGTGCGTCACTTCAAGTGCGCCACCACGCGCGAAGCCGACGTTTTCGTCACACTCGCCAATTCGCGCGACGTGTCGACTGACTTGTTGGTGGCGTATCCCTTGCGCGGCCCCGCTCTGCAAAGGCTCGGTGCGATTGCCAAGAACGCGACGCACACGGCCGTGTCGGTGTTGGTTGAAGACCCTGAGCTGGTTGCGGATTTGCCCGATGGCATCGGGGTGTTTGTCGACGTCAATCCGGGCATGAATCGCACTGGCATTCCGATGAATGACGAGGCTGCGGTGCTGGCGGTGGTGCGTGCTGCCGGCGATCGCTTCCGCGGCTTGCACTTCTATGACGGCCACCTGCATGACGCAGACCTCGCCGCGCGCCGCTTAGCGATCTTCGCCGGTTACCAGCGGCTGTTGCAGTTGGTCGACGTGCTCGCAGCCGAGGGCATTGCGACGCCCGAGCTGATCACTGCGGGCACTCCGGCCTTCCATCACGCCTTGCACTTCGATGCCTTCGCCAACAGCGAAGCGTTTGTGCACCGCATCTCACCAGGCACCGTGGTCTTTCATGATGCGCGGTCGCAACTCGACAATCCCGATGTCGAACTGCAGCCCGCCGCGCTGGTCTTGTCGCGCGTGATTAGTCACCCAGCAGCAGACATCGCAACCTGTGATGCCGGCTCGAAGTCGGTCGCGGCCGAGGCCGGTGACCCGTGCGCGTTCGTGCTCGGCAACGGTTCATTGCAAGGCCTCCCGCCAAGTGAAGAGCACCTACCGCTGCACTGCACCGGCGCGTTGCCGCCACGCGGCACCCACCTTCTATTGGTGCCGCGTCACGTCTGTCCCACGGTCAACCTCGCCGAACAATGTGTTTTGATAGACGGCAACGCCGCCCCGCGCATCGTGCCCGTCACCGCGCGCGCACATGAACTCTGAAGCACTTTCGT
>JBNMNW010000216.1:0-10237 GCA_051278165.1 Planctomycetota bacterium | reverse complement strand
GCCATCGACACTGGCGCCTCGCCTGCGCTCGATCGCGCTCAGCAAGGTGTCGGTGGCCGCCAAGCTCACAACGGTGGCGTATACACTCGCGCACACCGTGGTAAACGCTCTCCGCATCGGCCAAGGAGCAAGGATTCTCGACGATTGCTCACGACGCTGGTCGGGTCGCAGTCCGCGACACTTTCACATAATTGCCGACAGGGGCTTTACCCCTCTCGATCCAGCGAATGAGACGAGAGATTACCGCCGGCGACAACACGATGCGTGGGTCAGTGATCCAGAGCGCGCGGCCTCCATGCTGGACTACAAGCGCAAAGACCTCATTCCTGACAGGACTCACGGCGGCTTCGACCACGAAGCCTGCCGTGCGCAGATCGCGACACTTCGAGATGCTGGTATCGAACTCGTCTATGTGTTGATGCCGAGCTACTCGGTTCATTTCCTGGGACGAGACGGCGTCGAAGACATCAAGGATGAGGTCAAAGTCATCTCCTTCGAAGACCCTGATCGCCACGCCGCCCTGTACGAATTTGAGCTCTGGTTTGACCGAAGTCACCTAGTCAAGCAAGGAGCCCAGATCTTCTCGGCCGAGCTCGCGAGGACCTACGCTGCATCTCTTCCAGGCAAGTAGCCGGCCCACACCTTCGAATGCCTTGAGGACGCAACCATGCATGACTCATCCATCATCGGCTGCCCCACATCTACCTCGTGTAGGTGACCATTCAACATCCCGGTTCTTGTCTCAAATCGCACAACAACGCGGAGCGGGAAGGGCATCTACTGCAGCTAGATTCGAATGATCTTCTCAGAACCACGATTCCTGCTGTTCTTCGCGCTCGTCTTCGGCGTGCACTGGATGCTTCGCGGCAACACACCGCGCAAAGCGTGGCTGCTGGCCGCAAGCCTGTTCTTCTACGGCTCGTGGGACTTCCGCTTCCTGGCGCTAATCCTCGGTTGCGCCGCAGTCGACTACATCTGCGCCGGGCGCATCAAGAAGGCCCAGCTACGTGGCAGTACCGGCAAAGCCTGGTTGATCACGAGCCTGTGCTATGACCTCGGCACCCTCGCTTTCTTCAAGTACTTCAACTTCTTCGCCGACAGCGGCGCCGAGTTCATGCAATGGCTGGGGCTACCAGCAAGCGAAGTCACGCTGCAGATCGTGCTGCCGGTAGGCATCAGCTTCTTCACCTTCCAGGCGATGAGCTACACGATCGACGTGTATCGCAAGAAGCTCGAGCCGGCGCCGCACTTCTTCGACTTCGCGCTGTTCGTGACGTTCTTCCCGCAGCTGGTCGCAGGCCCGATCGTACGCGCATCGGAGTTCCTGCCACAGCTCAAGAAGAAGCGCACGTTCCGCGACGTCGACACGCAACTGGCCTTCGGACAGTTCCTGTCCGGCTTCATCAAGAAAGCCGTCATCGCGGACATGATGGCCGGTCCAGCAGATGCGGTCTTCGCCGCACCCGCCGAGTTCACCGCACTATCGATCGCGATCGGAGTCGTTTGCTATGCGATCCAGATCTACTGCGACTTCTCGGGCTACTCAGACATGGCGATCGGCGCGGCTCGATTGCTCGGCTACGACCTGACGCGCAACTTCAAGTTCCCCTACCTTGCCGCGAGCATTACCGACTTCTGGCGGCGATGGCATATCAGCTTGTCTGGCTGGCTGCGGGACTACCTCTACATCTCGCTTGGCGGGAACCGTGGGTCGCGACTGTTCACGCATCGTAATCTGGCACTGACCATGCTGCTGGGCGGCCTCTGGCACGGGGCTGGTTGGAACTTCGTCGTTTGGGGCGCCATCCACGGCATCGCGCTAGTAATCCACAAGGAATGGCTAGGCTACGTTGGCGAAGGTCGGCTGCCGATCCTGTCGCGCCTGCTCACGCTCTACACCGTGCTACTGGCCTGGATCTACTTCCGAGCATCCACCTTCACGGATGCCTGGACAATGACCAGGGCATGGGTGCTATGGGACTCCCCAGGCACGAAGACCGTCCAGCTTTGGAGTCCCGATCCAAGCTGGGACGCCGGCTACCGGCTGCTGCTGCTCGTAGCGCCGCTACTGGTCTTGCACATCATGGCCAGTTGCAACTTGCACATCTTCTTGCGAAGGCTGCTGCCGGCGTGGCTCATCACGCTGCTGCTCGGCATGTTGGCCGCCATTGCACTCGCATTCATGCCTCTTGAGGCACGCCCGTTCATCTACTTCCAATTCTGATTAATGAGCGAACGCATCCTTCACGTCCCGGTCTTTCCGATCGGAATGCTGACCGCTACGACGGCGCTGCATCAACTCGACGAGATGCCGTTCCGGGGCATGCTCCAGAAGAAGGTCCCTATCTCAGCGATCACCTAGACGAGTATGACACGGTCTTCTTGGCAGCAGCCGTGTGCACAACGGCTTCATCCTCGCCACCTACGATGCGAGAATGGCAGAGTTGGGCGCTGCAACCAAGAAACTCAACCTCGGTCAATCCGGGCTGCGACAACACGACTACGACACCGTGCTCGACTGGCTAGTCGCGAATAAGCCACCGAAGCTGCGCCACCTCTTCATCGAACTGCACGCATGGGTGCAAGGCCCACGCAACAAGAACTGGATGACGGCCCATGAGATCGAGATTCACTCGATCAAGCATCTACCCACGCGACTTCACTCGATCGCCATCGACAAAAATGGCTGGGGCACGAAGTGCGGACATGCCACCCACGCCATCCTGCACTCGCTCGCAAACTACCTACGGGTCGGGCAAGCACCACGCATAGTCGACGCCCTCGCGCGTCGGGCTTGCAACCGGTCGCCATGGGCTGTTCGCGCTCTTCCCGATGCCGGGTGGCTGGAACTGTCGCAAGTGACCGTCAGCAATAAGAAGCGGCTCGAACAACACATCAAATGGCTTGCTGACCCGGCGCCAGCGTTGCGCGGTCTCGCCAATAAGCGCAAAGACCTTGAGCCACCGTCACATCGCGGAGGATTCAATGTCGCAGGATTCAGAAGCCAAGTTGCTCGACTACGCGCATGCGGCATTGAGCCGATCTACGTGGTCATGCCTCACTACGCATTCAACTTCTACGGCAGAGACGGACTACGTGAAGTGCGCGATGAAGTGACCATCCTAGAGTTTGATGTAGTCTCCGAAAACGAAGCCCTACACGAGTTCTCACGCTGGTTCGACTGGGCGCACATGATGAAGCCGGGCGCGGAGTTGCTCTCCCGCCAGCTCGCAGATCGCGTGCACGCCATCGACAAGAAGTGACTTGCGCTGCGTGATTCGCGCAACCCAGCTCTAGCGCTTGCTGCCGCCGAGCGTCAACACACTGAGCAGCTTCCGCCCCCAGCGGAACTCGCGGCTGATCTTCAGCTCTTCCTCGCGGCGCTTCGCAGAGTCCAGTTCGCCAGTCAGCTTTGCGATGCGCTGGCGCATCTCGGCGGCTTCAGCAACCGTTGCGCCCTCGCTCGCGGCTGCCGCGATCGCGCGATCCATGCGCTCAGCCTGTGACGCCGTCGCCGGCATGTTGCCGTCGAGGAAGCCCTGGTAGACGTCGATGCTCTGCTGGCCGATGTGTATTGCCGTCAAACGCTTCTCAACTTATGCACGAGCAGCGGCGCCAAGGTCGTAGCAATGCGGAAGGGCTCGACTTGTCGCCTTGCAAGACAGGCCTCCACTACGTCGCCGTGCGCCAACTGCTGGTTACGTAGGCCCAGGCTGACATCAGAGCAATCGGCAGCACCTTGCACAGAGACATGTGGCGTGCCCCGTTCGCGCCTTCTTCTGAAGTCCTGCCAATACGCTAGCGACAAAGCAACCGCCTTGTGCAACCCGCGATCGGCACACACGAATGGCGGGTTCGGTGGCCTCCAAGGCCAGGCCAGGCAACCCCACAGACATCCTTGTGCTCACATCGTCCGTGATTCCAAACCACATCGTGACGAGGGGATTGACTACATGCCGGCCAACAGAGATGCTTCGGTGGCGGGGAATGTGAGCAAGGAGCCGGAGCAGAAGCCTCGACCTCCATCTTGACCTGCAAGAGGATCCATTCTCGGCGAGTAGGCGAGTGCATCCGCTCACTGCTGAGAGATGTCGAGTATCAATCATGACTACGAGCCAGCCCACAGTTGTGACGCAAAGCCCGAATGGGCTGCTGCCCAATGCCGTTGCGGAGCGCTCGCACGACCTTTCGCTGTTCACGGTGCAACAAATGGCGAGCGAGATCGTCGCTCGTATGCGGGAAGAGCATGTTTGGCAGAACGACAGCGCCCTGCTCGCGGTTGGCAACCAACTCCTGCACGGAATGCGCGAGCAGATGCAGGTGCATAACAATCGGTTCTCTCTGACACGCTACCGAGACCTGTTCCAAGGCATGTATGCGAGCATGCCTGATCGACCGCCTCTGGATGGCGCAACGGTCGTCGACATTGGCTGTGGCGGCACCAACCCGGGTGCATTCTTGTTCCTGCTACTGCTCTTGGGAGCAAAGCGCGGTATCGCCATCGACTTGGACCAGATCCAGCATCCCCTGATGGCATTGCAGGCACTGTCGGATCTCGCTGCCGCGATGATGATCGACCCCGCAGCAATTGTGGGCAACCTGGCGCCATCTCGTCACGAGATCCTGCAGAACATCCAGGACGTCGACCTTGCCAAACTCAGCCGGGGCGACATCAGCGGCATTTCCGCCGACCGCCTGACCTACTGGCAGCAATCAGCAAGTGCAATCACCCTCGCAGACGGCGCAGCAGACATCATATTTAGCAATGCGTTCCTCGAGCACGTTCCTGAGCCGGAAGAAGTGATCCGCGAAATGGCCCGAATCACCAAGGCAGGCGGTATCGGCGTGCACGCAATCGACCTGACTGATCACCGGCGCTATAGAACCGATTGTCATCCCCTGCAGTTCTTGACCGAACCAGGGCCAGGAATGTTGCACGGCAGCAATCGCATGCGTTTAAGTCACTGGGTGACGGCGTTCGCGGCCAATGGTTTCACCATCCGAGCAAGCAAGGTCCTGGTGAAGGTAAGCGTCGAGCAACGCACCCATCTGAAGTTGTCGCCCGCCTATCGCGACTTGCCAGAAAGTGATCTGGAAGCTGGGATCATCCGCCTGGTGATGCAGCGTCGCTAGCTACTTCGCTCGGCTGGTGACCAAGACCATGGCAGCCACAACCTGCTCAAGCAATTCGCTGCGTTCGCGCAGGTCGCATGGGCTGCGCGCACTCTTGCCGATGCCTGGTGGCTGGTGCCTGGTGCTATCGCAAGCGACAGCCTGCAACAAGTAGTGATTCGCGCTCCCCAATCCCCAGCTCTAGCGCTTGCTGCCGCCGAGCGTCAACACACTGAGCAGCTTCCGCCCCCAGCGGAACTCGCGGCTGATCTTCAGCTCTTCCTCGCGGCGCTTCGCAGAGTCCAGTTCGCCAGTCAGCTTTGCGATGCGCTGGCGCATCTCGGCGGCTTCAGCAACCGTTGCTCCCTCGCTCGCGGCTGCCGCGATCGCGCGATCCATGCGCTCAGCCTGTGATTCCGTCGCCGGCATGTTGCCGTCGAGGAAGCCCTGGTAGACGTCGATGCTCTGCTGGCCGATGTGCACGTCGGTCAAACGCTTCTCTACTTCGGCACGAGCAGCGGCGCCACAGCGCTCGGCGAGTTGTTCGTCCTCAATCATTTCCTTGAGGGCCTTAACGAACGAGTCGGGGTCGCCGTTCTTGGCCAGCAAACCGGTGCGCCGATCTTCGATCAGCTCCGGCATGCCACCGCAATCCGACGACACGATGGCGCGACCGGCGGTCATCGCCTCGATGCACGAGTAGGGACAGTTCTCCCACAGACTCGGGATCAAGAAGATACTCGCTGCCTTGAGGCATGCGCGCACCGATGGCAGATCCAACTGACCGAGGTAGAAGAAGCGATCCTCAAGACCGTTCTCCTTCACCCAAGGCAACAGACGGTTCTCCATGTAGCCGAACAGGTCGCGGCCACCGAAGACGAACGCGATGTCCGGGTACTCAGCAAGCGTGCGCTGGACCATCTCCTGCAGGATGTGAACGCCCTTGCGCTCCTCCATGCGGTTGGCGAAGAAGATCAGCTTCTTGTCTTTGGGCAGGCCGAACTTTTCGTAGACGTCGATGCCGTCATCGTGATCGAACATCTCGATGTCGATGCCGTTCTGGACCACGTGGATCGGCTTCGACTCGTCCATCTTCGTCGCGACTTCGTCCGCGAGGAATTGGCTACACGACGTCAACACCTCAGCCTGGTTGATGCCAAGCTGCTCGACAAACGAGCACGCCTCGCGGTCGATGCGCGGCGTGTCGTAGATGTTCATGATCAAGCGTGCCGGTGAGTGAAACTTGATCGCCGTCGGCACCTGCAGCAACGTGCTAGTCATCATCGAGTCGGCGCCACACTCCGGTGCTTCGATGAAGTCGAACGGGTTCTTGTCATGCACGTGACGGAACGCCTCAAACGCACCGAAGCTCGTGTTCAACCGGTTCTCGGCCCACCACGCGCGACGCCCACGCATGCTTTCGAGCGCGCCGTGGAACCATCCCTGGCGCTTGATGCGGGTGATCTTCAGCCCGTCGCGCTCAGTGTGCGTCTGCCCGTTCTCGGTCGAGCCAGCGAAGACGTGCACATCATGGCCCAACTTCACCAACGCTCGGGACTGGTAGTAGGAGTATGTGCCAATGCCGCCAAAGCCGGTTTCGGGTGGATACTCGTAACTTAAGATCGCGATGCGCATGGGTTTGGTCGGGTTTGCTAGAGGTCGACGCGGTGCGCCTGCGCCGGTTCAGGCGAGATTCAGGCGGGCGCCGTGACAGGTCTACTGACTAGAACGCATTGCTGCTACGAAGCACTGCCGCCAGCACTGCCGCCAGCACTCGTCGCCAACGCCTGCTGCCAGCGCCAGGCATCCGCCATCGACTGCGTCAACGGCAATTCAGCACGCCATCCCAGGGTCTCACTGGCCTTCTTGGTGTCGGCGAAGGCCGCGACGACATCGCCGGCGCGACGGTCGGCGAAGTCCCATTTGAGCTCGACGCCGGTGGACTCGGTGAACGCGTTGAGCACCTGCACGACGGTCGAACCTGTGCCGGTGCCAAGATTGAATACTTCGACTGGTTCTTCGGTGCGCCCAGCGACGAGGCGTTCCATCGCCAGGATGTGTGCCTTGGCGACATCCACGACATGGATGTAGTCGCGCACGCAAGTGCCATCGAGGGTGTCGTAGTCGTTGCCAAACACCTTCAGCGCGCCGCGCAGGCCAGCGGCACTCTGGGTAATGAACGGCACGAGGTTTTGCGGCACGCCCAGCGGCAGCTCGCCGATCTTGCCAGACGGGTGCGCCCCAACCGGGTTGAAGTAGCGCAGCGCGATGGCCTTGAAGCCGTGCGCTTTGGCGCCGTCACGAATGATCTCTTCGCCGATCTGCTTGGTGTTGCCGTATGGCGATTCCGCCGGCTTCACCGGGGCGTTCTCCTGAATCGGCAGCACGTCGGCCTGGCCGTAGACCGTGCAGGACGAGCTGAAGATGAACGCGCAATTCTGCTTCACCTTGGCGAACTGCAGCAGGTTGATCAGCGAGCCAAGGTTGTTGTGGTAGTAGTCGAGCGGTTGATCCACCGACTCGCCCACAGCCTTGTGCGCGGCGAAGTGGATGATGCCGTCGAGGTCCTGGTGCTTGGCCAGAAACGCCGAGCACGCCGCGGTATCGGCGAGATCCACATTCTCCCACACAGGGCGAACACCGCTGATTGCCTCGATGCCATCCAGCACCTCAGCACGCGTGTTGGCCAAGTTGTCCGCAATGACTACTTCGTGCCCTCGCGCCAACAGTTCGACTGCCGTGTGCGAGCCGATGTAGCCGAGACCGCCAGTGACGAGGACCTTGCTCATTGCTTACTTGCGGACGTAGTTTTCGAAGTCGCGGTGCTCTTGCTTGTAGAGCGCGTCCTTTGGCAGTTCTTGGAACGCCTTGTAGGTGATCTTGAGGCCTTCGGCTCGCGACACCTTCGGCTCCCAACCGAGAATCTCACGGGCCTTGGTGATGTTCGGTTGACGCTGCGTCGGATCGTCAGTGGGCAGATCCTTGTAGATCACCTTCTGGCTGGTGCCCGTCAACTTGATGATCTCTTCGGCGAACTGCGCGATCGTGATCTCGTCGGGGTTGCCGATGTTGACCGGATGCGGGTAGTCGCTGTGCAGCAAGCGGTAGATGCCTTCGACAAGGTCATCGACGTAGCAGAACGAACGCGTCTGGCTGCCATCGCCGAACACCGTCAGGTCTTCGCCACGCAGCGCTTGGCCGATGAACGCCGGCAATACGCGGCCGTCGTTAAGACGCATGCGCGGGCCGTAGGTGTTGAAGATGCGGATGATGCGCGTCTCGACACCGTGGTAGGTGTGATACGCCATCGTCATCGCCTCTTGGAAGCGCTTGGCTTCGTCGTAGACGCCGCGCGGACCGACCGGGTTGACGTTGCCCCAGTATTCTTCCGTCTGCGGATGCACGGTCGGGTCGCCGTAGACCTCAGACGTCGACGCCACCAGGATGCGGGCACCCTTGGCCTTGGCAAGTCCGAGGCAGTTGTGCGTGCCGAGCGAACCGACCTTGAGCGTCTGGATCGGGATCTTCAGGTAGTCGATCGGGCTCGCCGGCGAAGCGAAGTGCAGGATGTAATCCAGCTCGCCTGGCACGTGGATGTACGAGCTAACGTCCTGGTGGTAGAAGCTAAACTTCGCGAGCGGGAACAGGTGCTCGAGGTTCTTCAGGTCGCCCGTGATCAGGTTATCCATGCCAACCACTTCGTATCCCTCATGGATGAAGCGGTCGCAAAGGTGCGAGCCCAAGAAGCCGGCGGCGCCGGTGATGAGGATACGTGGCATGTCTAAGTCTTAATGAGTGTGTCGCTGTCGGGGGGACGACGTTTACTGACGGGAGGCCCTTCTGAAGGAGACTCGCGTGACGCAGGTCGAACCTACTTCATCACCACGCTACTTCGTAGCCGCATCGGGCGAGGAGGCCGGCTTGGAGGTCGACGGCGCGTCTGGCGACGAGTCCGCCACCCCAATACCGCTGTAGTGGAAACCAAGCTTGGCCAATTCAGGGCCACTGTAGATGTTGCGACCATCGAAGACGGCCGGGTGCTTGAGCAAAGTGCGCAAGCGATCCCAGTCTGGCACGCGGAACTCGCGCCATTCCGTCACCAGCAACAATGCATCGGCACCTTCGAGAGCACTATACGCATCGGCGGCGTAACCGATCTTGTCGCCGATCATGTGCTTCGCCTCTGGCATCGAGACCGGGTCGTACGCGGTCACCGTGGCACCTGCCGCCAGCAACTGCTCGCAGATCACCAACGCCGGCGCTTCGCGCATGTCGTCGGTCTCCGGCTTGAAGCTCAGCCCCCACATGGCGAAGTGCATGCCGGTCAGATCACCGAAGTGCTTCTTGACCTTGTTGAACAACACCGACTTCTGGTCTTCGTTGACGTCTTCAACCGACTGCAGAATACGCAGCGCGTAGCCGCTCTCGCTGCCGGTGCGAACGAGCGCTTTGACGTCCTTCGGGAAGCAACTGCCACCGTAGCCAATGCCAGGGTAGATGAAGCGATTGCCGATGCGCGGATCACTGCCGATGCCCTTGCGCACCATGTTGACGTCGGCGCCAAGCAGTTCGCACAGGTTGGCGATGTCGTTCATGAAGCTGATCTTCGTGGCGAGCATCGCGTTGGCCGCATACTTGGTCATCTCCGCGGACGGCACGTCCATGAAGTAGACGGGGTGGCCGTTGAGCGTGAACGGCTTGTAGAGCCGCGACATGACCTCTTGCGAACGCTCGGATGAGACGCCGCAGACAATGCGATCCGGCTTGGTAAAGTCTGCGATCGCCGCGCCTTCCTTGAGGAACTCAGGGTTGCTGGCGACGTCGAAGGGAAGATCCGACTTGCGCGCATCGAGCGCCATCTTCAGTTCCTTGCGCACCTTCTCGGCGGTGCCAACAGGCACGGTGCTCTTGGTGATGACGACTAGGTAGTCGTCCATCTGCTCGCCAATCTCCTTGGCAACCGCCAGCACATACCGAAGGTCGGCGCTGCCGTCTTCGCCAGGTGGTGTACCGACCGCGATGAACGCGGCCTCAGCACCCTTCACGGCATCGCTCAACGTGGTCGTGAACTTCAGACGGCCAGCCTTCACATTGCGTTCGACAATGTCTTCGAGCCCAGGCTCAT
>JBNMNW010000215.1:0-10271 GCA_051278165.1 Planctomycetota bacterium | reverse complement strand
TCACGTCGCCCAGGGTGACCTTCTCTTGCAGCAGGTTGGTGTAGATCACGAGTGGCTGGCCGATCACGAACACCGACACGATCGCGCCACCAATGACGCCGGCCGCCGTGGCGAACGCGGCCAACAGCGGTGTCATGCAGACGGACGCCAGCACCTTGGGGACAACCAGAAAGCGCACTGGATCGATGCCCATCGTGGTCAACGCATCAACCTCTTCGTTGACCTTCATCGTGCCGATCTCGGCCGCGAAGGCAGAACCGGATCGCGCCGCCAATACGATGCACGTGATCAGCGGCCCAAGTTCGCGCACCATGGCCGGGCCGATCAGCGCCGCCAGAAATTGGTCGGCCCCGAAGTCGTGCATGATGAACACGGCGGAGAAGGCCAGCACCCAACCGAGCAGAAAGCCAACCAGTGTCACGACCGGAAACGCGAACGCGCCGGCCGTCGTGCAGGACTCAAGCACATCGCCCCAGCGAACCTTGTGCGGCTTGCGCAACGCGTTGCCTAGCGCCGCGGCGATCGCGCCAACATAGGTGAGGATTTCGACAGCGTCCTTGGCGATCGCCGCAGCATGCATGCCGACCATTTCGGGAAGCGTGCGACGACTCGGGCATTCTGCCGACACAACCAGGTCCTCTTCGAGGTGCGTCAGATCGAGGAATGACTGCAGATCGCGCGATAAACCACGCACTGACAAGGTGCCGCCAGTCTTGCGCAGACAGGACGCCATGTCGTGGATGAGGCTCATGCCCGCGCCATCACAGTAGGCGAGTTCCGAGGCGTCGAGAACGGCATCGCCCTGGCTCGGCAACGCGCGCAGCGCGACGTCCCAGACACCGCCGGCAGTATCGACATCCAAACGGCCGACGATGCGGATGAGCGTTTGATCCGCCTCCACCAGCCTGTCAATCCGCACGTCGCTAGGCGCGGTACTCTCGGTGGCAATGGGAGGCTTAGACATAGGCGTGACGGTGGCCAGCTAGAGTAGCAGGAGAGCTGCCACCGCAGCACCTTCGTTCCCGCGCCGGACGAAGCGCAGGCCGGTGAAGTCGGACAGAGAGGCCGCTGTCCAAGGCACGGAACGGACCAGACCGGTTCGCGCCCGCAAGCAGCGAGATCGATGCGTAGGCAAACAGGGCTGCGGCGATCAGGTGGGTCAGACTGCTTACGGGATCTGCGAATCCAGGGATCGCGAACAGGGATTCGTGTTCGTCTTGGATTGGGGAGACAGCGAAGAGCATGCGGCTCGAATACTAGCATCGGGGCGCAACGGAACACCCACGGCTCCGAGGCCCCGGGCAAGGGCGAAGCCATCGCTAGGTCCGAGCGGACAACAGGCCGCTCACCCCGAGCAGCACCGTGCCGCCCAACCGACGGCCCGATCCGGAACGTGCCGGCACGAGCGTTCTGATCGGTAGTGCGAGCGGAATGTTTTGGGCACGGGTCATGCGCAATTCAGCGCGCATCGACCGACGATTGGCCCAACGAACAACCGTTCTTCTAAACAGAACGATAGGCGCAGATATATGAACTTTGATTAACGGCGATCATCCGCGATAGCAGGTAGGTGAAGCGCCAACCGCGCAACTTGCTGCATGCCCCCCACCGCTATCGAACCCAGTGATCTACGCGCCCTTTCGGGCTACACCGTGCCCCTCGTTCTGCTGCTGGCCGCGGCGATTACCGGCCGGCGATCACTGCCAATAGCTAGTGCGTGGCGCATCGCACAGCGGGCGGCCGTGTTAGCACTTGGGGCCGCCATGGCCTCACTGCTCGTTGGCATGGTGTGGCCAGTGACCTCGGGGCTGGGCACCGGCTGGCCGATCGCATTCGCCGTCGTGCTGCTGCTGATCACGTTCGTCGGCTGGGTGATCACCCACTACTCGGCGACCTACCTTGCTGGCGAGCAGGGCCAGCATCGGTTCGTGCGCTGGCTGCTGGCGACGCTAGCCGGCGCCAGCCTGGTGGTTGTCACTGGCAACCTCGGGATGCTTGTTGCCGCCTGGCTCGGCACCAGCCTCGCGCTTCAAAATCTGTTGACGTTCTACGCCGACCGCCCACAGGCTCAGATGGCGGCGCACAAGAAATTCTTGGTCAGCCGCCTCGCCGACGTCTGCATGATCACGGCCGCATTCCTGCTACTCGTCAGCTTTGGCACGCTACAGATCGACGAGCTGGCCCGCCAGATCACGGCTCAAACTGAAGTCCCCACTGGGGCGCAGGTAGCGGTCGTGCTGATCTCGCTGGCGGCGCTGCTTAAGAGTGCCCAGCTACCCTTCCACGGTTGGCTAATACAGGTCATGGAAGCGCCCACGCCGGTCTCGGCACTGCTGCACGCCGGGGTCGTCAACATTGGCGGCTTCGTGCTGATCCGGTTGGCCGCGCTGGTCGCTTCGGTGCCGGCGGCACAGGTGCTGCTAGTCCTTGTCGGTAGCCTTACCGCCGTGCTCGCGGCGATGGTCATGAGCACGCGCATCAGCATCAAGGTTTCGCTGGCTTGGTCGACCTGTGCGCAGATGGGCTTCATGGTCATGCAGTGCGGCCTCGGCCTGTTCGACATGGCGTTGCTGCACCTGGTGGCGCACTCGCTGTATAAGGCGCACGCATTCCTGTCGGCTGGTGGCACGGTGCATCAGAGCATTGTCCGCCGGATGGCACCGGTAATCGTGCCGCCATCGATCCTCGCGCGTGTCGTTGCTGCGGCGGTCGGAGCCAGCATGGCACTTGCCGCCAGCTGGCTCTTTGGCGTGTATCTACTCGAGCAGCCAGCGCTGATTGCGATGTCGGTCGTCGTCAGCCTGTCCTTGGCACCGCTGCTCGCTGGTCGTGTGGATAAACCTTCGACGCGATGGCAACTGCGCAGCGTCACCACGTCCTTCATCGTCGCAGCCATCTATTTCGGCTTGCACCGGCTGCTGCACAGCTGGCTGGGAACGAACGAACTCGACCTGAACCCGGCACTGCGATCACTGCCACTAGCCGCATGGATCATCACCTGCTTCGTGCTGCTGTTCGCAGCCCAGGCGGCGGTTGCCGTATGGCCGGCGGGTGCCTTTGCGCAGGGTCTATATGCGCGCTTCTACGGCGGCTTGTTCCTCGATGAATGGTTCACCCGACTGACGCTGCGCGTTTGGCCAAACCAGCGTCAAGCCTTACCCACCGCATCTGCCGTCCGGAGCCGCGAGGCAGTTTCCTAATGACCACTCTGATCTCGAACGAACTGCGCTTCCAGCAGCCCGATGTAGCCCTGAACGAAGACATCGAACAAGCCTGCAAGCGCATTGCGCCGACGTGGCCGCTCGATCGCATGATCGCGGTCAACCCCTACTGGGGCCACCTCGATCAGCGTATCGAAGCGGCCGCGGCACAGCTCGCCGCCTCGTCAGGAGCCAAGCTGTCGATGCCGCGAGCGTGGTATCGCGAGCACTGGCAAGCCGGCCGACTGCGTCGCAATCACCTCGAAGCCGCACTCGACATGGCGGGTAACAAGCTCACGGTCAACGAGCTGGTCGCGGCGATGCAGCACGATGAGGCAACCACCGAGGTCGCCCCGCTCGTCACAAATCTGGCCGACACCGTGCGGGTGCGCACCGAGCCACAGCCGTGGAGCGAACTCTGTGTGCACCAGATCAGCCAGCACACCGCGGCATGGTTCGATGACACCCAGGCGGCATGGGGGCTCGCTCGCACAGAAGGCCTATATGGTTCTTGGCGCAAAGCGCTCGCGGCCGATCGCGGCCTACCGACGCGCAAGGGCTACAGCCATCGACAGAACCGGGTGAACGCGTTGCCCGACACCGCGAGCGATTGCATCGGCTTCGTCGTCGAGCGTTTGGGACTAGACGCCGAGCAACGCCGCACCTGGCTCGCCGTGCTACTCGGCAGCGTGCGCGGCTGGGCTGCCTGGTGCGCCTACGAACGATGGCAGGCACGACTCCTCGACGGCGACGATGACCAGATCGTGCAATTGCTAGCGATGCGAGCAGCATGGGAGTGGTTGCTGGTCGAAGATCTGTCACTGCAGACCAGTCTCAGTGACTGGCGCGACCGCCTGGACCAACATCCGAACGAGGTGGCACGGTTGCAGGAACTGCAGTCGATCGATTGGTTGCTGCAGCACGCGCTCGAGATTGCGTTTCAGCAGCCGCTACAAGCAGGGCTGCGCCCGGCCGCCGTGCCGCGCGAGCCAACGACGACGGCAGCCGTGCAGGCAGTGTTCTGCATCGACGTTCGCTCCGAACGCTTCCGGCGAGCTATCGAGACGGCGAGCGATGATGCCGTGCGCACGCGGGGCTTCGCCGGCTTCTTCGGCTTGCCCGTGGCCTACGCGCCGTTCGGCACCGATGCCACGAGACCGCAACTGCCCGGTCTACTAGCGCCGTCTCGGGTCATGACCCAGGCCGTGTCCGGCGCGCTCGATGGCGAGACGCTGCGACGGCAGCGCCAAGACCGCCTCGGCTGGCAACAGCGTTGGCGTCGTTTCCGCAGCGCAGCGGCCTCAGCGTTCACATTCGTTGAGTCATGCGGCCTGTTCTACGGCTGGAAATTGCTGCGCCAGAGCCTGGCCACGACCCACCGGCCCGAGCGGGCCGACGACGCTGGCCTGCAGGCCGGCGACGCCGCTTGTTTGCGCCCAACGTGGGGCGAAGGCGCCGGTGCGCCATCGCCCAATGAACGCATTGATCTGGCTGCGGGAGTGCTAGGCGCGATGGGGCTGACCCGAGACTTCGCGCGCCTAGTGTTGCTCGCCGGTCATGGCAGCACCAGCACCAACAACCCCCACGCAGCGGGCCTCGACTGTGGCGCATGCGGCGGCCAAACCGGTGAGGTCAATGCGCGGCTACTCACCGCCCTGCTCGCCGACGAAGTCGTGCGCACGGGCCTCGCGATGCAAGGCATCGAGATTCCAACGGACACGCACTTTGTTGCCGGCCTGCACGACACGACCACCGACGAACTGCAGCTGTTCGATATCGAGATGGTGCCAGCAACCCACGCCGAAGACCTGCAGCAACTGCGCGAGTGGCTCAGTGCCGCCGGCGAACGCACGCGCGCCGAACGGGCGCCGTCGCTCGGACTCGGCGAGCTGCAACACGATGCCCAAGCGCTATCATCCGCGCTGCATCGCCGCGCTGCCGACTGGGCCCAGGTTCGCCCCGAGTGGGGCCTCGCGGACAATGCAGCGTTCGTGGTCGCGCCGCGCGCCCGCACCCGTCACCTCGATCTCGGTGGCCGCGTCTTCCTGCACGATTACGACTGGGCCAGCGACGAAGGCTTCGCGACTCTGACCTTGATCATGACGGCGCCGATGGTCGTCACCAACTGGATCAACCTTCAATACTACGCGTCAACGGTCGACAATCAGCATTTCGGGAGCGGCAATAAAGTGCTGCACAACGTCGTCGGCGGCAACCTTGGCGTGTTCGAGGGCAACGGCGGCGACCTGCGCATCGGCCTGTCGATGCAGTCGCTGCACGATGGCGAGCAATGGCGGCATACGCCACTACGACTCAGCGTCTACCTAGCGGCACCGGCTGAGGCGATCGATGATGTTTTGGCTGCCCACAAGCACGTCCGCCTTCTGGTTGAGAACGGCTGGCTGCACCTATTCCGATTGAACAATCAGGGAGACGTCTTCCAGCGGTTGCCGGTCGGCGGCGAGTGGCGACGCGCAGACCCGAGCGCTTCGGTTTAAGCACATGAGCAATCTCTTTGCTGGTCGCAAACTGTGCATTGCGACGATGCATGGCAAGCAGCGAGTCATCGCACCGCACGTGGAACGCACGCTTTCCGTTCACTGTTCTGTTGCCCCTGAGGGCTTTGATAGCGACCGATTCGGGACATTCAGTGGCGAGGTGCCGCGTCGCGGCACGCCGCTGGAGGCCGCCCGGCGCAAGGCCGAAGCTGCGATGCAGTTGAGCGGGCTCGACCTAGCCATCGCCAGCGAGGGCAGCTTCATACCCCACCCCGAGGTCGGACTGATTCCCATCGGGATCGAGCATATCGTCTTGTTCGATCGCAGCAACGACCTCGAGATCGTTGGCGAGCACGTTACCACCGAGACCAACCACGCTCACCGCGAGTGTCACTCGCTTGACGATGCGGTCGACTTCGCGCGTCGCATCGGCTTCCCGGAGCATGGCCTGCTGCTAGTGATGGGAGAGCCGCCGGTCCGCATACTACGAGATCTGCGCGACCACCAGGCGCTTGTCTCCGCGGTGCACGCAATCCGTGCCGAGAGCCTCAGCAACCGCCTACCTTGGTTTGCCCTCAGTGACTTGCGCGCGGATCGCAACCCGACCCGAATGCGCGCCATCGACCAAGCTGCCGCAGCACTCGCTACGCGCGCCGCGACGACGTGCCCGGAGTGCGCGCTGCCCGGCTTTGGTCAGGTCGACTTGCTGCGGGGCCTACCGTGTGCTTGCTGCGGCGTCCCAAGTAATTGGGTGCGCGCCATGGTGCAGGGTTGTGCAGGCTGCAGCTGTCGCCGCGAGATCCTGCGGGCTGACGGGCTGACAACAGTCGATCCCGGCAGCTGTTCGTTCTGCAATCCCTAGCAGCCCGAGGGACAGCGTCTTCAGTCGCCAAGCGAACGCTCCGTTAACGGCTATAGCGAGTCGGCAAGTGCAAGAACCGCGACGCCATGCATTCGCGTCAGCCGGCCTATTCATGCCTCAAGTTAGCTTCAAGTGTTCACCTACCATGCAGCCTGCAGCGATGCTAGACCACGTCTTGCAGTTGCAGCTGAGGCATGGTCGGTTTAGTTGTCGTCGGTGCAGCATCGCTTTCGATGACGAGTTCGATCGTCGAGCGGGCCCGCACGGTCTGGCCATTGGCTCTGGCCACGGCGAGGATCTTGAGGATCTCCGTGCGCGCCTCGGAGAGTTCTTGGATGCTTCGCTTCGATGAGCCGAGCGGCTCATGCGTGTGCACGGAATTGCCTAACGAGAGCAGCTTGTGTTGGTTGATCTGGCCATCGAGCAGCGCGAGCACGAGGTCTTGAACCTCACTACTCGAGAACCGTCCGTCGACGACAACGTGCTCGGAAGTCTGCGGGGCAAAACGAACGCTGGGGTGGCACTCAGGCATTGAAATCTCGATCTAGGTTGGAAGTGATAGGCGCCTCGTTGAGACGCAGCATGAGCAGGAGCATGATCACGGCGACCCCGATGACCAGCTGTCGATCAGCTGGGTTGCTGGCAATCAGCGACATGCTGAGGCCGGCGAAAGCGGCGAGCACTGCGAGCACCTGTGCCGTCATACGCAGCAGAGAGTTCTTGGGATGACGACCGTCGCGTGACTGGCAGTCAGCGGCCGGGTGCGGCACCGGGACGACGTAGAATGACGTGGATTTCGGGCCTACGCCCACCGGTCCATCGTGAGTGTCTCGGCGCGTGTTGCGTCGAGCTTTGGCCGGGCCCGCCACGGCGGCGGTCGTGACATGCGAGGCCATTACCGCGCCGACCGAACCATCGGGCGTTGAGGTCGAGAGTGGGTGTTGTGATGGGTCAGTTTGGTTCATGGAACTCAAGGCCATCGCGCGGCCTTCCTTTCTGGTTGAGGGATGTTCGGCCCGATCCTGCAATACATCCAATGCAAAGAACTCCTGTAACCGTTCGTTCTGGTAGAACGATTGGGTGGCAGAACTCAACTTTCACCATCTCCGCTACTTCTGGGCCGTGGCGCACGAGGGCAATCTCACCCGCGCCGCTGAGCGGCTGCACGTGTCTCAATCTGCGGTTTCCGTGCAGATCCAAAAACTCCAGCAGCAACTCGGCCACGAACTGTTCGAGCGGCGCGGGCGAAAACTGGTTCTCACCGAGGCCGGCAGCATCGCGTTGGACTATGCCGACACGGTGTTCGAACTAGGCGACGAACTGGTCGGCACGCTCGGCGAGTCCGGGGTTACGCGGCGCATCCTTCGCATTGGCGCACTGGCCACTCTATCGAGGAACTTTCAGATCAAATTCCTGCAGCCGCTGCTCGGTCGCGACGACGTCGAACTGGTGCTGCGATCGGGCTCGATGGACGACTTGTTGCGATCGCTCGAAACCCACCGACTCGACATGGTGCTCGCCAACGCAGCGCCGTTGCGAGGCACCGGCATCACCTGGGTACCTCACCTGATCGCCGAGCAACCGGTCAGCCTGATCGGGCACCCTCGACATTCGCACAAGGGACGCCGACTCATCGACATATTGTCCTCCGAGTCGCTGCTGCTGCCGACCCGCGACAGCAGCATCCGAACGGGGTTCGACACCATGGTCGATCGGCTTGGCATTCGCCCACGAATTGCCGCCGAGATTGACGACATGGCGATGCTGCGACTAATGACCCGGGAGAGCACAGCTCTTGCCGTCGTGCCGCCGATTGTCGTCGAGGACGAACTCAAGAACGGCGTGCTGGTTGAAGTGCGTCGCCTGCCAGACCTCCGCGAATCGTTCTATGCGATTACGCCGACACGTAGGTTTCCGAATCCGCTGGTGCGCGAACTTGTGCCTGCGCTCGCTGAGGAAGACTGAGCTGGCGCGCAGGCTGCAAGTGGGGTTTTGTCGCCGCAGCCTAAGAGCTAGCATGGGCGCCTATGCTGTTTGCCCTCTCTCGGCACCTGCCGGCGCCAGCCATGCAGCGAGCCTTGCGCTTCGGCGTCGCATGCCTGTGTGCCGTTGTCGGTGACCGTGCGATCCGGGCGCAAGCTGCCCCGGGTGTTACTGATCGGCGACATCAGTCTCAACAACCACTTCGACAACGCCCAGAAGGCCTTGACAGGCAAGGCCATGATCGTGCGTTCGTCGTACGGATACTTGCCTAGTGGCGCGGCCCTGCAAAGAATCGACGAATTGCTGACGAAGCAGAAGTGGGACGTCGTCTGCTTCAATTTCGGCCTTAGCGACCTGATGCACAAAGACCCGAAGTCCAAGCAGATCCGTGCCATGAGCCCGCGCGCGGGTGGTGTGCCGGTAACCGTGCCCAAGGTCTACGCCAAGAACCTTGAGCTCCTGGTCGCGCGCTTCAAGAAGGCCAGCGGCAAGGTCATCTGGATCCCGACTCTGCCTTTGCATCCGCGGCAACGAAGCGGCGCGATCGATGCCGTTGCGATTGCAACCTACAACACGATCGCACTGGCAACGATGCGTGAGGCCTCGGTGCCCGTATTGGATTTGCATGACCAGATCGTGAACCTGCTCGCGAAGGCGGAAAACCACCGCGCGAAGGAACGCCTGCACCACAAACTGTTCAAGAGTGACTTGTCTGCGCCACTGGTAGCACGCATTGCTGAAGCAGCGAAGCACTGAGCACGGAGTTCGGCGATGGCTCGCTAGCAAGGCATTGCTGAACTAACCTGACCCGCATGGCAAACACCTGTGCCCTTTGGTCCCTGCTACGCGCAATGCTCGCCGCAGCCGCGCTGGTCACCGTCACGCTGAGTCAGCAGAACCCTGGCGCCGCCGATGCGACCCCCTACCCGTCGGCAACCAGCAAGAAGGGACTGCAGGTGCAGATGGTGGATGATGCCATCGCACTCGGCATCCAACATGCGGCCATCAACGTCGCGCTCGGACAACTGATCGCCCTGAACGGCGATCAAGATGCGATCGCGTTTACCGACCAGACAGGCAAGCGCTACTGGTTTGCACGAGCGGCGGTGCAGCAGCTCGACCAGCAAGTGCAGCCACTCAGCAAGGCGGGCATCATCGTCTCCGCCATCCTGTTGGCAACGCAGACGCACGATGCCAAGAAAGATGCGTTGCTCGTTCATGCGCGCTGCGAAGGCCGTGCCCCAAACGGCATCGCAGCCTTCCAAACGGCAACCCCTGCCGGCCGCGCCTGGCTTGCTGCGGTGTCCGAGTTCTTGGCCAAACGCTACTCAGGCGAACCCGCACCCCACGGCCGCATCTGGAACTGGATCGTGGGCAACGAAGTCAATTCCCACTGGTGGTGGTATCACATGGGCCGTGCCTCGATGCAGGACGTGGTCGTCGCCTACGAACAAGCGGTGCGCATCGTGCACCACGCAGTGCGCAAGCATTCGCAACACAGCCGAGTGTTCGTGTCACTCGAACACCACTGGAGCAAGCGCTACGCCGCTGGCGATGCACAGCAGGCCTTTGCAGGTCGCGAGTTCTTGCAGGCGTTCGCGGCACTCGTCCAGAAAGGTGGCGACCTCGACTGGCACGTCGCCTTCCATCCCTATCCCGAGAGCTTGTTCGACTGCCGCTTCTGGCGCGATCAAACGGCACCGGATCAGGACGACGCACACCGAGTGA
>JBNMNW010000214.1:0-10287 GCA_051278165.1 Planctomycetota bacterium | reverse complement strand
GAAGGGGCCCGCGAAGAAGGGTCCATCGAAGAGTCCTGGGATGACCCGTGTGTCGACAACGTCGGTCGGCAAAGCTGCCGGCAAGCGGCCCTCGTCGACTCCGTTGCGCAAAGCTACCGCGAAGCGCGCGCCGTTGCGCGGCAGCAAGCGCATGGCCGAAGGCCTCGTCGTCAAGCCGAGCACCGTGTTTGCCGACAAGGAATCGGTGATCCAGGACGGCAACGTTCGGCTCAATCACTTCTTGGCTCAGGCTGGCGTCTGTAGTCGTCGGAATGCCGATGACTTGATTACTGGCGGGCGCGTGCAGGTTAACGGCGTGGTCGTGCGCGAGCTCGGCGTGCGCGTTGATCCAGTCGATGACGATGTGCAGTACGATGGCAATCGTTTGCAGCCCGAACGCAGTGTCTACGTGCTGGTCAATAAGCCCAAAAACGTGGTTTGCACCAATGCGGCGGACGAGCAGAAGAAGCGCGTTGTCGACCTGCTACCGACGATCCGCGGCCGCATCTTCACCGTTGGCCGACTCGACCTCGATAGTGAAGGCTTGCTGCTGGTGACTAACGACGGTGCCTTCGCGCAAGAGATGACGCATCCGCGCTATGGCATCTCCAAGCTCTACTCGGTGATGGTACGCGGCCGCATCGATGAGAAGAACATGACCAAGGCGCGCGGTGGCGTCTGGCTTGCCGAGGGTCCGACCAGCGGCATGCAGATCAAGATCGATCGCCTAGGGAAAGAACGCACGTTCTTGAAGGTGACGCTGCGCGAAGGAAAAAACCGCGAGATCCGTCGCGTGTTCGCCAAGCTCGGCTACCCGGTGATCTCGCTGAAGCGCGTGCGCATTGGCCATCTGACGCTGCACGGTTTGAAGGGTGGCGCGTGGCGCTTCCTGCAGCCGGATGAAGTCACGCGGTTGCGTGGCCTTGCTCACGAAGAGCAGGCCGCAGGTGGTGCCGCTGCTCCGATCAACGCATTTGCGGAGACGCCTGGTGCGCCCACTCGCAAGCGCGTGATTCGCAAAGAGACTACTGGTCGCGGCGCAACTGGTCGCGGTGCCACTGGCGGCAGTGCCACTGGCCGCAGTGCCACCGGCCGCAGTGCACTTGTCCGCAATCCAACCGACCGCAAGCCCGCCGTGCGCAAACCCGCCCCACGGAAGAAGGTCTCCAAGGCTGCCAAGCGATGACGAATATGGACATTCAGATGTTGCCCGACGTCGACGTCGTCGAACTCGATAACGGCTTCCGCGCCCTGCTCGTCGAGCGCCCCTCGTTACCAGTGGTCGCTTCGGTGCTCTGGTATCAGGTCGGCTCGCGCGATGAGCACACTGGCGAAACCGGCCTCTCGCACTTCCTTGAGCACATGATGTTTAAGGGCACGGACAAGTTCGGTAAGGGCGAGATCGACTTGCAGACGAGCAAGATGGGCGGCAGCAACAACGCCTTCACCGACACCGACAGCACCGCGTACTACTTTTCGATGGCGTCCGACCGCTGGGAAACGGCGCTCGAGATTGAAGCGAGCCGGATGCGCGGCTGTTTGCTGGACCCGACGGAGTTCGCGAGCGAGAAGAAGGTCGTGCTCGAAGAATTGGCGATGGGCGAGGATGAGCCGTGGCGGCCGCTCTACCAGGTTTGCGAGGCGCTGATGTTCCAGACGCACTCGTACCACCATCCGGTGATTGGCTACAAGGAAGAGCTAGAGCGCCTAGGCCCGGCTGACATGCGTTCTTACTACGAGCGTAACTACGGCCCCAACCGCGCTTGCTTGACGGTGGTTGGCGCGATCGACAAGAAGCGCACGCGCGCCCGCATCGAAGAACTGTTCGGTGACATCCCGCGCGCCGAAGACCGCAAGATTCCGATCCGTGAGCCGGAGCAAGTGGGCGAGCGTCGCGCCACGGTGCGCACGCCGCACTCGGTGACGCGCCTATGCATGGGCTTTCCGACCTGTCGCATGGGCGAGCGCGATGACTATGCGCTCGACTTGATCGCTCACGATCTCGGTAACAGCAAGAACAGCCGTCTCTACCGTCGGTTGGTCCTCAAGGACCAGACCGTTACCGACGTCAGTGTCATGAACGAAGTGCGTCAGGACCCTGGCGGCTTCTTCATCCTGTGCGAGCTTCACCCTGGCGCGGACCATCGCAAGGTCGAGCAGGCGATTCGAGAAGAGGTCGATGCGGCGACGCGCGAAGGTGTTGCCGAACGCGACATCAAGCGGATTCGCACGCAGATCCGCTCGTCGTTCTTGTTCCAGGACGAGACCGCACTCGACATGGCGATGAAGTTGGCGCGCTTTGAGGCGGGCACTGAGAAGGGCTACGCAACACTCGAAGACGTGCTGCCGACCTACGACTCGCTGCAGCGTCGCGAGCTACGTGATATCGCGGCCAAATACCTGCAGCCTGATCGTGCGACGGTCGTCTGGGGTATGCCTGCGGCCGCTCCGGAGCTTGCTCGCAAGGCCGCTAGTCGCAAGGCAGCGGCCAAGAAGCGCAAGACCAAGAAGGTGCCGGCCAAGGCCAAGCCCGCGAAGGCTGCAGCCAAGAAGACACCTGCAGCCAAGAAGGCTCCGGTAGTCAAAAAGGCTCCGGCCAAAAAGAAGGCGGCCAAGACGGCCGTCACTAAGAAGAAACCCGTCGCCAAAAAGGCGGCAAGCAAGCCAGTTGCGAAGCAGCGCGCTGGCCAGAGCAACCCAGGGCGGAAGAAGTCGTGAGCAAGCCAACCATTAGTTTGTCCATTGGTGAACGCAAGCTGAAGAGCGGCTTGACGTTGCTCGCCGTTCACAACCCGGGGGTGCAGACGTATGCCTGTGTCGCGTCGATCGACGTGCGCATGGCCGACGAAGACCCGAAGTGGCCAGGTGTCACCAACATGGTTGGCGAGTGTCTGGACGAAGGCACGTCGAAGCACGATTCGCTCGGGCTCTCATCTGCGGTGGAGAACCTCGGCGCGATGATGGACGGCAACCACCGTGGCGGCGTCGTCATGTGCCCCGCCACATCACAGAAGAAGGCGACGGCGTTGCTGCGCGAGATGGTGCTTGAGCCGAGCTTCCCTGCTCGCGAAGTGCGCCGCGTGCAGAACGAAGTCATCAGCGAGATCCAGGCCGAGCAGGATGATCCGCGCACGGTTGCCGCGCGCCGGTTCCGCAAAGAGATTTACGGCAAGCACCCGCTGGGGCGGCCTTCACACGGCACCGTGGCCAACGTTGCAGCGATCAAGCCGAAGATCCTGCGCGACTTCCACAAGACGTGGTTTCGTCCCGGCAATGGCTACATCGCGGCTTCTGGGCCGTTCGAGCTTGAGGACATGCTCGATCGCCTTGAGAAGACCTGGGGTAGCTTCCGCGGCGAGTCGCAGGACCACCTGAAGCTGCCGAAGCTGTCGCTGCAAGAGGCCGGCTGCAACGTGCACCTGCCGATGGCGCGCGAGCAAGTGCACGTGTTTTTGGGCCACCTTGGCGTGCGCCGCAACGACCCGGATTTCTATCGCCTGTCGGTGATGGACCACATCCTCGGCACGGGTCCCGGCTTTACCTCTCGCTGTTCGCGCAAGCTGCGCGACGAGCAGGGCCTGTGCTACTCGGTGTCCGCTGGCATTGCGGGCAGTTCTGGCGAAGAGCCAGGCACGTTCACGGCCTACATCGGCACGTCGGCCGAGAATCGCGAAAAGGCTGTGGATGGCTTCCTCAAGGAGATCCGCACGATTCGTGAAACGGTTCCGAGTGACAGCGAGCTGCAAGACGTGAAGGACTACCTCACCGGCAGCTTCGTGTTCGCACTCGAACGCAACAGCAACCTGGCGGCGTATGCGATTCGCGCCCGTCGCTTTGATCTCGGCTTTGACTTCATCGAACGCTACCCAGACCTGATCGAGTCGGTCACGCCTGAGCAAATCCGCGAGGTGTCGCACAAGCACTTGCACCCCGATCGTTTGACCATCATTAGCGCCGGCGCGTCCTAGTCGGCAAGATCTGCGACCATGTCCGCTCCGACTCTCGACGACGTTCTCGACATCCTTCATGAGATTGCCCCGCTAGAACTGGCGGCGGATTGGGACAACGTGGGGGTTCTGCTGCGACCGAACGTTGATGCTTCGGTTGTCAGCAAGTGCATGCTGACGATTGACCTGACTGAAGCGGTGATCGAAGAGGCGAAGGCGTTCGGCGCGGATCTGGTGGTTTCGTACCACCCGCCGATCTTCAAGCCATTCGCCCGGCTCGATGCGCACGACCCGACCCAACGCCGCATCCTTGCGGCCATCGCCGCCGGCTTTGTCGTCTACTCGCCGCATACCGCACTCGATGCGGCCGCCGGTGGTTTGGCAGACTGGCTGATTGAAGGTGCGCTCGGTGCGGACGCCCCTGAGGCGCTGCGTCCGTGTGGCGATGGCGAGTTTGGCCGTGTCGCGGAGCTTGCCAAGCCATTGGCCTTCCGCACGCTGCTTGAGCGCTTGAAGAAACTGTATGGCGTGAAGCACTTGCAGGTCGCAAAGCCGGTCGGGATGTCGACCAAGGTGCGCTCGATTGCTGTCGCGGCTGGGGCCGGCAGTAGTGTGCTGCGCGGCACCGGCGCCGACGTCTACGTGACGGGTGAGATGTCGCACCATGACGTGCTCGCAGCAGTTGCCGATGGGATCGCAGTCGTGCTGGCGGGTCACACGAACACGGAGCGGGGATTCCTAGGGGTTCTTGGCAAGAGGCTGACTTCGGAGTTTGGCAAAGGGATCCAAGTCCGTGTCGCGAAAGGAGATCGTGATCCGCTTAGCGTGATCTGAGTCTGGTCTGGTCAGGGGGAGGGATTCGGTCAGGCGGCAATTTGCTTAAGCCGCCATGGCATCGCGCCGATGCATAACTCAGCACTCACTGAGTGAGGCTGGCGCGCACTGCCCCAAGCATCGTTTCCCCCCAGGAAAAGCGACCCATGACCAAGCTCCCTCTGTTGCTGGCTGCAGCCGCAGCGTTCGCTCCGCTCGCGGCGGCTCAGAACCCTGATGTCCGCGAAGAATTGAGGGCGCTGCGCGAGCGCATCGACGAGATCGAAGACATGCAAGTCGACCACTCCGACCGCTTCGGCGATCGTGCACTTGTTCAGGCGTTCTCGGCGAGGAACCTCGACTTCGGTGGTCACGTCACTTCGTTGTTCACTCACATAGAGGGCGAGAACGGCAGCGACACCGGTCACCTCGTATCGCTCATTGAGTTGTTCATCAAGGCCGACCTAGATGACGAGTGGTCGCTGTTTGCGTCACCTGGCTTCTACACCTTCAACGGTGGTCTTCTCGACAACCCGGCGACGGCCACTGCCGGTGACCCGTCGTTCTCAGCGGACACTGCTACGGTCGAAAACCTGTTCGTTTCGCGGATCTACGGCGAGTGGCGCCCGTCCGATGCCTTCCACCTACAGGGTGGTGTCGTTGGTTCGCCGCACGGAACGACCAACCGTGAGTATTTCATTCCGGCGCGAACGATTGCCGCGAACCCGATGTCCAGTCGGGTGTTTTTGTCGAATCAGCTCTTCCCCCAATACCTGCGCGGCGTGAAAGCAACTGGCAAGCTCGCCGTAGGCAACACGAACTGGGTGGAGTACGACGTCTACCTCGGCGGTGAATCCGACAATGCCAGTGACGCCACGTATGGTGGTCGCGTTGGCTACGTCCTTGGCGACCTAGGCTTGACCGTGGCGGCAAACGCTGGTCGAGGCACCCGTCAAACAACGAACACTCCGCTGACCAACTTCGGCTTGCTTCAGTCGCCGTTCCCACCATCGTTCAACGGTACCCGCGACTACGAGTTTGCCGGTCTCGACGTCGACTGGCGCAGTGGCGACTTTATCTTCAAGGGCGAAGCCTATGTCAGCTCAGAGAAGGGATTCGCCGACCAGCGCGCGCTCTCAGCTGAGACGACCTACTTCGTGCACCCGCAATGGGGCATCAGTTACCGCTACGACTTTTACGACGCCGGCGGTGACCTTACGAACGCTGCCTTCGGCCCGCAGACTGTTGTCGATCTCGGCCACTCGAGCGAGCACGTCGTTGGCGTGTCCTTCAACCCGCACCCGTCGGTGCGCCTCCGTCTTGACCTGCACCACAACAACCTTCCTAACACGTCGAACACGGTGCAGTTCATTAACTTCAGCTGGTCACTCAGCTTCTAGGCCCGAGGCCACTAAGGAAACAACCAATGCTTAAGCTCGCCCTCTTGAGTTCGCTGTTGCTGTTAAGCGCGGTGCCCGTTGAACAGAATAAGAACAAGAAGACAGATACCTACGCGGTCATCGTCAACATGAAGAACAAGTGCAGCCAGAAGGGCGCCGCCGCCAAGGCGACCGTCAAGAAGCTGTTCTTGAAGCAAATGGCTAAGTGGCCGGACGGAACTACAGCCAGGCCATACGGCCGCAAAGCCGGCGGTTCCGAACAGGATGCGTTCGTCAAGGGGTTGCTCGGAATGGGCAACGCCGAACTGGCGCGTCACTGGCTGAAGATGAAGAACATGAACGGCACGACTCCGCCCAAGAGTGTGAGTTCGGATCGCATGATCCTCAAGTATGTTGAGAAGCACAGCGGCGCCTTTAGCATCGTCACGGTGAGCAAAGCCAAGAAGTCGAAGGACGTGAAGATCCTCTACACCTTCTAGAGCGCCGCACTCGGGACTCGCCTTAGTGGTGCTTCCTGCGAAGGTGCGAAACTCCCGCTATTATCGCCAACTTGAGCGTTCGGCCCAGTTGCCAACTGGCTTGCGCCGAAAAGAGGTCTGGGAGACCCTTTGAAGATCCGCTCTAAGTTGTTCATAGCATTTGCCGCTGGCTTGGTGTTTCAGCTGGTGCAGTTGTTGGCTACGGAACACTACATCGGTCGCATGACTGATGCTGCTTGCACGCTCGACAATGCCGTCACGGTCAGCGAAGCCAGCCGCAAGGCTACTGACTCGCTTGGTCAGGCTCGTCAGACCCTGATCGCCTTGCCAGAGGCTGATAAGAAGGTGCCGGTGCTCGACGTCGCTAGGGTCTACATCGATGAGCTGTGGCTACAGCTCGATCTGATGGTGGATACGCCGCTAACAGTCGATGGCCTGGCAGGGTTCCAAGACTTGGCCGCCGAGCAGCGAGTTGAGGTCGAGAAGGAAATTGCTGCCTGTGCGCACGCGATCACATCTGGCAATGAAGAGGGCATCGAAGAGCACTCGATGTTTGCCGAAGATGCTCTCGCCACCCTTAATGAATCGCTGTTGAAGCTCGGTGTCAGGCTTCAAGGAACGATCCAGTCCGCTGCAAGAGTCGAGCGCGAAGTTCGCGACCTGCCGACGCAGGCTGGCTTCACGGTGTTTGGGATTACGCTCGTCTTGTTGCTGTCGTACGCCTTGGTGTTGTCGCGCCGCTTTGTGCAGCCGATTCTAGAGGTCGCGGAGCACGTGCACGTGATTGCCGAAGCAAAGGATCTTCGCATCGAGATCCCGATCCGCAGTAACGATGAACTCGGTGCGCTGGCCGCCGCCATCAACAGCCTCGCTTCAGAGTTCCGCGGGTCGCTACAGACCGTGGTGGGTTCAGCTCGCGACATGGAGAAGCAGAGCGACTCGCTTCGCCATAGTTGCACACAGATCGCCGACTCCTCGACGGATCAGGCGCGGCACATCAGTGACTTGGCCCAGCGCCTAGACTCGGTCAGCAGCGACATGTCGCGAACGCTTGAAGGCACCGCCAGTGCTCGGAACCTCGCCGCAGATTCGCACAAAAAGGCGAAGTCGAGTTGGAGTCAGATGCAGGAGCTCAGTCAGGCGATGCAGGAGATTGGCGATGCGAGCACTGAGGCGCAGAAGGTGGCAACCGTCATTGACGACATCGCGTTCCAAACCAACCTGCTGGCGCTGAATGCAGCGGTTGAAGCGGCTCGAGCCGGTGAGGCGGGCAAGGGCTTCGCCGTCGTCGCAGACGAGGTTCGCAATCTCGCGAAGCGCAGTGCCGAATCGGCTCGCAACTCATCCGAGATCATTCTGAAATCGCATCAGCGTGCTCAGGCGGGCCTGGCCATCGCGAACTCGCTGGCGCAGACGATGAAGGATGTGATGGCCACAGTTGAGGAAGTCGATGGCCACCTGTGCACGATTAGCGATATCGCTGAAATGCAAGTCGGGCAGCTGCAGGACCTCAACGGCAGGCTCGCGAACGTCGACGTCGGCATTCAATCAGGTGCCAGCGGCGCTCATCAGTTGGCTGCTACCGCGTCGCTCACTTCAGAGTGTTCGGCCGGACTGCTGCAGCTCGTCGAGCGCTTCCAGCTCGAAGAATCGCAACGCAGCGGCGAGCACTACTAGCGGTCTGAGTTACGTCTCCGCAGGCCGCTCGGCTGGATGCCGGATGGCGTGGCGGAACACGTAGTTGACGATGGGGATGCCGAGAATCAGGCCCCAGATCCCGAACAGCTTGCCGCCGATGGTTAGCACGATCAGCACTAGCACCGGGTTCATGTGCATGTGGTGGCCGTAGATCTGCGGGTTGAGCACGTAGGTCTCAAGCGCGTGCACGACCATGATCATCGCGATCGCAATCATCATCGTGGTAACACCACCGGATTGCAGTGCGAGCAGCGCGATCGGGGTCGAGCTGATGAACGTGCCGACGACCGGGATGAAGCTGCAGAAGAAGACGATCGTCGACAGCACCAGCATGTTCGGCAAGCCGAGCATCCAGATGCCGATCGCGGTGAGGATCGTATTGCAGACAGCGATGAATAGCTGCGCCTCGAGCGCGCGGCCTAGCACGCGGCCGAAGCCGGCGATGTTGTCGGCGACCTCGTCGTAGATGAAGCCGATCTTGGTGTTTTTGAGTCCTTGCACGCCGCGCGTGATCTTGCGCAAGTCGAGCACGATCAAGAACGAGAACAGCAGCGACATCAAGAACGACGACGCGTAGCTGAATACCGACTGGCCAATCTGCAGTGGGTTCTCGGCGAACGATTCGACGACGTTGTCGACCAGCCCGCGCACGATTGGCAGCGGCGGCAGCGTCTCTTCCGTGGCGGCTCCTTCTTCGGTGTCGCCATCTTCAGGGTTGTTCGTGCCAGTGCCTTTGTTCGTGCCAGTGCCTTTGAGCGTGCCAGTGCCTTTGAGGGTGCCAGTGCCTTTGAGGGTGCCAGTGCCTTTGAGGTCGCCAGTGCCTTTGAGATCACCTGTGCCTTCGCCGCTGCCCTGCTCGGCCGGCTTGACAGGCAGTTCCATCGGTTTGCCCTGATCCTCTGGCTGACCCTCCTTGGGGGCGAGCTGCTCGCCGGGCGTCCCTGCTGGGTCGCTGCTCACGTCATCGGGGTTCGTGACATCCGGCTTGCGAGCGCCTCCCGTGCCCCTCGGCGCCGTCAACAGCGTCGCCGTGTCCTTGTGCTTGGCCAGTGCCTTGTAGAGCGACGGATACTCGGCCAAGAAGATATTCACCTGCTTGTCCGCTTCCGCAATGTACTGCTCGCGGTTGCGCAAGAAGTCCTTCGCCTGTTGCTGCACCTGCGGCAGCAGCGTGAACCCGGTGGCGAACAGCGTGCCCAAGAACACCAGGCCGACCGTGATCACACGCAGCGGTCTGCTCTTGATGCGGTGCGCGAGCCCTTCGACGCCGTGTGCCTGGATGTAGGCAAACACGAACGTCAGGAACACCAGCAGCAAGAATGGCCGCAGGATGTAGAGCATTGCGATCAGCAATGCCCACACGAAGCAGCGGGTGGTGAGGGAGAAAATGCGATCCCATGGTGGGGGAAGCGTCTTTTCGTTGATCTCCTCGGACGTCATGCGGGAGCGACACTAAGCCGCATCAGGGAGTCTGGATAGTCAGGAACGCGGAATGTCGCGGCTCGGATTGCGGGGCTGTTCCAAACGGCCTCGTCTGGGGATGATCGTGGCCATGTTGCGCGTTGGATTGTTGGCCGTTGTTGTTGGCTTGGTCGCGGGCTGTTCCAAGGATCCGAGGGCGGTCAGCACCGGTAAGGGCACAACTGGTGGTGTCGGTGTGGTGGTCGCGCCGGAAGACCTAATGCGCAGCGAACCGCTGCCGAATCGGGCGGTCGTAGCAGGCAAGCGTTTTGTCCGGCTGGAACCCGGCGCGACTGGGTTGTCCTTCAAGAACGTGCTGCGACCGGAGAACACCGTCGCCTACGTCTACATGGGCGCCGGTTTGACGGTTGGGGACTTCGACCAGGATGGCCTGCCCGACGTCTACCTCGTGTCTCAGGATGGCCAGAACAAACTGTTCCGCCAAACCGCGCCGCTGAAGTTTGAGGACGTCACCGGCAAGGCGGGCGC
>JBNMNW010000213.1:0-10327 GCA_051278165.1 Planctomycetota bacterium | reverse complement strand
GTCTCCGGTGCGATCAATCGCATCGGGGAAGTCGATGCGGACACTATTAGTCGCAAGCCCCGCTACGCGCGGTCCCGGCTGATCGGCCGCGTGCTGCAGCTCGATGCAAACGCAGAGCGTTTTAGATTCCGCGTGCAGGCTGTCAATCGTCGAGGGGCGGGGCCACTTCTGGAAACTCCTGTCGAGATCTGGGTTGTGACCCGCAACGCACGCATTGAGGCGTCGAACGGAGATCGCTTGGCGTTCGCCGACCTTGCTGTCGATCGCTTGGCCAAGGTCAAATGGAGTTCCTTCGCCGTCGGCGCGGGCGGCCTGGAAGTCTACCGCGCGACCGAAGTCGAAGTGCCGGGCGGCAACAGTGCGCATCCGCGGCCGCAATGGCAGGCGCGCGTCATGTCTGTTGACCTCGTCAATAACTCCTTTGTGATCGAGCCTCGGAACGGCAAGCCGATTCGCATCAATGGTCAGGCGGTGTCCCAGGCGACCGTGTTGGTAGACGTCAATACGGTGATTGAGCGGCGTTCAGCGCAGGGAAGCGGCTCTCAGGTGATTTCGTTGTCAGAGCTTCAGGTCGGCGACGACCGCGTTTGGATTCGCGGAATTACGACCGGGCCAGCAACCATCGAGGCGAGTCGCGTGCGTGTGCGCGAGGAGTAATGGATCCGCAGCCGGGTGGTCCGTAGCCTGCACGAGTGAGTGGTGATCCCCGGTTTCGCTTTGGCTTCTCGCCGTGCCCCAATGACACGTTTGCCTTCTGGGCGGCGGTTCATGGTGCGATCGATTCGCCGATCGCATTCGAGCCCGAATTGGCGGACATCGAGACGCTCAACGAGCGGGCGGTGTCCGGTCGCGATGCGCCTGAGGTGACCAAGCTGAGCTTGCCGGCGTTGGCGCGCTGCATCGATCGCTACGCGGTGCTCAATAGTGGCGCGGCGTTGGGGTTTGGCTGCGGGCCGCTGGTCGTTTGCCGCGATCCAGCGATGACGCTCGGACACTTGTCGAAGTCGCGCGTCGCGATTCCCGGTCATCACACGACCGCCAACCTGTTGATGGCGAGTTTGCTACCCAAGGCGCGCGAAGTGGTCGCCATGCGCTTCGACGAGATCATGCCGGCGGTAGCGTCGGGCGATTGCGATGCGGGGTTAGTGATTCACGAGAGCCGTTTCACCTATGCCGATCATGGCCTGTGCGAACTCGCGGATCTCGGCGTTCTGTGGGAACGCGAGACCAATGGCCCGTTGCCGCTCGGAGTGATCTGTGCCCGGCGTGATCTCAGTGACGCGAACTTCCTCGCCATCGAGACCGCGCTGCGCGAGTCGGTTCGGTTGGCGCGTCGCGAGCCAGAACGGGCCCGTGCGTGGATCCGCGAACATGCGCAAGAGATGGCCGATGACGTCTGCGACCAGCACATTGCGCTTTACGTCAATGATTTCAGCGAGGACCTCGGCGAGGTTGGCCGCCAAGCGATCGACGAGTTACTGAGCAAGGGGCGGGCAGCTGGGCTGTTGCCCGCCGGTGGTTCGGCCTATCGGGAGGCTTCCGCATGAGCTACCCCTTAGAAGTTGCGTTGACCCTCATGGCCGTTGTCGCAGCTCTGGCGCTCATCGGCGGGGTGACGCTGTGGCGATTGCAGCGGCCGCTTGGCGGCTACTTGCGCGGTTGCCTGCACGTGCTCGTCGGCATGTGCGTCATCGCCGTGGGCTTGCGGTTCCTGATGTTGCCGGTGCTCGCGGCGCTCTTTTTCTCCGCGGTGACGCTGGTGCTCGCAATCGTTGTTGGCCTGGTGCGGTGGCTGCTGCGCAAGCCTCAGCGGCGCTTCTGGCGCATTGTTGGTTGGAGCCATCTGGGCCTGTTCACGATTCATCTGTTCGTGACGTTCCCGGCGTTCCTCGGTTGGTTCGGCTCGCGCCAGCTGCAGTCGCGCGGTTTGGAACGGCTCTACGATGGCCCGCGCGTGGCTGCCGACGGCAAGCTGCTCATGCAGACATGGGGCACGCTCAGGTCCGAACGGGATACCGGCAAGCCAGCTGTCGCCGAAGACATTGTCCAAGCCGCTCGTCAGCGCGCCCGCAGCGTGCCGAGTTCGGATGGTGTGACGATTCGCGCCTATCGCCTCGAGGCCAAGACCGAAAAACCGGTGGCCGTTGCGGTGCTCGTGCACGGCCTGTTCCGCTCCTCGATGGAACTAGAACCGGTGGCGAACATGCTGCGCGAGCGCGGCTGTGAGTGCTGGTTGGTCGATCAGCGCAACCACGGTCGCAGCACGCGGGCGCCGTTCACCGGCGGCTTGCGCGAGAGCGATGACATCGTTGCGGTCGTCGAATACGTGCGTTCGCAGCCGGGTCGAGCGAAGACGCCGCTGGTGCTGTTTGGTGTGAGTCTCGGCACGATTGCCGTGTCGCTAGCGATCCCGCGCATCGACAATGTGGGCGGTGTATTGCTCGACGCCCCGATCGATGATCTGACCGCCGCCGCGCATCGCATGATGACGTTCGATCGGCCCGGTGATCGGCGCTCGGCTGCCTTCCTACACGAACCGTGGCGTTCGCTGATCTTGACGTCGCTTGGCGCTTGGTCGAACTTCTCGCCGACGGATGTTTCGCCGATTGAAGTGTTGGCGACGTTGCCGCACGACCTACCAATCTTGGTGGTTGGCGAAGAACTCGACGACCGTGCGCCGCCCCACACGGTCAAGAATCTCTATGAACGCATGCCCCAGCATGAGGGCGTGAAGCAACTGTGGCAGGTGCCGAACGTCGGCCACGGCCGGGCGTTCTTGGAATTGCCGGCGGCGTTCGATGAAGCGGTTGGCCGTCTGCTCGCGCGGCTGCGGCCAACACCGCGCTAGATCGATTCGGCGTCCGGATCCTGCGTCGGGATCATCGCGATCGCGATCGACAGCAGCACGCAGGCAACTGCCAGTGCTGGCACTGCTTCGCCGTTCAACATCCATGTGGTGATGGCGAGTAAGCAACCCCCTTCGATGATCGCTAGCGGCAAGATGCGCGACAGGAAGCGCTGTGCTGCGCGATGTTCCTTGTCGGCAGCCTCGGCCTTTTTCGTCAGCAGGCGTCGCAACAATATCGCGATGATCGCGACGGCAATGCCGACGATCAGGGCGGCCGTGTTGAGCAATGCGATCGGCTCTTCGGCAAGCCCGACGCCATCGTTCACCTTCAGCATGACGCCGGCTGCGATCGCGTACAGCACCATGCCAAACACGAGCGCCATGCACACCATTCTCTGGCCGGCGAACGGTACGTTTCGATTGCCACTCATGCCGTCACCATAAAGCAAGTCGCGTTCGCTCACGACCCAGACACTGCTAGCGAGAACGGGTTCGTCGAGCGAGCGCCTGGGCCAACTCGTGCTGCGGCCACGAAAGCGACGGCTTCATGTTGGCGAGGTTGCCGTGCATCAGTGGGTGGTCGACGCGCGGCATCGGCAGTTCGGTCCATTCACGCACGTTCTGGATCGCGATGATCTCGACTGGGTAGATGCGGCAGGCTGGGTCGTCGAAACTCTTGCCGGCGCCGCGCGCTTCCGTCAGATGCCAGTCGAGCAGGTCCGCCATGGCGCGACCCAGCAGGCGTTGGTCGCCCTTCCAATGCAGCATGACCTCTTCGAACGGACCGAGGCGTGACGACATATTGGGGCGGCGACCGGCGCGCAGGGCCAGCAGTTCGCGGGTGAAGAAGGCAACGCTGTCGTGCTCGGTAAACGCGATGTCTGGCAGCGACATCATGAACTCGTAGAGCGGCTCGGCGCCGGGGTCGTGCAGTGCCAGGCCGAGCAGCGAGGTCCAAGCGCCGTGCATCAACGAGAACGGCAGGCGCGCGTGCTTGCCGCGGCGCGGTCCAGTCTGGTGGTCTTTGCGTGCCAGCAGCGAGGTGCGGCGCAAGGTCTGGCCCTGGCGCGCTTCGTCAAACCCTGCGCGCTCGCCGTTGAGCACTCGCAGCATGCCGTTGCCGAGATGCCACGAGCCTAGCATCCACGCGGCGACGTTCGCTTGCGTGCGCCGGGCCGGGTCGGGCAGCACGCGCCGCAATTGAGCTTCCTGATCGTCGTGCAGGAACTTTTGGTTGCCGTCGCGGTTGGCCCATTCGTGGAGGCCGCGGTGCAGGGAGGTCAGGGTTGCTAGAGACATGTGGGGTGCCGCGAAGAGTAGCCTTCGCTTGGGCTCACGGGAAACGTAGAGTCCGCGCGTGGACGTGCTCCTCTGGGTCTTGTTTGGTCTGCTACCCGCGATCGCCGCGATATTGCTCGGCGTCGGTGTGGGGGGGCCGCGCTGGCTCGCCTTGGCACTGGCAGTTGCGATCTGTGTGCCGTTCGGCATGGCCGATGGCTGGCCGGACTGGTTTTGGCAGCTGGACCTGATGCATGGCGAGCCGCGCCCGGCACTTTGGTGGACATTGCTGCTCGGTGGGCTGCTCGGGACCATGTACGACTTCAAGTCGTTACCGCGGGTGATCAACTTCGGCCTAGAAGTCGCTCTGGTGCTGATGTTGCCGTGGTTGCTGTCGGCCCCGTTGCGCGCGGCGTGGAGCTTCGAGGGCTGCCTTCTTTATCTGGCCGCCGGGTGGCTGTTGATGTCAGCGCTGTGGTTGGGATTGCGCCGCTCGGCGAAGGCTAGGCCTGGCTTGCCGGTGCCGCTCGCCATGACGATCGCGTTGGCTGTCGATGCGTGGCTGCTGCGCGAGAATGCCGGTGGCCCGGACTGGCAGCTCGCTGGCGTCGCGGCGGTGGCGCTTGGCTTCGCGGTGATCACGACGATCTGGCGGCGGCCGTTTGTGTGTGGTTCGGGTGCTGCGTTGACGATCACGCTGGCGCATACGGGTCTGTTGATTTGCGGGCGCACCGAACAAGAACTGCTGAAGTTACCGTTCGTATTGGCGTGGATTGCGCCGCTGCCGATGTGGCTGGTTGTTTCGCCGTGGTTTGCGAAGCAGCGCGGGGTTGGTGCGTGCTTGGCGGTGCTGTTGGTCGCGACGTGTGGCGGCTTTGCGGTTTGGCTGTCGGCTGCTTCTTAGTGTCGCGCTACTTGATGGGGCCGTTCCACGGATCGCTCTTTTGCAGCTTCTCCTGTGCTGGGGCCGCTCTTGGTGGAGACGTATTGCTGGCGGTCATGCCGATTGCCGCAACGAGCATGGCCGAGGTCGTCAGCCGATCAAAGTTGCCAGCGGCTGGCCACAGATGATCCTTCTCGCGCTTGTCGATCAGTTGTTTGCAGCGATCCTGAAGCGGTGCGCGAACGGCTGGTGGCAGCGATCGCAGCGAGAAGGCTGCTAGCCATGTGTGCAGCGGGTCGGCAAGTTCGTTGCCGGGCCAGCACGTTGCTGCCTTGATTTCTGGCTGGTGCGATTTGCCAGCGGCTCGTGCGACGCAATAGTGCACGGCGTCTGCGCGACGAGTCTTGCCGAACGGGGTCGCCTCGCTCGCTCGCGTGGCTAGAGCCAGAACCTGCTGGTGCTCCTCCTTGAACTGCGTCTCGCTCAACGATTGCGCTAGCAGTGCGAGCAGCACCGTCTCATCGCCAGAAAACGGCGGCGTGTTGTTCTTGCCGGCATCGGCCAGCCACATCTCCAAGCTCCATCGGATGTAGCGGATGAGCACCTTGTAGTCGTTCTCGATGCGGCTGCGAGCAAACGTCAAGCTCAACAGGATGCTGTCGGTTCGGCTAGGAGTCAGCGTCACGGGAGGCGAATCGACCAGGTGCGTGACTTTCGCACCGGGTTGGTTCGCCGAAACGCAGTCGAATCGGTGGCTTCGGCGAGGATTTGGCGGGCCGACATGGTGTGAAGGGTGCGTGCATGGCGGTTTGCTCTCCCGTGGCGCAGACTCCTAGGTCTTGGCGAGTCGGGTTGCTCGTGAAAGCGGGTTTGTTGGCGTGCTAACCAGTGGACCAAAGTTTTCAGTGGCCTCTTGTGGCGGCCGCCGCGCATGCCCGAACCCATGCCTGAGAATGCGAGAGCCTGCCACGCCACATTCGCGATGGTGCGGTCCTCGTTGGCAGTGTCGGTGACGTGCTTGGTCTTCACGGCCAGCGTGCTTTCGAGCTCCGGCACATAGCTGCCAAGTGTCGTCAGCTGAATCGGGAATGCGTGCCAGTTTTTGCCTTGCGCGAGTGCGCCAGGCGCGGCGGCTGCAAGCACGGCGGCAGCAAGAAGGTGGAAGCGGAGCATGGATTGCGTTGCAACGGTGCCAACGGCGGGTTGGTTCGAACGATTGCTACAGGTTGTCGGGTGGTCCCTTGTGCGTCAGGCCACAGTCCCGACAATCATCATCCTACCGTGTCTATGCCCCGCATGATCCTGGCCTGCTGGTTTGCCTCAGCGCTCACTGCTCAGCAGCAAGAGCACTGGTCGTACCAGCCGATTCTCCGTCAAGACGCTTCGCAGCAGAAGGTTGCCGAAGCAAAGCTTGGCGACTGGTCAAACTCACCGCTCGACGGCTATGTGCTGCATGCGATGAAGGCCCATAGCTTGCAGCCTTCACCGCCGGCAGACTTGGCGACTTGGCTGCGACGTGTGACGTTGGATCTGACCGGCTTGCCGCCGACGACCGTCGAGCTCGATGCGTTCGTCAAGGATCAGCGGCCCGGATCGCGCGAACGAGTCGTCGACCGTTTGCTCGCGTCGGACGCCTACGCCGAGCGCTGGACGTCGTGGTGGTTGGACCTGGCGCGCTACGCGGATAGTCAGGGTTACGAGAAGGACTCGCTGCGTCGCAGCATGTACCGCTATCGCGATTGGGTGATCGAAGCGTTCCGCAGTGACATGCCGTTCGATCAGTTCACGATCCTGCAGTTGGCTGGCGATCTGCTGCCGGACGCGACGGTCGAGCAGCGATTGGCGACGGCGTTCCATCGTCAGACGATGTGCAACACCGAAGGTGGCACCGACAACGAAGAGTTCCGCGTCGCTGCGGTGGTCGATCGCGTCGATACCACGATGTCGGTGTGGATGGGGTCGACGCTCGGGTGTGCGCAGTGCCACGATCACAAATACGACCCGTTCTCGCAGCAGGAGTTCTTCGAGCTGTTTGCGTTCTTCGACCAGACGGAGGACGCCGACCTCAACAACGATGCGCCGACGATGCGGGCGCCGACGCTTGCTGATCAGACTGTTAGCAAGGCTGTCGAGTTGGAGTTGAGCGCGGCGCGCAAGCAACTCGCGCAACATGCTGACGTGCTGCCGGCGATGTCGACTTGGCACATGCTTGGCCCGGTTAACGGCAAGAGCTTCGACGATGCACGCGAGCGCAAGTTCGCGCCCGAGCGTGATGGCGTGACGCTGCAGCACGAGCAAGAGGGGCAGGCGTGGCGTGAGCGCAAGGACCTCGCCGACGGCAAGGTGCACACGTGGAGTGGCGCCAATAGCGCGTTCTACCTGCATCGCACGCTTACTAGCAAAGCTGCGGGCAAGGTCGTGCTGTCGCTCGGTAGCGATGATGCGATCGCGGTGTGGTGGAACGGCAAGCAACTGCTGCACAAGAACGTTGCCCGCGGCGCGGCTGCGGATCAGGAGATGCTGACCGTGGACGTGTTGGCTGGCGACAACGAGTTGCTGCTGAAGGTGACCAACGGTGGCGGGGTTGGTGGCTTCTACTTCCAGATGTTTGGCGCGGGCGAAGGCGAACTGCAGAAGCGCATCCAGAAGCTCGAGACGGACTTCGAGAAGAGCCTTGGTCCGATGGTGCCTATTCTGCGCGATCTACCGGCCGACAAGCAGCGCACGACGCGCATCCACATTCGCGGCAGCTTCCTAGATCAAGGAGACGTTGTGCATGCAGCGACACCGGCGGTGTGGCCGGCGATGCCCGAGAACTTCGCTCGCAATCGGCTTGGGTTGGCGCGCTGGCTGATGTCGTCCGACAACCCGCTGACGGCGCGGGTGCTGAGCAATCGCATTTGGAGCGAGTTGTTTGGTGAAGGTCTCGTGTTGACGCTCGAAGACTTTGGCCTGCAGGGCGACAAGCCTTCGCATCCCGAGTTGCTTGATTGGCTGGCTGCAAAGTTCATGGACTCGGGTTGGTCCATGCGCCACTTGTTGCGCACGATCGTGTTGTCCGAGACCTACTCGCAGAGTTCGAAACAGAACGCGACACATCGCGAAGTCGATCCGAACAACCAGTGGCTGTCGCGCGGCCCGGCGTTCCGCTTGTCGGCCGAGCAATTGCGCGATCAGGTGTTGGCCGTTGCCGGGCTGCTGCATACGCAGATCGGCGGCAAGAGTGTCATGCCGCCGCAGCCCGGCGGCATTTGGCGGCAGATCGGCAGCGGGGCGAAGTGGACGGACGCGACCGACCAGGATCGCTTCCGCCGTGCGCTCTACACGTTTTGGCGGCGCACCAGCCCGCACCCGGCGATGTTGATGTTCGACTCGCAGAGCCGCGAAGTCTGTGTGCTGCGACGTCGGCGCACCAACACGCCGCTGCAGGCGTTGGTGTTATGGAACGATCCGCAGTTCCACGAGCCAGCGCTCGAACTTGGGCGCCGGGCCATGGTGGTGGACACGAGCGACGCGGTGCGCGGCATCGCTTGGCTGTGGCGTCAGTGCCTATTGCGTGAGCCAACGCCCACGGAGGCTGCCCGCTTGTTGGACTTGCTCAGGGACGAGCAAGCGCGTGGCATTGCCGACGCGGATGCGTGGGGCATGTTGGCCAGTGTCGTGATTTGTCTGGATGAGTTTGTGACTAAGCGATGAATAATCTGCCTCAGTTTGGGTTCGAAGAATTGAGTCGCCGCGGCTTTCTCAGTGGCTCGGCGTTGTCGCTCGGCTCGGTCGCGATGCAGCAGTTGTTGCAAGGCGATGGCGACAAGGTCAAGAAGCCGCCGTTCGCGCCGCGAGCCAAGAACGTCATCTACATGCACATGGAGGGCGCGCCGCCGACGCTCGACATGTTCGATCGCAAGCCGACGCTCGATCGCTTTGATGGCAAGAAGTGTCCCGATGAGTTGATGAACAAAGAGCGCTTCGCGTTCATCAAGGGCCATCCCAAGATGCTTGGCCACAAGCACGGTTGGATCCGCGCCAGCAACGGCATTGAGATGTGTGAGTTGTTCCCGCACCTCGCGCAGCAGATGTCGGACGTGACGTTGGTGCGGTCGATGTTCACGGATCAGTTCAATCACGCGCCGGCCGAGCATCTGATGTTTGCGGGCGCGCCGCGGCCCGGTCGTCCGTCGATGGGCGCATGGATGTCGTACGGGCTCGGCAGCGAGAACCGCGATTTGCCGGCGTTCGTTGTGATGGTTAGTGGTGGGTCATTGCCAAGTGCCGGAAAGGCGCTCTGGAGTGCCGGATTCCTGCCTTCGCTGCACCAAGGCGTTGAGTTTCGCTCTGCTGGCGAACCCGTTCTCTACCTCGAGAACCCACCTGGCTACGACCGCGCGCGACGGCGCCGTTCGCTCGATGCGCTGAATGATCTCAACAGCATCCACGAAGCGCGCGATGGCGATCCGGAGACGGCGACGCGCATGGCCCAAGCCGAACTCGCGTTCCGCATGCAGGCTTCGGTACCCGAAGCGGTCGACATCCAGAGCGAGACTCAAGAGGTGCACGACCTCTACGGCACGACTCCCGGCAAGGCATCGTTCGCGAACAACTGTTTGCTGGCGCGTCGATTGGTGGAGCGCGGTGTGCGCTTTGTGCAGTTGTTCGATTCCGGTTGGGATATCCACGGCACGAGTCCTGGCGACGACTTGATGACCAAATTCCCGAACCAAGCCAAGCGCATCGATCGTCCGTTGGCGGCGTTGCTGATCGACCTGCGTCGGCGCGGCTTGCTCGATGACACGTTGCTGGTATGGGGCGGGGAGTTTGGTCGCACGCCGATGAACGAGGCTCGCAACGGCAGCAAATACTTCGGCCGCGATCATCATCCGCACTGCTTCTCGATGCTGATGGCCGGCGGCGGTATCAAGCGCGGCGCAGTGGTTGGTGCTACCGATGAACTAGGCCACGCAATCGCTGAGAACCCAATCCACGTGCATGATCTGCAGGCGACGATCCTGCATCTGTGTGGCATCGACCACGAGCAGCTGACCTACAAGTTCCAAGGGCGGCCGTTCCGGCTGACGGATGTGCACGGCAAGGTGCGCAAAGAACTGCTTGCGTGAGTTTGCCGCCGACTACTGCTTGCTGGCAGTTGCGGTGCGAAGCAGCTTGTGCCGACGTCGTGTCCAGGCTTAGGCGCCTGCTAACTCGTTGATGGCGCGGCGCAGGTTGGCGCGCGCGGCCGCTTCTAGCGTCGCGCCCCATGGCGTAAAGAACAGGCGGTTCCGTTCGAGCATGCTCGTGAAGAACTTGCGCCGGCCAGCTGCGAA
>JBNMNW010000212.1:0-10408 GCA_051278165.1 Planctomycetota bacterium | reverse complement strand
CATCGGATCCTTCACCGATCGAAAACGCCTTATCGCCGATGGCTTCAAAGTAGCAGCCACTGACGGTCATCTGCGAGCCACTGACATCGATCGCATCCTCACCAGAACGCAGGAAGCGACAGTCGACGATCCTGCCGGTCACAAAGTCGCCATCAAACAGATCGTGAGCGCCGCCATCGAAGACACATCGCTCAAAGTGCACTGGCGCCGCGAACACGTTGACGACGTCTTCGCAGTCAGCATCGCGAAACGTGCAGTCATAGAACGACACCGGCGACCGATAGAACGTGACCGCGCCACTGCTTTGCCAGCCACCGCGGGCAATCGCAGTCGTGTTCACGACCTCAAGGAAGCGCAGTTCGCTCGGGGCCTCGCCACCGAGCACCAACACCCCGCCAAAGCCATTGGCCTCGTCCTTCGCCAAGAACTTCACCGGCTGCTCGCGCGTGCCGGCGACCAACAGGTGCGAGCACAACAGCACGCACCCTGGCTCAAACAGCAACTCGGCGCCGGCCGCAACGCGCAGCATCACGCCGGCGGGCAAGACGAGGTCGCCAGTCACTTCGTGCGAACCGGGAGCGATACTGAGCTCGCGGCGCTCGAAGTCGTAGCTCAAGAACGAATGTCGCTGCAGTGCCTCGGCCAACGTCGGGGCAGCCGGCCGTCCCAGGCTCGCCATCGCCGGATCCGGCGAACGGCGCACAACCATTGGTTTGATGCGGTCGCCGGATTCAGCCAGCGTTCGGAACAACACCGACACGTCGACCTTGCCCTTATCTTCCGGCAACACTCCGCCACGAATGGCGCGCTTGATCGCCTGGATCTCGGACAGACCCGCCAGTCGATAATCGATCGGGAAGCGGAAGCGAACGTTGCGACCATCGCGTGGCAACAGCACCGAGCCATCGTTGCGAGTCGAAACAGATGCTTCAGAATCTGGCTCGTCGGCAATGCCGACTAAGGCCTGCGCCGCAGAGATCACGCGGCCGTTGCCAAATCGAAAGCCAGTGACCTGCGTCGGTATGTGCGTCGTGGCCCAGGCATCGACATCAATCGTGCGCAGATCCTCGCCGGACGGAAGGCGAACCCCCACATGACTCGCGGTGTGGCCAAGGATGGCAACGGGCCGCACGATCTTGCCCAGCGACGCCACCTGCATCGGCAGTACTACGTCCAGCAACTGGGCAAAGTCGAAGCCCGGTATGACCAGGCCCGCCTCGGTCATCGCTGCGACGATCTCTTGCATTCGAGGCCGTAAGTCAGAGACCAGATCTTCGATCCAACCTGGCTCGGTCATGCGTCCGAGTTCTTCGAAGGCCACCGCCATCACCGCATCGCTGCTGACAAACCATCGCGCGTCCGGTGCCGACAACGCGAGCTCGCCAACGTGATCGAGCAAGTTGGCGCCGGTGTCGAAGGCGATCGGCTCCAGGCGATCGAGAACGGGATCGTGGTAGAAGCGGTATTGGTGCCACGCCAGTCCGTGAAAGCCTCGGAACAAGGTGTAGAGCGCGAGCCACTTACCCAACTTGTCGACCACAAAGAGGTCTTCAACGGTCTTGCCTTCAAGTTGCGTCAAGGCCTGAACGGACCGCTTCGGGTAGCCGTCCATCGAACGCACCGCGAGACGCTGCAGATCGCGCACCTGCGCCAGCGCGCGCTGTAGACGCGCATCGAGCGCCTTATCCTTTTGCAGGGTGCCTTCGCCAAAGCCACCAGCCTCAGCGACAAAGAACGACGTCGCACTCCAGAGTTCTGGCGACAACTGGCCAGTCTTATGGAACCCATGCTGCATCCAAGTAGCCCACATCGCGGACTCGTCGAAGCGAACGATCGGGCCTTCACGCCGCCCTTGCGCTTCAAGCAGTTCCTTACTGAAGTGTTCTTCGAGGTAGTAGACGCCCTTCGCTGTGCCGTTGATCGTGACCTCGACGTAGTCGCTGCGCGGGGCGAGCACGCCCTGGCGCTGCGCCGTCTTCATCACCAACCACTCCATCACGAAGCCACGCGTCAGCGGATGCTGGATGGAGAAGCGACGCATACCGAGAAACGCCGTATCGAGCTCGAACCGTAACGACCACTGGTCGGTCTTGACGTGATCGAGCCAATCCCCCTTGAGACGCACCAGACCGGTTGCACGTTCGTCGCCAAGTGACAACGTCACCGGCACGATATCACGTTCGTCCTGCACGATCATGCCCAGCTCGAGCGCACGGTCACGAGCTCGCTGCAGCACCTGCCAGTCCGACTCGCGGATCGTCACCTGTAGCTGCTGCAGTTGCCCGACAGCCTGGTTGGCAACAGCGGATTTCGGTGAGGTTTTGGGGACGGACAAGGACGGTTCGCCCGTGAGGTCGGTGCCCTTCACCTCAGTAGCGGACTTCGCCTGCTTGCCAGACCTGTGACGGCCAGCGCGATCAGCACCAGAGCGATCAAGACCAGAGCGATCAAGGACCAGCCCCGACATGGCCACACCTAGGACGAGCCCCAGCGCTACCAGCAGCACCGTATTCGTCACTCGAGACGCGCGCTGAGGGATGCCCTTGATCAACATGCGGGCAGCCTGATTGGATAACGGCGGGAGTTCATGCCTGTAGTACCTGTGTCACTCGAGACTGTCGCGCTCGACCAGACTGATCGAGGCACCGGGCAATGCCTGGCCAACCGCATCGATCAGCCCCTTCAGATCAGCCACCGCTGGCAGCTCCACCAGCAGGCTGGCATGGAACTCGCCTTCGCGACAATCGACTCGGCGCAACTCCACTCGTTGGCACTGCGAGGAAACCGCCGGCAACAGCAATTCGAGCGCTTCGCCTTGGTTTTCTTGGCCAACCGCATCGACCTGCAGCACCGTTCGCAACGGCGACTTGCCGCCGGGCATGCCGGTGCGCAACGCCATCGCGATCAACAGCACGACAAACACCAACACCGTCTCGTATGGCCGATTCGCTCCGAGACCAACGCCAAGTGCAATGGCAAGGAACAGGTAGGCGAGCTCTTCGGGCTCCTTGACCGGCGTGCGAAACCGAATGATCGATAGTGCCCCCACCAGGCCCAGCGACAGCGCCAGCGACGAGCCTACAACGGTGATGATCAGCAGCGTCGTCGACGCAATGAACATCAATACGCGCGCCAATTTGCGCTTGTTGCTGAGCACCTGCGCAAAGCGCACGAAGTGCCAGCCGAGGATCTGACCAAGCACCAGCGCCAACGCCAAATTGAGGGCGAGGATGCCGAGCGGTGGAATCTCGACCAACGATGAGGGGATCTGTTGAAGCAACATGGATGGCGCGAAGATGCTACCCTCCGCACGAGAGCATCGGAACGATGCAGTACACACCTGATGGCAGCGGCTAGATTACTCGACATGCGTTGGATCTTGACACCGTGCATGCTGCTGGGCGCCTGTCACGTCGCAGGCATACCGCCAACACCGCTGGCACCGAACCTTCCGGTGGTGGCATCTCTGACCGAGGGCCTGCTGCAATCGCGAGCCAGCGACGCCTCATTCGACTTCCTGGTCGCCGGACACCTCTACGGGGATCCGTCCAAATCCAGCATGCCATCGGCCAGTTTCCGCACGGCCACCACCGACCTAGCTGCACTTGGCGCCGATCTACTGGTTTGCTGCGGCGACACGTTTCGGCACGGCACCCCCGAGTGCTTTTCCCAGACGGTTGACGCACTCGAGCGCCTGCAGATTCCGGTCTTCAACGCGGTTGGCAATCACGATGTGAATCCACGCAACGCCTACAGCGAACGCTTTGGCAACACCTACGGCGCATTTATGCATGGCGGCTGTGCCTTTATCGTGCTCGATAGCGAGCAGCCAGCGTGGCAGATCGCTGGCCAGCAGTTGGCGTTCTTAGACGTTGCGTTGCAGACCGCTACCGATCGCAAGGACATCCGTGCCGTGTTCTGCTTCGCACACAAGCTGGTCTTTGCCCACCGACAGCAGTACTTCGAAGTGCTGCTCGGCAGCAATGCACTCGACGGGCTGCAGGCACCAAATCGCTTTACCGCCGATGTGTTGCCGCTACTGACGCAAACCGCGAAGCACAAGCCGGTGTATTGGTTTGGTGGCGACATCGGCGTCGCGCACACCATGGCGACCTTCTACGACCACGATGAGCTAAGCGGCGTGACGTTCGTTGCAACTGGCATCGGCGATCTCGTCCGTGACTCCGTCGTCAACGTCACCGTGCACGGCAAGGACGTTCGTTTGTCGCTACTGCCGCTCACCAGCCAACCTGCCGGCAAGCTCACCGACTTCGGCGTCAAGGCATGGGCGGATCGCATCTCGCCAAACGGCTTGCCAAGGCAACTCGAAACCTTTCGCTCGCTACTGCCGAATTAGACCGAGCGCTGGTGCGCGTCAGTTCCCGCTCAGGATGCGCTTGACGCCATCGTCGACGATGCGCTGGATCAGTTGATCAACCGAGAGGCCAAGCTTGCCGGCCGCCATCTGGAGTTCCTGCAACTGCTTCGCGTTCATCCGCACGTTCGGTCGCACCTGGGCACTGTTGGGCATCGTATCGAAGTCCATCGTGATCTTGGCGAGTTGCTGGTCACTGAGACCGAAGGCGCGGAGCACGCCCTTGGCCATCATGATGTTGCCGCGCGCGTTCATATGCACGCCGTCGCTGGTCAGCTGCTTGCCACCGGGCATCTTCGCGCTGGGGACCAACGCGGTCTGCATGGCGCCATTGAGGTCCGCGAAGAGGCACTTCTTCTCGGTGGCCAGCTGCTTCAGGAACGCATTGTAGGTCGCGAGGCGGACGTTGCGCTCATCGTCAGCATTCTCGGTGATCATCGTCGACGTCAAGATCATCACCTTGATGCCGTTGGCCTGGGCGCGGTCGACGATCGCGGTGATGTTCTTCTTGTAGTCTGGCAGTTGCACGCCGCCCTCGCCGTGCCACACGTCATTGACGCCGCAACTAAGCGTCATCCAGTCCGGGTTCTTCGTAAGCACGTCACGCTCGAGACGCTTCAGCATCTGGTTGGACTTGTGGCCGCTGACACCGGCGCCGATCAGTTCGGCCTTCACGCCAACAGCGGCGAGACCGCGAATCACCAACTTGCAGTAGCCCGACGCGTTGCTCTGTCCGGCCTGGGTGATGGAGTCACCTAAGAACGCAATCTTCTGGCCGCTGGTGATCGGCAAGGCGTCTTGCGCCTTGCTCTGGGCCGGCAGAGAGGTGCCAACGATTCCGGCTAGGATACATGCGGCGAAGAGAGACGAAGAGGAACGATGAGCGTGCATGGCGAGATCTTAGCCTGCCAGCGATCGCTTGTCCCTTGCCAGCTTGGTCACGATGGCCACGCTGCGAGCTACTTCGGCGCCGCGATCTTCGCCAGGCTCACCATCGCTGCGCGCACCGAGTTCATCGTCGTGCAGGGTGCATCAAACGGCAGATAGCGCACCTCGCTGCCGACGCGAATGTGGCAACCTTCAACGTCGACGGCCAACTGCTCCACCTGATCAACCTGCATGCCGCAGAAATGCCGCGCCATGTTCCTTAGCGCCTCGCCGTGGTCATCATTCATGTGCTTGACGATACCGGCCTCAGCCTCTTGCCACTCGGGCTCAGCGAGCGCCCAGTCCTGCTGCTCGATCCAAAAGATCTTGCCGAAGCCACCGATGTAGCGCACACGCACTGGCTCAAGCCAATAGAACGCGAAGTTGTGGGCTTGGCCGTAATGCTGAGACTCTGGAAAGAACGTGTAGTAGCGATGCTGCACTTCGGCGATCCGGTCTTCCGGCACCGCCGTGGCATCGGCAACTACGGTGACGCGACCAAGCTCCTGTTGGTTGCCGCCCCCCGACTGCATCGCTGTCAGGCACGTCTTGGGGTTCGCCAATAGGTTGGCCGTGTGCTCCGCAATCGCGCTGACATAGATCACGACCTTGCCATCGTGCGTCATGACGAATGGCGTCACCGAGCCAAATGGGTAGCCCGGCAACTCCTTCGACATCGTCGACAGGATGCCGGAATCGACGCTGCGAAGCAGCCGTCGGGCGAGGTTCGATTGCGATGTATTGTCAGTCATGTTGGTTCTCGCGAACAAGGGCTACTGCGGTCGCATGGAGCTCGCGCACGATCTTGAGAGACGTCTCAAGCGGAGCGCATCTACACACTATGCACATCCGTCGCAAAGGCCACCGAGCGCAATTCAAAAGCCAGAGTCCACCGTGATCGGTTCGCACGGTTCAGGTATCGAAGCATGCTCCGCGCGGGTCTCATCAACGCGATTCCTGACGTGCGTGCCAACGAAACGTTTGCTCGCTTGCAACCCGCAACGTCCCCGCTGCTTGCAACTCAAGACCACGGAACCGGATGTCGATAATGCGCACAGATCTGCCTGCGGCTGCACTGGACGCTCCGGTGCTGTGATGCGGAGCAACTAGGGCGACCAGAGGGTTGAGAGATTCATGGCTGTCCGGGTGCTACTTCAATTCGCTAAGCCAACGATGCGGCTTACGAACCCTATTTGGGATCGTGACGGCAAGCCTGCGGCCGGACGAGGCAGCTACCTTCGCGATGGCATGGTGCGCATGCTGCGCGACATGGAACTGCTTAGCGTCGTCGTCGAGGCTGCGGACGAGCCGCCGCCTTGGGAGACGATCCGGGACTTGGGACAGCAGCTTCTAGAGTTGGAGGAACGGTTCGACGGCGACCAAGCCGACACGCAGAGCGCGTCAACCGAGCCGACGACCACCAGTGAGCCGATGGTCGAAATGCGCATGGCGATTGCTCGCCATTTGACGAAGCAGTCGGCGCAGCTCGAAAACGATTCAGTTATTGCTGCGATGCGAGACCCCGAAGCTGTGGACGGCAACGCATGACGGCTCCTACGGCCAGCGAACGAAAGCCGTTCACAACACTGCGCCCCGAGGAGCTGCGGCAGCGGGTCCATCGCCTAAAAAATCTTCCTACCCTGCCGCTGCTGCAGCAACGCATCGTCTCGGCTCTCGAAGACCCCGAGATCGACTTCGAGAACGTCGCGCAGCTGATCGAGATCGACCAGTCGCTGACGGCGCAGATCCTTCGCATGGCGAACTCTGCGTTCTTCGACGTGCAAGGCTCGATTTCCAGCGTGACACAAGCACTCGTGATGCTGGGCGAGACCGTGTCGAGGAGCTTGGTTCTATCGAGCACGGTGTTCGATCTCTCGCGCGTGCCGCTGCGCGGATTTTGGGAGCACTCGCTTGGCTGCGCGGTGGCCGCGGGCGCAATCTCCAAAGTCACTGGCCGCGGAGCTCCCGAAGAAGTAACTGCAGCAGGACTGATGCACGATTTGGGTGTGGTCGTGCTCTGCAGCGAGCTCCCCGACGCGTTCGAACACATCGTTGAGCGCGCGCGCACGGAGAACCGCCCGATTGGCGAGATCGAACTCGAGGTGCTCGGGCTCGAGCACGGGGAACTCGGCTGCTTGGCCGAGAAGTGGCACTTCCCGCCATGCTTGGCCGAGCCGATCATGTTCCACAACACTCCGGAGAAGGCCACGGTGGCGGTCGATGAGGTCGCCGTGGTTCACGTTGCGAACAGCCTCGTGCGCGGGCTCGGCTACGGCGCTGGTTTTGACTCGCGCGTGCCAGCGATCAACGACGACGCTTGGCAACGGCTCGGACTCACTCCCGAAGCTCTCGATCAAGTGCTCGAAACGTTCGCAGCCGATTTAGACCACGCCCTGAACTATGCAATCTTCGCCTGATCGTGGCACCCGCCCAACGGCGGAGAGCGCGCTGCTTCAGAAAATCGAGGAACTGTCCTTCCTGCGGCTGCTCAACGACCGCCTCGCCAGCGCACCGGACTACAAAACGGCCTGCCAAACCCTGGTCGATCTAATTTGGGACGAGGGCTGGGCAGACGCCGTCGCCTACGTCTCGGTCGACATGCAGCGCCAGCTTTGCCAGCTCGAGGTCCTCGCTCCGACTTGTGGCGACACCGACTTGATTGGCGAACTGAACATCCAGCAATCACCATTCCCTGACGTCCTCGAACAACCGCAAACCGTCATCGCGCTCGGCGGCCAAATTCCGCCGTGGCTCGCTGCCGGTGACGCGTCGAACCTGGACGCGGACCGGATCATGTTGGCTGCGCCCATGCGGGTTCGCGGCGTCTCCAGGGGCGTATTGTTCGTGCTCATCAACGTCGATGCCACCGGTGCCGAGGAGCAACGTCGGATTCTCGGCATCGCCGCCACATCTGCGGCCCTCGCCCTCGATTCGGCCCGCGCCGACGCCCGCGAGGAGTTCTTGGCGACGCTACGTCACGACATCAACAACCCAGTCACCGCGGCGATAGGTTGCGCCGAGGTCCTGGTCCGAGAGCTGCAGGACAACGAACCTCTACTCGACTTCGCCCGCGCCATCATGGGCTCACTCGAGTCCGTGACAGACCTCGTATCCAACTACCTACACATGGGCGCCATCAATCAAGGCGCCCCATGGCTCAATGTAGAAGAGGTCGACCTCGGCAAGCTGACGGCCATGGTCGTGGATCGATTTCGCGCAACTGCGAGCAAAAAGGAACTGTCTCTTAGCTTTCGCGGCGCCGGCACTAGGGCGCAAGCAGATCGCCGCCAGCTCGAACGGGTGCTTACCAACCTGGTCAGCAACGCCGTCAAATACACGCCGTCAGGTGGCCATGTCGACGTGGTCGCTTCGGCCGCCTCGACGGGCATCACCATCGCAGTGAGGGATACCGGCACGGGGCTCACCAGCGAGCAGCTCGCCGAGCTCTTCACCAAGTACACCCGCTTTCATGGCGACAGCGACATCCCCGGCACCGGGCTGGGGTTGTTCATCTCAAAGGTTCTGGTCGAGGCACACGGCGGGCGCATCGAAGTGACCAGTGAACCAGGGCGCGGCAGCTGCTTCACCATTTGCCTGCCGACAAGGTAAGGAACTAACGCGCGCCTGGCGATGACCTCAGTCTTGCGGCTGACTGACAGTGCGCAGGTACGGCTTGAAGGTTTTGAAGCCGTTGGGGAAGCGCTTGGTGGCATCTTCATCGCTGACCGTCGGCGGGATGATCACATCGTCGCCGCTCTGCCAGTTGACCGGCGTCGCCACCTTGTGCTTCTCCGTGAGCTGGATCGCATCCAGCGCCCGAAGGATCTCATCGAAGTTACGGCCCACGCTCATCGGGTAGGTCATCGAGAGCTTAAGTTTCTTGTCCGGGCCAATGATGAACACCGTGCGCACGGTGGCGTTGGTGGCCGCGGTGCGCCCTTCACTGGAGCCCGATTCATCGGCAGGCAGCATATTGTAGAGCTTGGCGACGTTCAGATCGGTGTCGCCAATCATGGGGAAACTAGGCAAGGTGCCCTGGGTCTCCTCGATGTCCTTGGCCCACGCGTCGTGCTGATCTACCGGATCGATGCTCAGGCCGATCAGCTTGCAGTTGCGCTTCTTGAACTCCCCTTCCAACTTGGCCGCAGCCCCCAGTTCGGTCGTGCAGACCGGGGTGAAGTCCTTCGGATGAGAGAACAGGATGCAGTAGCTGTCGCCGATCCACTCGTGAAAGCGGATCTCGCCCTGGGTGGTCTGGGCGGTAAAGTCGGCGACGATGTCTTGGATGCGGAGGTTCATGGAGATTAGTTTGCTGGTAACGAAGAACTCCAAATGGAACCCGATGCCGGGGTAACCAGTGGTTGAAGCCGCTTATGATTGCGCATCTGACGACGGAATCAATGGGGCCTTTGCCCAACACGCGCAAACCATGGCACAGACTCTGAAACCGGTCTAAAAGTCATGAGAATCACGGCTGTTGCTGACCTATACAGAATCACCACCGGGTCGATACAAGCTGGGCGTGGCCGCGATCAGGGTGTCGTGATGTCAGGCGAACGCCATTGCCAACGCGTTCGGCGCATTGGCCAAAAATGAAACGACAGATCGCACCACCGCTCCCCCACTAAATCCGCGCTGGTAGCATCTGATCAACTAGCGCCCGCCACCGCGCGATCCGATCACGCCGTCCTCGACGTATCACATGACCACTTTTGAACAGCTGGCTTCGGCGTGCTAGACTGGCAAGCCGATTAAGGACCATGCGCCGCAACATACGACGCCCACGACTCCCACACGCGCTGGGACTCACCATCCTGCTACTAGCAGGGGCCTGCCAGAAGGACCCGCAGAAGCCAAGCCCGCAGGCCGGTGAGGCCAAAGGACTGGCCCAACTGCACGCCGAGGCTGCGGCGCTAGAAACCAAAAACCAGCAACAGAAAGGCATCATCAAGGACTTGCAGACCCAGCTGCGACTCGGTGAACCGCGCGTCGCTGCCTACCTAGAGCTCGAGTATCTCGGTTCGCAACCCACGATCCCCGGCCCGGCACGGACCTTCGAGATCCTGTCGACAAGCAAGACCCCCGATCCAAAGTCGAGCGACTACC
>JBNMNW010000211.1:0-10447 GCA_051278165.1 Planctomycetota bacterium | reverse complement strand
AACCAATCAGTGGCATCCGTGACGGGCACCCGCCGACGGTGATTCGATACTCCCGATTGATGGGAGCGGCCGACTTCCCGTCGGAGACTTCCAGCTTAATGACGTGCTCCACACCGGGAAGGCCATCCACGAGCCTGAAACTGATATTCGCCGCATCAGCCTGCGACATCCGGCTCATCGCGCCTTCGGGCCACGACCACTTGTAGCTCAGCTCGTTGCCATCCGGATCGCTGGCCTCGACCTTGAGTTCGAAGATCGACTGCAGAGCCACAATTGTGTCCGCCGGTTTTTTGCCGCCAACGAGCAGAGTGATCGCAGCAACTGTCGGGATCGTATTTGGCACGACCTTGGTGCCATTCTCGTTGACGACCGTGTCCGTCTTGGCAGGGTTCGGATTCGGGGACGGCTCACCATCGCCCATGCCGAACACGACACCGAGCACCACGGCAACCACAACAGCGGCACCAATACCGATGTAGAGACCCTTCTTGCTGCCTCCCGCGCCAACGCCGGTGCCGCCCATCGGGTTGGTCGGTGCCGTTCCTTGGCCACGCGAATCACGGAACGCGTCCGCCGGTGGCTGGCCGCCTCCAGCTGGGCCACCCTCCGCCAGGAAGTCAAACTCGCCCGTGTTCAACATGCCGGGCGCTGCGCCCTTGGCTGCCGGCGGACCGGCCTGCTGGTGCGGGATCGTCGGTTGCGAGCCAGCGCCCGATTGCCGTGCCGAAGGCATCGTCGCGTCCAACGCATTCGGCTGAGGAGCCGACACCTTGCGCGCCGGACCAGACGGCATGGTCTGATCCAACAAGCCGCCAGCAATGGGATCTGCGCTGCGTTGCGACAGCAGCACCGTCATCAACTCGTTGGCTTCCTGGTCGAGATCCTTGTAGCTCGCCGGGCGATCCTCGCGACTGCTCGCCAACAACCGCTGCGTAAACGCACCAACCGCTGCTGGTAGGTTCGCGTTCTCATCGCACGGGTTGGGCGAAGCCGGGTCGCGCTTGCGCAGCACGATGTCGGTCAGCTTGGTGCCGCGGAACGCAGGTTGACCGACCAGCATCTCATAGAGACAGCAACCAAGCCCGTAGATGTCACTGCGGAAGTCGACCGAGTCCGGGTCGTCGAATTGCTCCGGCGACATCGTCGACGGCGTGCCCATGACCGCGCCCGGCGAAGTCAGCCCCATGCCAACCTGTTCGTGCGTCATGCGCGCGAGGCCGAGGTCGACGATCTTGGGCGTGAACGGGAACCGGATGTCGAGCGACGTCGTCGTCAGCGACTCCAGCAGGATGTTCTCGGGCTTGACGTCGCGGTGGATGATGCCGGAAAGGTGGGCGTGCGACAGCGCCATCGCGCTGGCGCGAATCAAGCGGACCGCAGCAAGAGGTTGGACCGGGCCGTTGTCGCTAACCCAAGCCTTCAGGCTGGGACCGTCACAGAACTCCATGACCAAGTAGGACTGGCCTTCTGGCGTCGTATCGGCCATGTGGCAACCGACGATGTTGGGGTGGCTAATGCCAGCCAGGATCTTGGCTTCGCGCTGGAAGCGTTGCGCGAACGCATCACCGCCAAGGTCGACTGACAAGAACTTGACCGCGACCCGACGGTCGAGGAAGTCCTGACGACCACTGTAGACAACGCCCATGCCGCCCCGAGCAATCTCGTAGTGCAGCGTAATCCCTGGAATCTTGGGCAGGTTCTTTGGCAGCGCGTTCTCGGGGGCAGCACCGTCCGGCTGGAACGGGGCGGTGTTGTCGCCCTTCTTGCCAAACCACTTTCCATTGGGGTCGGTTCCACTCATGACTACATCCCCTCGATCAGCTTGATGAGTGTGTTCGTTGCCGGCCGGTCTGCCCGGTGCTCGCCAACGTAGGCGTATTGCACCGTGCCCTGCTTATCGATGATGATCGTCGTCGGCGAAGCCAGGTCCCCTTCGATGCCCAACTTGGTCACAAGCTCTAGATCCTGGTCGTAGAACACGCGATATGGCGGCGGGCCCTCACCGAACTCCTCTTCGTAGAGCTGGCGGAACGACTCTTCGTTCTCACGCGCGCCCGGGTAGATGACGAGCACTTCGACGTTGGCCGCTTCGAGTTTCGAGCGCGCCTTCGCGAGCGCCTTCGTTTGCGCGACGCAATACATGCAGACTTCGCCAAGGAAGCCGCGCAGCACGACGATCATGACACGCTGCTTGCCCTGGTAGTCCTTGAGGTTGACGTCTTTGCCGTCGACACCCTTCATGATGTCGAAGGGCATCGGCTTCTGCTCGAGGTTCTCGCGACGACCGGTGCCCATTTTCGGCCGCGGGCCGCCAGGTGTTGGCGCGTAGATCTCGCCGGTCGAATTGCTCTTCTTGATGCCGTTGATGTACTGGTCGACCATCTTCGGCAGGTTCTTCTTGTCCTTGACCGTGAGCTGCGGCTGCGCGGCGGCTGGCTCGCGCATCGTCTCTTCATCGAGCGCCGCGACGATCGCCTTTGGTTCCGGTGCTTGCTTGGCAGGCGACACTTCACTTTCGAGCAAGACTGCGGCGACGTATGGCGTGGTGCCGGCGCTCATCTTGTGCTCGTTGACAAACAGGGAAACCTTCGACTCGGGCGACGCCGAAGCGAGCGATGCCATGTTAGGCCATGAATCGACGCGGGCGGGCGGCGGCGGCAACGCGCCAACTGCTAACGCGCGGCTAGAACCATCCGCAACACACTCGCCGCTGGCGACGACACCGGCTTCAAAACGGCCTTGCGCCATCACCGATCCTTTTTCGTCACGAGCTTCAAACACCCCATTAGGTGCCCCCGAAGACATTCCGCAGCACATGCGAATCTTGCCATTGGCATGCCAACTGGTCCAGCGACCGGTCGCTTTGCCATTGTCTAAAACGCCAACGCGTTGCAACTCAGTCGTGCCAGGCCAGACCTGACGAACGACTTGCACACCCGCCTTACTACCGAAGTTTTGAATGCGACTCGCACCGTTCTCACTCCACAGTTGCCACTGACCGATGCGACTGCCGCGGTAGTAGACACCTTCGGCGCGCGGCTTGCCGCCGGCGTAGTTGAAGTGCCACAAGCCGGACTGCTTGCCAGCATCAAACTGGCCTTCGCGAACGACCGAGCTGTCCTTGCCATAGAAGGTCCACAGGCCGTCTTCAAAGTCCTTGAAGTAGCTGCCCTTCGACTGCGGGGCGGAGTCCTCGTAGGTGTAAGTCCAAGCGCCGGTTCGCAAGCCGTCGTCGTCGTAGAAACCCGAACGCTTCTCGGTGCCGTCCTCGTAGTAGTAGACCCAAGCCCCAACCTGACGATCGTCCTTGTAGGTGCCCTTTGCGAGCGGTTGCCCAGACTCATAGGAGAGCGTCCACTCACCGGACTGCATCTCACCCAGCAACTTGCCCTTCGTCTTGGGCAGACCGTTTGGCCAGAATTCCCGGAAGTCGATCAACTGGCTGGCTAAGAACTTGCAAGAGCCCAGCAACACGAACGGAACAACGAACAATAACAGGGTCGACTTCTTCATCAGATATTGGAGATGGCGTTTCACCATCCGAGATCAGTATCAGGTGACGGGCCAGCGACTGCCACAGTGAGGAACGGCAAAGACAGCTACGACCTCACCCAGTTGGTGTTGCGCATGCAGGCCATTGGGACGTTAGGCTAGTACGCGCACATCGGCTGGCAACGATAACTCTATGAAGGCACGACTCCTCGTCTCGCTCTGCGCCATCGGCGCCGCCATTACAGTGGCTAGTTGCTCCAAGGGTCTGGGCAACAATCCTACAAATCCTGTCGGCGATACTTCGCCGTTGAGCACCAACCGGCCGGTCGGTCTGGACATCGGCTTACAACCGACGGACCCGATCAGCGGCACTTGCTCCACCGGGGTGGTCGTGCCAGCCATTGGCTCCTTCCCCGAACGAGACATCGTGCTACTGGCATTCACGACAGCATCGGATGCTGCGAACGCCGATGGCTCAGGAGCGGCACTGAGCCGCGATGCCGTCACCGACAGCAACTCGGCCAGCGATGTCTTCGTTGCCGGCATCTGCGCGCAAGAAGTCGATGCGCGCGCCTTCAGCCAATCGCTGGCGGGCAAGTTCCGGCATCCGCGCTGCGCGACGTGCCACAGCATGCAGGCAAACGATTCGGAAGCCTTCCTGTCGTCGGCGACCTCGATGCAAAGCGGCGGCTTCCAGCCACACCTCGGCCCAGCGACAGGCGCCTCGTTCCCGAACAACTCGCCGGAAGCCTGCGCCGAATGCCATAACAGCGCCGACACCACGTTCCCGGTCAAGGACTGGCAAGCGCCAGCGGTGTCGTTCGACCTCCGCACCAAGACCGTGCTAGAACTCGCGATCGCAGCTGGCAACGTGCCGGTCGACGAACCGCGTCACTTCATCACCGATCCGCGCGTCCTGTGGGCACTCGATTCCGGCGTGCTGCCGACCCGCGGCGGTCGCAACGGCGTGGCGGACGATGACCACGACGGCATTGACGAAGCTTCCGATCGCGACGGGGTGATTCGCACGGTTCCCGGCGGTTCGCCAGTGTTCCTTCAGCAGATCGAAGAGTGGACAGATAGCGGCTACGTGACGACGGCGGCCGACGCGGTCTGCGACATCACGCTGGTCAGCCGCGCGGCCAACTTGGCCGCATCTGGCAATGGCGCTTCGTCGCGACCGCACGTCACTTGGGTTGCAAACAGCGGCTTCTCGGCACCCGGTCGCGTTGGCACGATGTTCATCGTGTTCGAATCGGATGCGACCAACCTGATCGCCAGCGACACCAACGGCGCGACCGACATCTTCCGCACCGCGGTGGATTTGATCTCGGATTCGTTCGGCAACCTCGATCTTGTCGTCAACGGCAACACCACGTTGGTCAGCGCCGTCAACGGCGGCATCACGGTTGGCGATGGTGCATCGACGATGGCTTCGGTCGGCGGCGCGGACGGCAACTTGATTGCGTTCCAATCGCTCGCGACGGACCTCGTCTCGCCCTTCACCGATGGCAATGCGGCCAACGAGGCAGACATCTACCTCCGCAACATCGTCACGAACAGCACCGAACTCATCAGCCATCAAGCTGGAGACCAGGGCATCAGTGGCCTCAACGGTGGCAGCACCAACCCCGCGATCGCCGCGGCCGGTCGCGCCATCGCGTTTGAGTCCGATGCAACGGACTTGATCGGTGGCGACACCAACGGCGTGTGCGATGTCTACTACACGGACATCAGCGGCGGCACTGGACCATTCGTGAAGATGCGCGCCAGCCTCACCTCCGCAGGTGCTCAAGGCAGCGGCGGCGCAAGCCGCAATGCCAGCATCTTCGCCTCACCCGGCGGCCGCACGTTGGTCGCGTTCGAATCGGACAAGACCGACCTCGCGCCATCACTGACCGCGGCAACCAACGTCTACGTCTTCGACAGCAACACCGCCATCTCGACACTGCTCAACCAGCAGCTGTCGACCAAGGCCACGGTGATCGGCGACGGCTCGGCACGCAACCCGGTGATTGCCGCCGATGGCGCGAACATCGCGTTCGAGTCGGACGCGACCAACATCGACTTCTTGCGCCCGAACGACCTCAACGGCTCGACCGACGTCTTCCTCGTCGACGTCACGCAAGCACTGGCAGGAACCGTGCTGCCATACCGCTTTAGCATGACGACGATTGAATCCGTTGACGGCGATGGCGACTCGACCAACCCGTGCTTCGGCTCATTCTCGTCTGCCAGCAGCGCCTTTGGCGTTGGCTTCGCAACCTACACGACGGCAGCGACCAACCTCGGCACGCCGGACTCGACCGACCTGATGGTCGCGTTCCTCGACGAGACGTTCGGTGTGCTCGCCGACTTCACGGCGACACCGACCGGCGGCCTGATCCCGCTCGCGGTGCAGTTCACCGACATCTCAGTCGGCACGCCAACCGCGTGGCAATGGGATTTCGACAACGACGGCACCGTCGACTCGACCGAGCAAAGCCCGAACTTCACCTACGCGACGACCGGCTCCTTCACGGTCAAGTTGACCGCCAGTAACGACGCCGGCAGTGACCAAGTCACCAAGACGGACTTCGTGGTCACAGTCGCCAGCGCACCAGTGCCCGACTTCAGCGCCACGCCAACGAGCGGTCCCGCATCGCTCGCCGTGCAATTCACGGACACATCGACCGAGAACCCAACCAGCTGGCTGTGGGACTTTGGCGACGGCAACTCGTCGACACAGCAGAACCCGCTGCACACCTACACCGTGGTCGGGACCTACACGGTGGTGCTGACGGCTACCAACGTCGCTGGCTCAACAACGGAGACCAAGACCAACTTCGTCTCCGTTTTCACACCCGTCGTGGCGAGCTTCACGGCGACACCGACTACCGGCAACGCGCCGTTGCTCGTCAACTTCGACGCGTCCGGAACGACTGGCGCCACCAGCTACTCGTGGGACTTCGGCGATGGCAGCATGGGCACCGGCCAGACGACGTCGAACACCTACTCGGTCGGAGGAACGCTGACCGCGACCCTGACCGCGACCGGACCAGGCGGCACGGACACGGCGATGACAACGATCACACCGATCAGCAACGTCAGCTTCACCATTAAGTACATGGGTGCGGACGTGACCGCGCGATACGCGACCGAGCAGCTGGATTTCGCGGCCACGGGCGGATTCACGAACTACGCCTGGGACTTCGGCGACGGCAACTCGACCACCGGTCAAACCGCGCAGCACACCTACACAACGACGCCCAACCCGCCGCTGAGCACCCCGGGCACTTACACCGTGACCGTGACCGCGTCGGGCGGCCAACCGACAGCGGTTTCCTCAGTCAACGTGACCGTCGTTCCGTTCGAAGAAACTGCCACGCTGAACGCCAACGCAGACACCACGATCTACCAAGAACTCGCGGGCAACAGCAACAGCAACGGCGCCGGCGCACGCTTTGTCGTAGGCAAGACCGCCGGAACCGCCAGCACCACCTTCCGCCGGGCACTACTGCAGTTCCCACTCACCGGAATCCCGACTAGTCCGGCTCCTACGATCAACGAGGCCACGATCACCCTCACCTCGGATACGCCGCAGGCGACCGGAGCCGAGACCATCAGTTTCCACAGACTCAACGCAGCCTGGACCGAGGGGTCAACCAACGCTGCCGTGGGCTCATCGGGCATTGGTGCGGCAGCAGCGGGCAGCGGTGCGACCTGGAACGACCGGAGAACGGCTCCCGGTGCGCTTGTGTGGGGATCGGCGGGCGGTGACTTCGTCGTCGGTGCCACGGGCACGATGGCGGTCAATGTCGCGGGAAGCGACACCTCCACTGACCTGGCGGCAGACGTAACGGCCTGGATTGGCGGAACGACCAACAACGGCTGGATCCTCATCGGCAACGAGATGACCCTCTCGGCGAAGCGGTTCTTCTCCAGGGAAGCCGCCAACGCACCGCAGCTTGTCGTCAAGTTCCAGCGCGTCGTGACGGGACTCTAGAGTCAATTCGCAATCTTCTCGGGGCAGGCCGTAGGGCACGCCTGCCACAGAGGTCATCCAACCATGCGCAAAGCCCTACTCGTCGTGCCACTGTTCGCAGTGGCGTGTTCCTACCCCCGCTTCGTAGCCGCCAAGACCGTTGAGCTCGAAGTGCCACTCGCACAAGCATCCACGCTGGACTGCAAGACGCACAACGGCGACATCAACGTCACTCGCGGTGAAGCTGGCGACTCGCTCCACGTCATCGCCGAAATCAAGGTGCGCGGCCACACGCAGGCAGAGGCTGACAGCAACCTCGAGCGCCTAGCAGTTGGACAAGGCGCGGACGGCGACACACTACGCATCTTCGGTGACTACCCGCGGGCGGCCATGAACAACCGTTCGCCGTCGTTCACGTTCACGATGCAGGTGCCCGAGCACCTCGCGCTGAATCTCGTGAGCCACAACGGCGACATCAACAGCAACGGCACGACTGGCCCCGTTCGCATCGAAACGCACAACGGCGATGTGCGCGGCACGTCGCGAAACAAGATGACCTGGGTCGAGACGCACAACGGCGAGGTCAAAATGGCAATCACATCGACCGAAGACCTCGACGGCCGCATCACGTCACACAACGGCGACATCGTCATCGAAGTGTCCGACAACGCCCACTGCTGGCTAGAGACCTCCACGCACAACGGCCGCATCAAGACCCCATCAACGATTCACGAAGCGACCATCAAACGTCGCAGCGTGCGCTGCCGCCTAGGCGAAGCACAAACCGATGGCCGCCTATACGTCGAGACCCACAACGGCAACATCGTCGTGCACGACGGCCAGTCCAGCACCACCAACAAGCTAAAGTAGCTTCGCCACCCCCACGAAGTCCGGCACCAACGACGACGCCGGGCTGCGGATCTGCGTACTGTACCCGGTACAAACCACAGGTCCGCGGAACGCGGACCTGTGGTTTGTACCGGGTACAGTACGCAGATCCAGTACGCAGATCCGGACAACGCTGCTGGTGAGCAAGCGGCGCCGAGATGCTGGAAGTTCTTGCGGGCACGTATTCAGCAAGACTGCAGCGGATGATCTGGCCGGTGCCAACGGTGAATTGCCGCCCCATGCGATGCCCGCGGACTAGCCGGTCTTTCAGCGGTCGTTTGTCCCAGCCTGAGGGCATCGCTATGGTCGGCGCCCCCAATGATCACCCTGAGCGGAATCAACAAGCGTCACGGACACCAGATCCTGTTCGTCGACGCCTCGCTACAACTCAACCCCGGTGAGCGGGTCGGATTGACTGGCCCCAACGGCGCCGGCAAGTCGACCGTGTTCCGCATGATCGTCGGTGAGGATCCGCCGGACGAAGGTGACGTGGTGCTGCCGAAGCGCCTGACGCTTGGCTACTTCAAGCAGGACGTCGGTGAGATGTCGGGCAAGGCCGTCATCGATGAAGCGATTGCTGGCAGCGGTCGCGCTGGTGCCTTGCACCACGAGATCCAGCAACTCGAAGCGGACATGTCTGACCCTGACAAGGCGGACCAGATGGAGAAGATCTTGGAGCGCTATGGCGAGATCCAAGGCGAGTATCAAGACAGCGGCGGTTACGAACTCGAACCGAAGGCTAAGGAAGTGCTGCACGGCCTCGGCTTCGACGATGAGCAGATCGCCGGCGACGTCGGCGCACTGTCCGGCGGTTGGAAGATGCGCGTCGGCATGGCCAAGGTGCTGCTCGGCAACTTCGACGTGCTGCTGCTCGACGAACCGACCAACCACCTCGACATCGAGTCCATTCTCTGGCTCGAGCAGTTCTTGAACAGCACCAAGGCCGCCGTGCTGATGACGTGCCACGACCGCGATTTCATGAACCGCGTCGTGCACCGCATCATCGACGTCGACGATGGCCAGTTCATCTCCTACGGCGGCGACTACGACTTCATGATGCGCGAGCAGGAAGTGCGCGGCGCCCAGAAGGAAGCAGCCTACGAACGTCAGCAAGCGATGATTGCCAAGATGACGCGGTTCATTGACCGCTTCGGCGCGCACGTCGCAAAGGCCGCGCAGGCACAGAGCAAGCAGAAGAAGATCGACAAAATCGATCAGCTCGAGCCGCCGCGTAAGCGCGAGGTGGTTTCGTTCCAGTTCCGCCAGCCGTCACGCAGTGGTGATGACATCGTCAAGTTGCAGGGCGTCGACAAGGCGTATGGCAAGAAGCGCATCTACGCTGGCCTCGACTTCGAGGTGCAGCGCGGCGAGCGCTGGTGCGTGATGGGCCAGAATGGTTCCGGCAAGACCACATTGCTCAAGATGATCGCCGGCCACCTCGAGCCAGACGGCGGCAACGTCAAACTCGGCAGCGTCAAGATGGGTTACTTCGCCCAGCAATCCCTTGACCTGCTCGACCCCACTCTGACCGTCTACGAACAGATCGACCAGCAGTTCAACCTCGAGTCCATCGGCGCCAAGCGCACGCTATTAGGCGCATTCGGCTTCTCCGGCGACGACCACGAAAAGCGCGTCGCCACCCTCAGCGGTGGTGAGAAGTCGCGCCTGGTGCTGGCACTGATGCTCTTCGACCCACCAAACTTCTTGGTGTTGGACGAACCGACCAACCACCTCGATCTCGACACGAAGGAGATGCTCGTCAAAACGCTACGCACCTTCGAAGGCACGATGATCTTCGTCTCCCACGACCGCACGTTCTTGCGCGGTCTAGCCAACAAGGTGCTCGACGTCAGCGCCTGCATGCGCGGCGAACCAGCCGACCACTACCCCGGCAGCTACGTCGAGTGGGTCGAGAAGACCGGCCTAGAAGCCCCCGGCGTACACCGCTAGCCCGCGAATTGTCTGGCGGCCATCTGCGTACTGTACCCGGTACAAACCACAGGTCCGCGTTCCGCGGACCTGTGGTTTGTACCGGGTACAGTACGCAGATCCGGACAACGCTGCTGGTGAGCGAGCGGCGCGGGGATGCGGGAAGGTCTGGCG
>JBNMNW010000210.1:0-10449 GCA_051278165.1 Planctomycetota bacterium | reverse complement strand
GCTTCATTGTAGGTCGACGCCAAATCACGCCCGTAGTCAGGCATGTTGTCCGCCGGATGCAGGTAGCGGGTCGCCCAACCTGGCGCATGATCGAGCCAAGGACGTTTGAAGCCGGAGATCACATTCGCAACGCTCGGCACGCCGACCGCTGGCACCAGCGAAAGTAGCTTCGACCAATCGATCATCTGGGCGTCGTAGCGCACGGCGTGATCGATGCCGGCGTAGGGCGGCCGAAACGAACCCGACGGCGGCACTGCGGCGAGCACGGTCAGCACCGCGCACGTCTGCAACGCGGGCAACAACGACGTGTTCGCATTGCTGATCGCCTTGACCAAACTCGAGTTTGTCTGCAGTTGCAGCGGATTGGCGGCGGACAGGTTCCACGCCGCGTTGCGACTGTTGCTGTAGTGCTGCGGATCGAACAGCGTGCTGTCGTAGCCCTGGTTTTGGGTCGACGAGTCCGGATTGATCATCGCGCCGTTGATGACACGGCCGTTGACCGTCGCGCACGGCGGCGTCATGCCAACCAACGTTGCCGGGCCGACCACGAACCAATCACCATTGACGAATTGGCCGGTCGCTACAGGTTGCGCAAACTGGAACGTGATGCCGTGCTGCGTGAGCGATGAGCGCATCGCCGTGAGCGTCACCTGCGGCGTGATCCGAGTGGCATAGCCACGCCCAATGCCAACGCCAGCCGGGTTGAGACCGGGCTGGTCGAACATGACTTGGAAGAACAGTGGATGCGCCGCGATCGCCGGATTGTTCGGCACGGTGAACAACGCCGTGGTCGGCGCGGTGGCAGAGCTACCCGCCAAGAACAACAGCGTCATCTCCGGCGAAACCGACAGGTTGCAGCCTGTCAGGCCAAGCGAATCGAGCGGCAGCGGCAGCGGCAGACCGAGCCAATCATGTGGACTTACGCCCACCAACAGCATCGAAGGAGTATTGGCCGGCAAGTTGTCGATGCGAACCGAGCTACGAAACCCAGGCCGCATGACTGGCGAAACTGAAACCGTGACGGGATTGCCGTTGTGACCGCCGCAGCCACTGTCGAACCACGCACCGTTGGGAGCCGACTGCACTGGCTGGGTGAGGCCGCTCAAGTGGTGCTGCGCCATCACTTGCGACAGCGGACCTACAAGCATGACCGCACTGAACAAAAGCGCGATGCGAAGGGGGATTTGAAGACGCATGGATAGCGGCCCTTACGCGAGACCTTCTGAGGAGAGGTCAGGGATTTCATTGATGAAGAAGGCGGATGCAACAGTGCGCGCGATTGGGGAAAGCTATTCAGAACGGCGCAACGGATTCGCTGTACGCATCGCCGTTTTTGACAGCGTCGATTGCGGAAGAATCCGCAGACGTGTGCGTCGGATGCGCGCCATCCAACCGATATCGCCCTACGGTAATCTCAATCACATGTCCGACCCGGCTACCACTCGATCCAAAGCAACCTGGCTTGTGCCAACCATCGCACTGTGCCTCGCAGTGATCGTTGCGTTTGCATGGCCAAGCGACGTGACGGATGCCCCCACCAACCTCGGCCGCACTGGCCTCGACGGCAATGGCAGCAGTAGCGCCAGCCAACAAGCTGGCGACAACACCGCTGCCAAGATCGAGCCAGCCGTCAGTTCCGGCGGCGATCGCATGCCCGTTCCAGAACTGATTCGCACCACCGCCCCTGACAGCAGCAGCGAGCCCCAAGGGCTGCGCGGCACCACCGTCGATGCGAATGGTCGACCGCTGACGGGCGTGACGATCTACTTGGTCGAGAGTGCCAGCAACGACCCAATTCTGCTGCATCTGGTCCAACAACAGCCCCACCTGTTGGCTCCCATGGCGAGCGCCGAAACCGGCCAAGATGGCACGTTCGCAGTCGGCTTGCCGGTTGCCCAGAACAAGACCTACGACCTCTTCTTACTGTCGCGTCGCCACGCCACCGTGCGCATCACCGGACTGCGGTTGCTCAAGAACTCGTGGCATGACCTCGGTGAGTTGATCCTGCGCAACGGCACAACGATCCGCGGCCGGGTCACGATCGAAGGCCAGTTCGGCATGCCGGTTCCACAAGCTACCGTCACCGTCTCGAGTGGCGGCGCGTTTGCAGACGCTGCCTTGCGCGCCCTGCCTGGCGAATCGGGCACGCTGATGACCAACGTCAATGCGAACGGCGAGTACGAACTCCAGCACGCTCCTGCGAGCGGCGTCGTGCTAGTGACGGCGCTGGCGCCCGGCTTCGCGCGCATCGTCAAACAAGATATCGAACTCAACAGCAACGCACCGGTACAAGTCGACTTCGAACTGCCACCAGGAAAAACCTTGGCTGGCGACGTGCGCACCAGCACTGGCCTCGCCATTAGCAATGCCCGCATCGAAGCGTGGCCCAAGCAAGCCAACCTGCCACCGCTGGTCACGTTCAGTGATGAGCGTGGTGCGTTCTTGCTGCAAGGCCTGCGCGCGCAGCCTCACACCGTGAAGGCGACTGCGCCCGGTTTCGCTGCGACCGAGCAGAGCCAGGTCCAGCCAGGCCAAGCGGTACACCTGACCATGGTGCCGCAGAATCGCATCCACGTGACCGCGCTGGCTCCAACCGGGCGCGTGCTGCGTAAGTACCGTGTCGGCTTGCGGCGGTTCTTTCCGAAGGATCTCAACGCCCCGCTTGATGCACAGGCACTGGCCACCGGCACCCTCGGTTCGATCCACGAAGTGCGGGATCTGCGGGTGCGACTCGACGGCAACACCGACTTCGCGGTGATCCACAACGTGCCCGACGGCACGTATGTATGCGTCGTCCAGGCCGAAGGCTTCGCCAAGAGCTACTCCCTGCCGCTGAGATTCCGGGCCCCGCAACTCCCTGGCGCCGCGCCTGGAACGCCCACACCGCAGCAGCCAGGAACCTTGCAGCGCACGGAAGTCACCGTCACGGCTGGTAGCAGCCTGCGTGGGCGGGTGATCGACAGCCGTGGGGCGCCAATCGTCGGCGCCACCGTCATCACGCAATCACCAGGCACGATGCCGGACAGCCCGATGCTGCGAATGATGGACCGCTGGATGCCAAAACGCATCACCGAAGCAAGCCGAACCACGGACAGTAACGGCTTCTTTCAGTTCGAACGCATGGCGCTGACGACCTATCAATTGCAGATTGACCACCCGGAGGCGTGCCGCGTTTTCGTCAAACAAATCGACTGTAAGCAACCTTTTCAAAAGACGTTACCGCCGATCACAATGATCCATGGCAGCGTCGTCACGGGCTTTGCAATGACTGAGGGCCGCATTGCGGGACAGATGAAGGTGCTGCTCACCACTCCACAGGCCACACCTGCCGATAAGTCGCTCCGTCTAGAAACTGTAACGGATGGGGAAGGTCGCTACCGCTTCACTCGTCGGATACCGCCGGGTAGCTATGAACTGCATGCCGCAGTAGCTGGCTCCACCTCACCCGACTCAGAGATCTTCCAACAACTGTTGCAGCTGAAACGTTCGTCGACCACTTTCTTCGTGCCCGCCGGGCAGGATGTCGTGGAACACGACGTGAACGTTCCTGCTGCAAACTGAAACCCTGTCTTCAGACTGATTCCCGTGTCTAACGTCGCCAAGCTTGCCCTTCCCCTTCTGCTCGTCGCTGCCGCGGCTGGCGGGGCCTTCTACCTCCTCAACCAAGGCGAAGTCACGCCCGTATCTCTACCGGGTGCGCCACCGAATGGTGGCACACCTGAGGCCGTGACGAAGGCCCCGACTCCAGACACGGCCAAGGCCGATCCCGGCAACCCTGTACGCCAGCCACAGCGAATCGAGGCGTCCGGCGCAATCGGCAACGCCCACGCGGATGCTGAGCAAGGAGTGAAGGGAAAGGTCTTCTTGCCCAACGGACAGCCCGCCGTCGGCGTGACCGTGATGTTGCTCGAGAACGCGATGGCCAACCCGATCGACATGTTCTTGAAGAACAAGACCGGTCAGGTGTCGCCGCCGCTCGCGACCTCGGTCACGTTCGAAGATGGCTCGTTTGCCCTCGGCGTACTCAAGGCCGGCCAGAGCGTCGACCTGCGCGTCGTCAGCGACGCCCACCCAGAGATCGCCAGGTCACCGCTCAAGTTTCGCAGTGGCGACTGGCATGACGCTGGCGACCTCCAGCTTGATGAAGGCTTGGTGGTGCAAGGCCGCGTCATCGAATTGCTTTCGAAGGCCGGGGTCGGCAACGCGACCGTCTACCTAAACTCGAGCAACCGCACCCATGCCATGTCGGCGACGCCCGGTCGCGAAAACGGCATTCAGGTACTAACCGACGACGGCGGCAACTTCCGCTTCGACAACGCTCCGCGCACTGGACTGGTCAATCTGAAGGTCGAAGCTGCAGGCTATGCGGCAACGAACTTACTCAGCCAGCAGATCCGCGTCGACGCCCCCAACCAATTCAACCTTGAGATCGAGCGCGGCCGCACCATCACCGGCGTCGTAGTCGACGATAGCGGCGAACGCATCACCGGCGCCAAGGTGGTTGCGACTGGCCTCAGCACCAAGACGCCGCAGACGGAAACCGTCTACTGCGATGATGAAGGCGAGTTCGAGTTCGCAGCGCTGCGCGGCGGCCCCTACCGACTGCAAGTCTCGGCCAAGCGCTTCGCCGATGTCGACGTGCCACTCGTGCTGACGGACGAAGACCACAAGGTGGTCATGCCCAAGCGCGGCAGTGTGCGACTGAAGGTGTTGACCGCGAAGGGCCGGGCCATCAAGAGCTACCGCTTGAGCCTGAAGCGTTCGTTCCCGAACAACCCGAACAACATCGGCAACGTCATCGACTTCCCGGATCGCACCATCAACCCAGGCAGCTATCGCGGCGAGTGGGCCATGATCGACGGCCTACCATCGGGCATGTTCCGCTTCCAGTTGACGGAGGCCAACCACGCCAAGACGCTGTCGGAACCCTTCACTGTCGAGCAAGGCGCCGACCCGATCGAGGTCACGGTCGTGTTGACGTTGGGCGGTGAAATCACTGGCACGGTCATCGACGACCAAGGCCAGCCCGTCGCAGGCGCGACCGTCGCCTCCGACATGAACGCCGGCCTCGCAGCGAACACCGGCATCTTCGAGATGTTCCGCGCAATGATCCCGGAGAAGCACACGTCGCGCAACGTCACGACCGACAGGCAGGGTCGCTTCCGCATCTCCAAGCTGTCTTATGCCGACTACATGCTGCGAGTCTCGCACCCAAATTACTGCGAAGGTTCGCAGGTCGACATCAAGCTGACCCAGGAAGGCGAAGTCATCGATGCCGGCGTCATCCAGCTACTGAAGGGCACGCTGATCGAAGGCATCACGACGGTCGACGGCAGCCCAGCTGGTCAGGTCAAGGTCGTCATTTCGATCCCTGCCCCAGCAGGCCAGGCGGTGCCGACCGCGCAGCCGAACACGCCCGAAGCGATGGCTGCGGCTGCGCGCCGCCTGTTCAGCACCAAGTCGCTCAGCGACGGCGACGGTCGCTTCATCATGCTGAAGCGCGTGCCGCCGGGCACCTACAAGGTCACGGCAGCACGACACTCGGCCGACAGTCCATTCATGGCCCTGCTGGACATGAAGCAGAGCGCGAAAGAGTTGATCGTTAGCCCCGGCCAAGACCGCGCGACCGTCAACTTCAACCTCTCGTCCCGCTAATGCGGGGCCAGAGCCTGGCCGCTTGATACTCCGGGGGCCAAATTGCATGGCCAGGTCAGCATGGCCAGCTAACCTGGGCCTGACCGGAAGCAAAGTTCACGGGAACCAACCCTCGTATGGCAGTTGGCGGCAACGCGGTTAGATTCCGTTCATGCCAGCCAAGAAGGCCAACTATTGGGACTACATCCGCGTCGAACAATTGCTGTCGCTGCAGAGCGGCGTTGACGCCAGCGAGAGCGACCTCAGCAACGACGAGGTGCGCTTCATCGTCATCCACCAGATCGATGAGCTGTGGTTCAAACTGATCCTGCGTGAGCTCGTCACCGCCCGCGACCTGTTTGCCAAACCGCGAGTGCCAGAGGACGCGCTCGCCGGCGCAACCCAGAGCCTCAAGCGCATCACCATGTGCTTCGAACTCGCGGCCCAGCAGTTCAAACTGATGGAGACCATGGGAACCCAGGACTACCTGATGTTCCGCGACAAGCTCAACCCGGCGAGCGGCTTCCAATCGGCTCAGATGCGCGAGATGGAAGTCTTGATGGGACTGCAAGACGAGAACCGCATTCCGTTCGGCAAGGAAGGTAGCTACCTCGACGCCCTGCGCAGCCATGACGGTTCGCCTTCGCCAGCACACGCGCGAGTCATGCGGCGCATCGAAGACACCCCGACGTTGAAGGACGCCGTCAACTCTTGGCTCTACCGCACCCCGATCCAGGGCAGCCTGCCGGGCGACGACAACGACGAACAGACCGTACAAGAGTGGGTCGAGCAGTACTACCGCGGCCATGAACAACTGCATGAGCGCGCCATGCAACACGCCATCTCGGTGCAGGCACTCTCCAAGGAAGACGAAGAGCGATTGCGCGACCGCTACTGCGGCCAACTGCGCGGCGCCAAGCGGCACCTTGAAGCCGAAGACGTGGCCGATGACAGCCGCGCGTTCATTCGCAGGTTGCGCGCCGCCATCCTGTTCGTCGACAGCAACCGCGAGTTGCCGCTACTGAGTTGGCCGGGCCAGATCATCGACGGCTTGATCGAGTGCGAGCAAGCGTCGCTGGTGTTCCGCCAACGTCATGCGCGCATGGTCGAACGTGTCATTGGCCGGCGCATCGGCACAGGTGGCAGCGACGGTGTCGACTACATCGACCAGACCGCGCTCAAATACCGCGTATTCACCGAGATCTGGGGGGCGCGCACGCTACTCCTGCCGCCAGACCTATGCCCGCAGGTGCACGACCGAGGCTTCTATGACCTCGCGCAAAGCTAGACTGCCATCGGTAGCTGCCGGCGATGAGGATCAGGCCTTAGACGCATCACGAAGCCACGCGGGCATCCGCCGACACGCGCCTTAGAGGGTTCGGTTGACGCGGCGCGAACTACGCCGACGGAACGCCAAACAGCCAAACCGCTCCGTTTCCTTGCGGAACCCCAGCAGGTGAAACACTTCGACGACGAACCATCGCGCAACGCTTGGGTTCGCCAACATCGTGTCGTGATCGTTAGGGTCGCGCCGGATCCCAGGCATCAGAGGCAGCAGCGCGGCTACGTGGAAGGTACGCAACAACTTGGCGAGCCACAACCAGAACCACCGCACACGGCGCGCCAAGAAGAAGCCGTCGTCGCCGAGTTCTTGATACAGCGGCAGCATCACATGCGTCTTGTGCTTGGCGCGAATCTCACCACCGCGATCGTTGGCGAGTAGCTGCCCCTTTGCGACCTCGGCAAAGTTGACGAAGCCTGGCTCCATCCGGAACTCATCGCTCGGCGCAATCACGTGGCGATGCACGATCTCGACGATTGGCGGCGCGGAACCAACCGCCTGGCGCAGACGTTCACGGTGCGGTGCGAGGTCGACAAAGCTTTCTGGCAGCATGCCGAGCTGCACCAGCAGACCCCATAGCACCGCTTCATGGTTCGCAATCGCTGCTTCACTCTCGTGCTGACCACCTTCCACGGCGAACGCCATGATGCCGCGATCGGCAAACCACTCGAGCGACGCACCTGCAATCGTCTCCTCAATCCCGAGTATGATCGGCACGCCGGTAGTCAAAGCGAGCCGGCGATTGTCGATGGTGTCGGCGAGGCACAAGAACGGCGAACCTTCGGCAGAGGAGGTGTGCAAGTCGGCATAGACCAACGGACCCGACGCAGATCGCTCGACCTCGACGAAGCACGCTATCAGGTCCAGCTGCTCCCGATCCTCGGGCGAACGCTCCTGCTCGTCACGTGCCCGGTTGACCGCGAGAGCCTCTTGATCCCAACTGCGGTTCAGGTCGCGCGACAAGAACCGTCGGTTCTTACCAAGCGCTGCAAGGTTGCCAGCCAAGGCAACGAAGCGGCCCTGGATCTCTGGAGCACGCTCTTGCAGCTGCGCAAGCACACGCTGTGCCGCGAACACCCCGGCCGGTTCGTTGCCATGCACGCCACCGGTTACCAGTAGCGTCGGGCCGGGCTGCCCGGAGTCCCATCGTCCGAGCTCGCGCTTCATAGTAGGTTCAGGATCTATCGTGGTTGCCGCCACAAAGCCCGTCATTCGGTATCGTTCTCGCGCAGATGCTTCTCAAACAGCATCGCTGCCACCCGAATCAAGTCACGCTCGGTAATGATGCCGACCAAGCGACCGTCTTCGACAACGGGCAAGCTGCCGATGCGGTGCTCACGCATCTTCTCAATGGCTTCTAGAGTTGGGGTGCTCGGCGTCACCGCCACCGGGTCGCTGATCATGATGTCCTTGACGGCCACCGGAGTGCGCTCGCTGCCGCGCAAGCCCTGACCAACCATGCGCAAGAGTGTGCGGTGCGACACCAACCCGACCAACTTGCCGTTGTTGTCCTCGACCGGCACGTGACGAATATGACGCCAATCCATCAAGCTCGCAGCAAGATCGACGACGTCTTCGGGGTGCACGGTGAACAGGTCGGTCGTCATGAATTGACCGACCAGATTGTAGCTCTCCTTCCAACCCTCGAACTCGCCGGTATCGGCGAGGTCCCATGTGTGCACAGGTTCGAGAGCTTCCTGACGCTTCTGCATCGCGCGCACCAACGCCGTCATGCGCTGATCCTTGGTGCCCTTCTCCCCCATCGAACTCATCGAATCGAGCAGCCACCGCGAACCGGTGCGGCCACGCGAGCATCGTTCGCCAATGATGCCGAGGTACCGATCGATGTCGCCGGTATCGACCTTGGCATTCTGCAGGCCTTCGCGCGCCTTTGGCAACAAGACGTTCTGGATCAAATCTTGCGCCGTGTATTCACGACCGTGGAACCAAGTCAGATTGGCTTGTAGACCAAGCCGCGCGGCCGCAACGAAGTTGCCCTTGGCGTCGTCGAACGACATCACTTTGCTGACGTCGTCGAACTCATGGCTCACCGATGCCATCAAGCCAAAGTAGAACGCTGCGGTCGCCATCTCATCAACCGGGCTCGGACCTGACGGAAACGCGCGCGCTTCGATGCGCAGGTGCGGCTTGCCTTCACTGATGCCGTAGCAAGCGCGGTTCCAGCGATACACCGTGCCGTTGTGCAGTCGCAGTGCGTTCATCTCCGGAACCCCATTACGATCGAGCACGGCTTCGGGATCCTCGTCGAGATCGCTCGCAAGCATCACGCGGAAGCGCGCGATGTCTTCTCGGAAGATCTCGAGCACGGAGTCACGCACCCAACCGTCACCGAAACTGACCCGCGGGCGCCGACCGCGCAGCTGATGCGCGGCCGAACGGGAATCGACCGACTGCTGAAACAAGGCCACGCGAGTTTCGCGCCACAACCGCTGGCCAAGCAACACCGGTGAATTGGTTGCAGCCGCCAGCACCGGCGCGGTAATCGCCTGCGCGGTGTTATAGAGCTTGGCGAACTCTTTGGGACCGACCTGGAAGTGCACCTGAAAGCTAGCGTTGCACGACTCGAGCATGACGTTGTCATGCGTCATATCGAACTCGTCGACTCCCTTGATGCGGAACTGAAACTCGCCGCCGCGAAGCCGCGCCATGGCATCATTCAGAGCCAGGTAGCGCGGGTTCTGGACCATGCTGTCGATCGTCAAGTCCGACCGCCGCAGCGTTGGCAGGATGCCGGCAAGCACGATGCCCCCGCCCTGCGCCTCAGCCTCGCGCCGCGCCAACTGCAGCAGATCCGTCAGCTCGGTCTCCATCTTCGACAAGCACTTGCCGCCGAACAACTGAGGCTCGAGGTTCGCCTCAAGGTTGAACTGAGCCAGTTCATAGGTGAACTGCTTGTGCTTGAGCGCCTGCATCATCTGCTCGGCGCCGTTCCAGGCCCGACCATGGCGATCGAGCAAGAACATCTCCTGCTCAGCACCGATACGACGGATACCGGTTTCAAAGCGATCTTCGTCGAGCATGCGCTCGAGGGCGTGCACGTCGGCCAGAATGGCCTTCATGAATGCGCGAAGTTCGTCTTCGGAGAATGCGCTTGGAAGGTCTTGTCGGCCCATAGGAGACGCTCTCGGAGGAGAACGCACCATACCCATGCTCGGCGGCCAACGCGACAGCGATACTTACGTCTGCGTTTGCCATGCGACCCGGCGGCGCCCTGCGCCTACTCGGGATCGGTTGCTTGAGTTCACGGCTAAGAACTCTGGACTGCCGTGGGTTCGCTGACTAGCGAACGAACCCAAACAAAACAGCCGTCCGTTCGCTAGCGAACAAACCCGAAGCCGTCCGTTCGCTAGCGAACGAACCCATTAAACACGATGCGCTTTTCTTTGATCAGCGGGTGGTTCAACTTCACCACCAACTCGCCCCGTACGAGGCCAGTCGGCGCGTTCTCGGCA